>NZ_KB913016.1 GCF_000383955.1 Rudanella lutea DSM 19387 | reverse complement strand
GTATTTAGCAGTTAACTAATTGATAAACAGCGTACTGTTTCCGTTTGGGCATCCGTGACCCATGAGCAGAACCCTAAAAAGTATTGACGTTGACCCGGAGTTATACGAGGACTTTAAGAAGCTGGCCAAGTCCTACGGTATGACCAACAAAGACCTGTTTGGGGCAATGGTACGGTATTTCAACGCCACCAAAGCCGACCCCAGAGACCCCAAAGCCGACAATCCAACCGATGCAATTAAGGCGTTAGACAAACGGTTAATCGGCTTCATCCGGGAGCAGGAAAAGAAGATACTGCGCCCTCTATCGGACGACGTGCAGGTACTGACCAAGCTATTGCAGGAGGACGTACCGAGGAAAATAGGGCAATCGCAAATCCGAACAATCAGCAGTGCCTTAAAGCCCGAACTCCTGACCGACCGCTTTAAGGCGGCTGTTGCAGGCATGAACAACCCGCAACCCGTTCCGCCCAAACCGGGAACCACCCCACCGCCTAACCCTAACAAATGATACCGGGCTGCCGGAGCAGTCGAATTGTAGCGTATGGTGGTAAAAGTTAGTGGGGGGAGTGGGGGCAGTTGTGGCGGTCTGGTGAACTACTTGGAGAAGCAGGAGCGCGGCCAGTGGTTCAGCCAAGAACGTGACGGAATGCGGGCGAGTGAGGTAACGCCCGCCATCGACCAGAACAAACGGAATTTGGGCCGCGACGACGAGAAGTTTTACCAAATCATCATTGGCCCCAGCCGGGAAGAATTAAAGCACATCGGCGATGATCCGGCGAAGCTGCGCGACTATACCCGCGACGTGATGAACGAGTACGCCCGCAATTTTGGAAAGGGGATAGAGGGGAAAGACCTGGTTTGGTTTGCCAAAATCGAGAAAGAGCGAACCCACACCCACCAGGACCGGGCCGTACAGACAGGCGAAGAATTGAAGGGAAAAAAGAAGGAGGGCGGACAGACCCACGTTCACGTTATCGTTAGCCGGACGGAGAATCTAAGCCAGTTCAAAGCCCGGCAGCAGGCCGGGCAGATGGAGCGGAAACACCCGCTTAAACTCAGTCCGGCGACCAATCACCGGGCCACCGAGAAGGGAGCCGTAAAGGGAGGATTCGACCGTACCAACTTCATCCGGGCCAGTGAACGGCAGTTTGACCAGCGATTCAGCTACGAGCGAAAACAAACCGAAACGTTCGACTACAGCCGCACCCAGCAGCACGGCACCCAGGCCGAACGGGTAGCCGAAAAGTTGGCCGTGATTCGGGCCGAGAGCCACCGCCAGGAGCAGGAGCGAGCGGCCCAACGCCAGGCCGCAGAACGGCGAGCCGTCGAGCAGCAGAAAGCCAAAGAGCAAGGACAAAACCAGCAACAACAACGGGCCAAAGGGGAAGAAAAAGCACAAGAGCCGCAGCAGCGACCGCAGCAAACCCTACCCAAACAAACTATTCAGCAGGAGCCGCCCGAAATCAAGCGACGCGGCCCCCGCCTATAATCGCTTATCCAACAATGAAAAACGACAATACACGCGGTTACGTGATAATAGGAGCCATTGGGCTACTGTGGTTCACGCTGGCCACCAAAACGCCCGCTACCTGGCACGGTGCCGACTTGTTGATTTTGACCCTAACAACGAGCATTCTAACGCCCTACGTGCTGGGTTTGCTGCGTACTGTGGGGTTAGGTCGAATCACTGATTTTGCCTTAGATGCAATCGGGTATTACGAGGAGCAGCAGTTTAAAAGCTGGATGCTCTGGAATAAGATTTGGGTGCGCTCCCTGCCCTGGTGGTTAGCGTTCTTCTTAGTGAAGAAGTACACCGGCTGGGGTAGCCTGGTATTTATGGCGTATGCGGGTTGGGCTATCTTCCGCCACTACCGCCGAAACGCCCCGCAGACCATCAAGATAGACCCCAAACAAGGCGGGTTTGTGTTTCAGACCGGCGACGGGCCTTTGTGGTTGGCTAACCCCTACCGGGGAACATTCATCAACGGCGGCCCCGGCAGTGGTAAAAGTAAATCACTCGTCGAGCCGATTATTCAACAGGCCGGAGCGCAGGGCCTAACGGGTTTGGTGTATGATTTCAAATTCCCCACGCTCGCCCAGGACGTAGCCGGCAGTTATGCCGGCACGGACGTAACGCCGTATTATGTCAACTTCACCGATGTAAGCCGCAGCCACCGGATTAACCCCGTAGCCCCCCGGTTGCTGTCCAATGTGAGCCAGGCCCGCGAAGCGGCTTTAACTGTCCTGAGCAACTTAGACGTAAAAGCCGCCCAACAGCGTAGTTTCTGGATTCAGTCGGCGGAAGTGCTATTAACGGGTAGTATCTGGTATTTGCGGAACAACCACCCGCAGTACTGCACCTTACCCCACGCGGTTTCTTTGCTCCTGGAGAGCGACCCCCGCCGACTCATCGAGGTACTACGGCAGGACGACGAAGTACGGCCCATCATTGCCAGCGTGAGTAGTGGGGTCGGGAGTGATAACCAGTTAGCGGGCGTATTCTCGACGGTGCAAAACTACCTGTCGGCACTGGTTAGCCCGGCCATTTATTGGGTCTTGTCAGGCGACGACGTACCGTTTGACCTGAACAGCCCGCAGAAGCCCGCTATTTTGACCGTAGGCAATGACCCAACGTTAACCGGGACATTCTCCCCGCTGATCTCGTTAATCGTCTCTACGGCCTTAAAACGGATGAATACACCGGGCCAGCGGCCAAGCGTCGTTATCCTCGATGAAGCTCCTACGCTGTTTATTCCCAACTTCCAGCAGCTACCGGCCACCGGGCGCAGCAATAAGATAGCCACGGTTTACGCCGTACAAGACATTTCCCAAATGGTGGGAGCCTTTGGCCGGGAGACGAGCGAAATGATTTTAGGCTCATTATCAAACCAGTTCTTTGGCCGCTCGACCACGCCCGAAGTCGCCGAACGGGTGAGCCGGATGTTTGGCCGCTATGACCAGGAATATACCGGGCGCAGCGTAAGCCACAGTGATAACGGCACCAGCTTCAGCCAGAGCCGGAACGTGCAGCAGCGCGACCGTTTAGAGGCTCAGGCCGTTATGCGCTTTGAGCAAGGCGAGTTTGCGGGCATTCTGGCCGAAGGGAGCCACGCCGAATTCAGGCGGTACTTTGCCGCCCCTGACAGCCAGGCGCAGCTCATCAAACCATTTAAGCAGGTAAGTGAGACCGACACGCGCCAGCAGTTCAGCCGCATCAAAGACCAGGTAAACCAGATACTGGCCACCACCGGCCGGGCGCAGGAAGCCCCCGTCGACGCGCCCCGGAGTGAGGAGCAGACCGGGCGCAGGTCGTCAACCGCCCAGGCTGACGAACGAGCGGCCGCAGCCCCCAACGCCCGGCCCGATAGCCCCAACACCAGGGCGCAGCCCGCCCCCCGGCTACTTCCACCCGCTCAGGCGCAGCAGCCGGACGCGGCCCAGCCGGAGCCGGAAGACTGGCAAAACTTTATGTAAGACTTAACCCATGAAAACCCCCACAGGAAAAAATAACGGGCTTTTATGGCTGTTGGCCCTGCTTCTACTGGCAGGCCGCAGCCCCGCCCAGAGCATACAAATACGGGTAGGCGTTCAAAGTGTATTTGCCCCCAATGCCCCCTTACCCAGCTTTGGCGGAGCGCAGCCCGGCCAGTTGTTGCCGCAGGTGCAGTTTAGCCCAACGCCCGGCTATGGTATCAGCATAGCCAAGCCGCTGCAAATCGGAGCCATCCAAGTACAGCCCGAAGTTAACGTATCGCTTTACCGGATTGGTTATAAACTGGTTTGGACACGAGCCGACCGTACCGTTTACGGGACTCAAACCAACGTCAATACAACCCCCGCCGTTACGTTTCTTTTGCCCTTCCGGGAGCCGTTGACCAACGGTAAAAACGCGGTCAGCCTATTGTTAGGGCCGTATTTGCAGATTCGGGGTAGTCATTACGTGGAAGTAAGCGAGGGAAGCCCCAACACTGTATTCCCAACGTATGAGCGCGAACGGTATAACATCGAGGACAAGTACCGTAGTAGCTTCGGGATAGCCACCGGCTTACAACTGAACCGCCAACAGTTCAACGTTCAGTTACTGGCTCAGTTTGGCAAAACGGCCCTGTTTAGCTCGACGTGGCAGCATTATAACAGTTGCCTTGTGTCCCTGTCAGCCGGGTACGCCATCGGCGCGAGATAGCTTAGCGAAGCGTCGCCCCGGCGTAATTCTTTGTCCAAAAGCTAAGGGCCAATTTTGTAGTTATCTACTACAAAATTGGCCCTTAGCTTTTGGCAACTTCTAAACAAGCAATGGAAGGGAAACCAAACAATCTTTGGAGAGCCGCCCCCACCGAGGGCCGGACGTGGCCAGGAGCCGGGCCAGATCGGGCGCAAGCCCCGCCCGCAGCTCGTGCATTTTGGCCGCACTTACCAAACATTGTTTGGTTTCCGGTCAATGACGGATTTTGTACGATTCGGCAAAAAGGGGGGTAAAACGGAAAAGTACAACGTAGGCGGGTTTACAAGCGTGAACAAAACGTAGTACTTTTTGGAGGGTGGTTTTATAAAGAATCTTATGTTAAGAAACTATTCCCTGAAACGGAGCCACCCCACCAGCACCCCAAAACCCCGAAAAATGCAACGAGTATAGAAGCGTAAAACAAAACCGGAGTTTTGTTAGCAGTTGCGACTAACGAGGAAAAAGACGTAGTTTACAGCCATAACAAAACGTCGTACTTTACTGCAATGGCTACCCAAGACGACACAACAAAACCGGAGTTAAGTTTTACAGCGGTTGACGTGGCCGCAGCAGAGCCGGAGCCAGAGGGGAAAAAGGGCAAAGGAGGCAGGCCCCGACGCGCCCCAGACGTGGGTTTGTGGACAGTACGCGGGGTTGACCTTGAAACCCGTACTGCCATCGAGAAGGCCGCGCAGCGTAGCGGTAAGACGATAGGTCAGTACGTAAACGAAGATTTACGCCAGTATGCCCAGGAGCAAATAAAGAAAGGCAGTCAGCCCCCAATGCGTCAAGAAGATATACGCACCGAGTTAGACGACATTAAAAGCATGATTACCAAACTTGCTGAGCGAATGCCAGCGCAGGAGAAGCGGGGATTTTTTCAGAAAATCTTTGGATGATGCTTTATATGGAATATCCCAGCAAAGCCTATAATGTGAAGATCGTTAGAGAGCCTGGCAAAGACCCACTAACAGGAATCTATTACGAGAAGGAGGAGCAGAGTTTTATAATCGAAGCTCCTAACCTTTTGGCTGCATACCTCAAATCACAAAAAGCCGACACTATTGTTTTTCGCGGCCAGTTACGACGAACATACATAGATGGCAAAGAATATTTTGACGAAAGATATTAGGGGTAATCTTTGACTTTATCAAAAATGCGCCCTTAATTTGAATACTATAATTAGCAAAAAGGCCGTAGAGCGTATGCAAACATCACTTTTTGACCTCGTATCAATAGTTGAGGAAGCACCCAGCAAGGTGAAAAAATCCAGACTGTCAAAAGGGGCCAGAGATGCAACAAGTAGATACACATCACTAAAGAACCAACTCGATGCTGATAAAATCTCTAATGGTAATTGGGGTGTAGTTGACACGACAAAGGTTTCTGATGAACCTACGAACGCGACATTTATAGACTTGTTTTCAGGAGCGGGCGGTATGTCTGTTGGCGTGAGGTCTGCCGGATTTAAGAAGGTCGCCAGCGTTGAGATAGACAAAGACGCATCAAATACAATCCGCAGAAATTTTCCTGAAAGTATACACTTTGAAACTCCTATTGAAGAGCTAACCGAGAGCGTATTAGAGGAAAAGTTAGGCGGAACAAAAGTAAACGTAATCTTTGGGGGGCCTCCTTGTCAGGGTTTTTCTGTTGCAGGTTTAAGAAATCCTAACGACCCGAGGAACAAGCTATTTCGGGAGTATATACGCTTTGTAAAGCATTTTCAACCTGAGTTTGTGGTAATGGAAAACGTACCCGGTATTCTTACTATGGAGGGGGGAACCGTTTACCGTGAGATCATCAAACAGTTTGCCGAAGCCGGATATCCAGATATGACCGCTCGAATATTAGAAGCGGCAACCTTCGGCGTACCACAGCTTAGAACAAGAGCCATATTTGTAGGTAATCGGCTTGGGTTAGAAAATCCTTATCCCAAAGAAATATTCTCAAAAGAGAATTACAAGTCAATAGAAAGTGCTATTGATGATTTAAAATTAGTCCCTCGCAATCCTACAATTAACCACGAATGGACGAAGCATTCTGAAGAGTTCGAGCAGCGTATTGCAAATGTTCCACATGGTGGATCTCTCTACGAGACTTTCAGAGACGCTTTTAAACGCCAATACAAGGGCGTTCCAAGTATGGCCGTGAAGGAAAATCACGGTGGTTGTCATATTCATTATGAATTAAATAGGGTGCTATCTGCGCGCGAGATGGCCAGGTTACAAACCTTTCCTGATGATTTTGTCTTTAGTGGCACATTTAAGAGGGCGTATTGGCAGATTGGTAATGCCGTTCCTTGCTTAATGGCCAAGCATATAGCATTAGCAGTGAAGGCCAAACTCTTAACGTATAACACATAACAAAGGGCGGGTTTGAACCCGCCCTTTGTTATGTGTTATACGTTAAGAGTTCAGCACCCTATTTAGTTCGTCCTTCCACCTTTCCAAATCATACCAAGGGCAGCCAACACAACCGTTTTCATCGTGTTTGTCAGCCCCTTGCCAATAAGCATTACCCTCATAGAACCACGTTATATCCATAAAGTCCCCCCGTATATTCTCCTTAACGCATCGGTCACAATATCTTGACTTCCACATATTTGTTTGATTGCTCAGAAGTTGGAATTTATGTCTTATTTGACTTTCTGGCATATCGTCCGGGTTATCGGATTCGGGTTGTCCCCATCTCTGAGAGGGGAATTTGTGGTCTATTATTAATTCTTTTGATGAACGTCTAACACCAAAACAAACTTCTTTAAATTTTAATATCGACTTGGTTCTCTCTTTGAACCTGTCAGACATTGGTTTTCGTAGCTCATTGCCGTGTTCAAATCGTGCTTCAAATGCAGGCAACATGATTAGTATATCATGCATAGCACGGCCACCACAATGTTTACATTCCCGACGCTGAGAGCCTATAACATAACCCATCGTCTTTAATGCTTTTAGACGGGCTGCGGGCTGTGGATTAACTTCTGGAACGGGACCGTGAACACGACATTCCCATTCACCAGAATATAATGCGTTAAGCACTTTATAAGTCTGGCTTTCCTTATCAGCCCACTGTGAATCACTCTCGGCAATCCACTTACTACGATTAATCGGGTTTAAGTTCTCGTAGAATGTTGGTATCCTCTCAGAAATTTCTTCATCTGACATTACTATTCCTTGTCTTTCAAGATATTTAGGAATAGCCCCTTCCCAAACTATATCATCGTAAATGAACACGACCGACTTAAATACATCGTTAGTTTTTTCAGCCGTAAACTCACCGGTGATTAAAATCTTATCGTTTGTAATAGGGTCATTTGGTTGCATACGTGGAGCATACGTTATTTATATATGAATACGCTCCTACTCCGGCATTCGGCCAAATAGAACAGGGAGAGAGACGTTTAATGCTTGGGAAATTTTATGTATGTTTTCAAGGGTTACGTTTTTCTCGCCCCTCTCAATCATACCTATGTATGTCCTATGCAAACCCGCCTTCTCCGCAAGTTCTTCTTGGGATAGTTTTTGCTCTTTTCTTAGAGCTTTAACGACCAGTCCAAATTTTACACGTAGGCTCAAGTAATTGACATACTATAGATAGCACAAAAGTATGTCCCTCATTATCTTGCATCTACATACTATAGTTAGCAATTACGATACCTAACCTTATCTTAAAGCCGCCTGAACCTCCTGTTTTAGTCGTTCCTGAGCAGCCTTACCCATTCGGACAAACACGGCGTTACAGTACTTCACCCGGTCGTTTATCCGGTCGTCGGTGTTTTCCTTTAACTGCCAGTCGTACAGTAGCTTATTAGCCGCTTTGGTTCCTATGTCTTCCAGATAGAGGGCAATATTTTTATCTGTTACCTTCCAAGCCCGCAGGCCGGCCACAACCTTAGAAACTACCGTATTTTGTAGCCAGTACTCCGGTATCTTACCATCCTGTTTACGTTTCAGGGTGAACTTAAAGCCGGTTATCTTCTTGCGGCCCCGCGTCATGCGGGCAGTCTCGTACACCGGCTCGAAGTCAAACGCCAGGTTCGTACCGGCCAACTCCTCTAACGGCTCTGTCATGGTGAACCGGATCAGGTCGCGGGTATCAGGGTACTTCATCTTTGGGTTCCCCTCCTTGTCTCGCTTAATCTTGCCGCGCTTGTCTTTCTCCTCGGAACAGTCCATAAGCTGGCGATACTGTTCAACCGTCGGACACCATACGCCCGTATCCCGGAAGGCCGACAGAATTTCAAAGAAGCGCATCGAGTACCAGCTTTTTAGACCCATGTAGTTGTTAATCTGATAGGTCGAGTAGTGGGCGATCTGGATAAAATACGGCTCTAACTGTGGGTTGAGCAGTACCGTAATGATTCCATCTTTGTACCCTATAGCCCGTTCTTTCGTCGTGTCGAGTAGGTGCCGGATATACCATTCTGACCCGTCCAAGCTCTCAAATTCCCATGCTGCCGCCGTTAGTTCACGCAATGCCCCCTGAACCTCTTTATAGGCCGTTTCCTTCGTTATCCCGGCATCGGTGATGATGTCCACGATTCGGAACTGATAGTAGGGCCGTAGCTTAAAATCATCGTCGCGTATCTGGTCAATGACGCGGGCCATGATACGTTTGGCCGTAACGCTCATACGCCCCTGACGGGCAAACGTTACGTTCCAGTGCTGTTTAACTAAGTCCTTATGTTTCGGCTCATAGGTCAAGCCGAGCGGTAAAACCAGTTGAGTGCTACGCTTATCTTCCATCCTCACAAATGCCATTTAGCCCCCTTCTGTCAGGGAGCAGGCCGAAGATAGACAGAAAAAACAGAGATGTAAAATATTACTCGGATAAATCGGGGGCGTTTCTCGGTTTATTACCCCAACGAGTGGGGGTATTTCTCGGTTTATTCGGCCTCCCAAGTGGGGGTATTTCTCGGTTTATTCGTTTTCGTACCTATATAAGAAATATAACTATAAAGAAATTTCCTACTATGATAGTTGTCGGGCCGCGCGTTGCTAAAAAGGCGGTGGATAAAGTGAAAAAACTAATCCTGACGGTGCAGGAATTAGGACGGAAAAAGCAAAAAACAAATAAGACCGCGCGTTGCTAAAAAAATCGAAAGGGGCGGCAACTATAAATTTAGTTATCAACATTTTTTCTCTACCTTCCCTATCTGTTTAGTAATTTAGAGGTATGATTTTAGTACGTGAGAGCGAACAGGCGGAAGGGGCCGCAGCATCGGCCAGCCTACCGCGCACTAACCCCCGGAGCCTGCTGCAAGTGGTCAGCCGATACCGGGAGATACTAACCAGCGTAACCCAACGAGCCGCCCAGGAGGACGCGCCCACTGTGGCCAGCTTCTTAGGGTTGAGCCTGACCAACTACTATACCAAGCGACGCGGAGAGCTACCGTTTACGTACGCCGATGTTACCCGCCTAACCCATCGGTACGGCACGGAGCAGGAGCGGGCCGACCTGCAACGGTTTTTCCAGGCCCGCGACGGGTTGTATAGCTGGCTGCAAAACTCGCCTATCCCGCTGGTTAGGTTCCGCCGGTTGTTGGGCCTGCAACACTACCGGGATTTTTCCAGACGTGGCCAGCATCCCGACACGTGGCGGTTAGATGATCTGGAAAAGATAGGGCAGTTTCTGGCGCAGGTTGGCCAGGTATGAACAATACCAGTCATACCACAACGGCCACACTCTGAACAACGGGTGCAACTCGTGCAACTGGTACAACTTAAGCAACCTGTTTTTTTCCCTTCTACCCTTGCGCGGTGCGGTCTGTGTTGCCCGCCGATGGCGTGCAGGCTGACGCGTTCGTAGAAGCGAGCCGGAACGGTATTCGCTCCGCTCATACCGTTCTTCGGCCCGCCCTACGGTGTTGATAATCAAATACATAACCATAAACAAAAACTATAACCAAACGGGGAATAAA
>NZ_KB913015.1 GCF_000383955.1 Rudanella lutea DSM 19387 | reverse complement strand
GCGGCAGAACGGGGTAGAGGGCACCCCGGTTGTGTTCGACTTTGGCGCTTTCTGTAGCCGACCGGCGCGGGTGGCCACGGAGACGGCACCCGAACTGGAGGTGGTGGTGCTGGGCAACCCCGTGCCGGGCGAGCGGGTGGACGCCCACGTCCGAGGTGCCCAGGGAAAGGTGCTACTTGCTCAGCTGGTGGACCTCACGGGTCAAGTGATCGATACCCAGCGCTTCGAGCTGGCACAGGTACAACAGTCTATTTCTCTGCACCTTGGGATTGGTAGGGGCGTGTACGTACTGCGGGTCCAAACACCCACCCGTAGCCAAAGTGTCCGTGTCGTAAAGCTGCCCTAATGGGGAAGGCCCCGGAGCTAGCAAAACCCTGTCATTCATCTTTTTTTTGAAACTAACTCATTTTGTATAAAAGACAATGAAAAAGTACCACCACTATGCCGGAGGCAATGGGCCACACCGACTGCTCCCGCTTCTTTTGATTGTCTGTTTGTTCACGGGCTTAGCGCTGTTTCCCGCCCAGCTCACCGCCCAAACCCTCCAGTGGGCAAAAAGCTTAGGAGGGAGTAGTCTTGAGGTAGGCCGATCGGTGGCGGTAGATGCCGCGGGCAATGTCTATACAACGGGATACTTTACAGAAACGGCCGACTTTGACCCTAGCCTTGGCATTTCCACTCTCATCTCAGCAGGAGCTTTAGATATTTTCATTACAAAATTTACTACATCCGGCGATCTGGTCTGGGCCAGAAGCATAGGCGGTATCAACAATGATGTTGGCTTTTCTGTGGCAGTGGATGCCGCGGGCAATGTCTATACAACAGGATCCTTTCAGGGTATAGTGGACGTTGACCCCGGTTCTGGCACCATCAACTTCACCTCAGCGGGAAGTTCAGATATTTTCGTAATAAAGTTTAACGCGTCAGGCGAATTGGTCTGGGCTAAAAGCATAGGTGATAGTAATGCTGATATTGGACGATCAATAACGGTGGATGCCGCGGGCAATGTCTATACGACAGGATCCTTTCAGGGAATGGTTGACGTTGACCCCGGCCCTGGCACCATCAACCTCACCTCAGCGGGAAGTTCAGATATTTTCGTAATAAAGTTTAACGCATCAGGTGAATTGGTCTGGGCCAGAAATGTAGGAGGTAGTAGTTTTGATGGTGGCAATGCGGTGGCGGTGGATGCCGTGGGCAATGTGTATCTGACTGGATACTTTATAGGAACAGTGGACTTCGACCCCGGCACCAGCACCTCCAACCTCACTTCAATGGGAAGAGAGGATATTTTCATTACCAAATTAAACGCAGCGGGCAGTCTGGTTTGGGCCAGAAGCATAGGGGGAAGTAGTGTAGAAGAAGGCCAATCTGTCGCATTGGATCCTGGGGGCAATATTTTTCTAACGGGATTCTTTCGAGGAACGGTGGACGCTGACCCTGGCCCTGACAACACCCTCCTCACTTCAGCGGGTAGTCAAGATATTTTCGTGTCCAAATTAGACGCGTCAGGTAATCTACATTGGGCCAGAAACATGGGAGGGAGTAGTGGTGATGTTGGCTATTCAGTGGCATTGGATGACGCGGGAAATATCTATCTAACGGGATCTTTTGCAGAAACGGTCGACTTCGACCCCGGCCCCGGCACTACCCCCCTCAGCTCAGCGGGAATTGAAGATTTTTTTGTTGTCAAGCTCTTGGACGACATCTTACTCACGGACGTTGCCGTTACACCCGCTACGGTCTGTGCAGATAATCCGCTAACCTTTACTGCTAATGTGGGTAATGTGACAGGCACATATGCCTTCACCTTAACCAACGGCATTGAGCCTATCACAGGTAGCACAATAAGTCCCGCTTTTAATCAGAGTCTGACCGCCACGGGGTCGGGTACGCAAAGTTATACGCTTACTGTCGCCCAAAACGGCCGAATCAACTCGTCGGTTATCAGCCTGACGGTCAATGTCCCGCCCACAGCAAGCATTGCCGCTCCGTCGACAACCCTTACCTGCACCAACCCCACGGCTACCCTGACAGCCTCGGGTGAAGGCACCTACCGCTGGGACGATGGCTCCACCAGTGCCACCCGGACCGTCAACTCGGCGGGCACCTATTCGCTCACGGTTACCACCACCAACGGCTGCGCGGCCACTGCTTCGGTCGGCGTGAGCGAAGACAAAACCTCACCAGTGGTGAGCCTGGCCGCATCCGGCTCGGTGACCTGCGCCAACCCAACCGTTACCCTCACGGCNTCACCCGCCGGNCAGGGCACCTACCNNTTNNCNGGNCCNGGATTGANCCANNCNGGNNCNNGNAANACNGCNNCCNTCTCNGCCGGGGGGCTCTACTCGGTCACNNTCACCGGANCCAACGGNTGCACGGCAACTGCCACCACCACCGTCGAAAGTGCCACCAATGCCGTCAATGCCACCCTCGTCGCGTCCGGCTCCATCTCCTGTAGCAATCCGACTGTACTCCTCACCGCAGCTCCAGCCGGAGCAAGCTATGCTTTCACTGGACCGGGCTTGAGTCAGACCGGGGCCACCAACACCGCTACTGTCTCAACGGCCGGCACGTACTCGGTAGTCGTCACCGGCGTGGGCGGTTGCTCGGCTCTGGCTACCGTCTCCGTCACCGGCAGCACGACCGCGCCACCCCTGACCATTAACGCGGCTCCCGCGCCCGCCGTCGCCCAGGGACAGAGCGTCACCCTAACCGCCACCGGGGGGGCCAACTACCAGTGGAACACCGGGGCCTCCTCCTCCGCCATCCAGCCCCCCACGTCGGCCACCGGTTCCACCGTTTATTCGGTTACCGGTACGGCACCCAACGGCTGCTCGGCTACCGCCCAGTTTACCCTTACCGTCCTCAACCCGCCCGTCTTCTGCGGGGCCGACCCCAGCACTCTCGGCACACCACTCACCCTGCTCGAGCCCGCCTACAACTGCAGCACCGGGCAGATCCAGTTCCGTGTCAGCGGGGGCAATGGTACGCCCATTACCTACGCGGCCATCGGCATCACCGCCCCCACCACCTCCTGCTCGGCCACCGTCGACACCCAGCTCGCTCAGGACATCCGTAACCAGAGCCCCAACGTGGAGCCCTTCACCATCCTGGCCACCCAGAATGGCATCACCGTCTCCCTCCGTTGGGACGCCCGAGCCACCTGTGCCGGGGGTGGGGGCAACACCCCGCCCACCCTCGCCAATGCCGTCGGGCCTCAGTCGGCCACCCTCGGGGTGGGCTACAGCCTCAACGTGGGCTCGGTCTTCACCGACGCCCAGACGCCGGCGAGTCTGGTGCTTTCGGCCACTGGTCTGCCCGCCGGGCTGGCCCTCACCGGCAACACCCTCACCGGCACACCCTCTCTGTCGGGGGTGAGCACCATCACCCTCACTGCCACCGACCCCGGTGGGCTCACCAACAGCACCAGTTTCCAACTCACCGTTAGCCCCGTGGCGAGTCAAACCACCACCCCGCCCCCCGCAGGCAGCGCCTTAGCCGCTACCCTGGTGAGCTACAACTGCCCTGCCGGGGCCATCACCTTCGGCTTTACCGGGGGCAACGGGGCTCCCGTTGAGTACCTGGCCATCGGGGTGACGGGCTGGACCACCAATCCCAGCCATGTGGTCGAAGCGGGCCTGCGGCTGGATCCCAAGCCCATCACCATCCGCGTGCGCCAGAACGGGGTGGAGGGCAC
>NZ_KB913014.1:203545-203683 GCF_000383955.1 Rudanella lutea DSM 19387 | reverse complement strand
CCCGCGTGGGGAAAATGGGCTTGGCAATAGTGAACCTCTGTACTCCAACGGTCCATCCCCACCCGCGTGGGGAAAATCTGCCCAAGTTGTTCGTCGTGTGAGGGTGGTCCGGTCCATCCCCACCCGCGTGGGGAAAAT
>NZ_KB913014.1:192805-203445 GCF_000383955.1 Rudanella lutea DSM 19387 | reverse complement strand
CCTTGTGAGTGCAAATGTAATGACGTGATTCGGTCCATCCCCACCCGCGTGGGGAAAATACTGCCAATTTGTTCGGAGAAGAGGTTTTTTGACCGTTTCTACCGTTTATGTGTCGGCCGCTGGGCGGAGCGTGAGCCAGATCCCATCTACGTTAATTGGAACGTACTGTTTAGGTTGCCACGTCCGCACATCGAAGCCCTGTTCGCTACTGGTCCGCCAAAGTAGGGTGACTGTACCATCGTCGGCGCGGTTGGTAGCTCGTTCCCACAAGGCCTCACGTACCACTTCGCTCACTCGGCCCACAAATACCCCCGCCTGTACTTCAATCAGCCAGCGGCCTAGGTCGCCCCGTAACGAGGGCGATACCCGTTCAACCATCAACACCATCATGGCTTATCGGGTTTAGGCCCGTTCGGGTTACTCCACCAGGGTGTCGGCAGGGCCGGGTCGTCGTCGGGGTCGAAACCATCCGGTGTTTCTGACTCCACATCCAACCGAAGTATCCTGTCCACATCGGGCACAATACGTTGCAGAAGTTTCAGGTTTGTAAAAGCATCGCGGCACCGTTTTCTGACCAGCGTTTCGGGCTTCGAGACCCCTTCGGCCACTACCGAAAATGCGACGGGCACCGTCACCTGCATCTTGTAGAGGTCGGCAATGTCATACACAAACGATAACTGCTTGCCCTGGTGGATGAATCCCAAAGCAGGCGAGTATCCTGATGAGAGCAGGGCCGCATGTACCAGCCCATGCAAACAGGCATTGGCCGATGAGAGGGCTTTGTTTATTGGGTCAGTATCGTCCCAGTCGGTGCGGTTATAGCTCCGCCCCGTCCACTCGACACCGAACCGGCGGGCTGCATCCGCATAAGCTTCCCGTACGCGGATGCCTTCGCGTCCACGAATTTGTTCGATCCGCAATCCCGGTGGCAGTGGCTCAGGAAAACGCGCCCGGTACATGCGTTCAATAACCTGAAGGCGCAAATCGGGCGTGGCCGATAACTCCGCCTGACGCATCAGCCGGTAAGCTTTGTGAGTTTCGCCAACCCCCTGTGCATAGCACCGGACGCCCTGCTCTCCGCACCAAACAACCGAGCAGCCAGCCTCCGTAACCGTTCGGATGGCCCCGTGGGTGATGGTCGTGCCCGGCCCCAGCAGTAAAGCCGCCAGACTGGCTACCGGCACTGGAATGCTCCCCTGTTTATTGACAAATTCAACCCCCAGCTTCGACTGTTCGAGGTGGCCGTATTCGAAGTAGAGGTACGACAGCGAGTCCCGGATTTTAGGCAAATCGCGCATGGCATGTTTATGCTTCATGAGTGTTCTGGTTTAATTCTGGCGAAAGATGTCACGCTATGTATCTATTTCTGGACATTTGTTGTCCGATGTGTTACCTTGCCAGCATTCCACAACCACAACCTATATGCTTACCCACCCACCAGCCGAGCAGCTACGCCGGTTATTAGATACTGGCGAATCGTTTTCGCTCCAACAACTTCAGCAGCTACTTGACCTTGGCGACCGTCAGATTCGCCGGCTTCTCGATCAGCTTCGTCAGAGCGGTATCCCGATTGAGGAGCATCGACAGGGTAAACACAAACGCGTATCGCTACCCACCGACCGGCAGCGTGTACCTGTACCCGACCTGCGTTTCGACACTGAAGAACTCCGGGCACTGGCCATTGCCGCCAAAGCCAGCCGGGCGGTGCTGGTAGGGACACCGCACGTAGCTGCTCTCAAACGGGCATTCGACAAACTCCTCGAACACGCCCGGCCTGTCACTTATGTCTTCGATCTCGACGAACCCATGCAGGAATGGCACTTTGCCGAAGATCCCACCGACCAGTTTGCTCTCGACTGTTTCCGGGCCATTGAAGGGGCAATGGACGAACGGCAGTCGGTGCGTATTGATTATCTGACCGCTAAAGACAACCGGCGCTCCGTCGGCCGGAAAGTTGACCCCTACTGCTTTATCAAGCGGGGAAGGGCCTGGATTCTGGTGGCCTTTTGCCACAAACGGCAGAAACCCATCAACTTCTCAATGACGCGCGTGAGCCGGGTTGAGCTTTGCCCGGATGCGTATTTCGATATGGACCGAGACTTTGATGCCGAACAGTTTTTTCGAGCCTCACTCGGGGCTATAAATGATGGCGAGTGTTATCTGCTGCAACTATTAGTCGAACCCGACAAGGCGCTGTTTTTCCGGGAGCGGCAGTACCACCCGACGCAACTGATCGAAGAAGAGCGGCCCGACGGGCGGCTGGTGGTGTCGTACGAATTAGAGGGGTTCGAGGAGATGCGTTCCTTCTGCCAGGGTTGGGGCGTGGGCATTACGGTACTGACCCCCGACCTCCTGCGCGAGCGGCTCCGCGACGAAGCGAAAATCTTGCTCGAACGGTATCGGTAGTTTCTCAGTGGACACCAAAAGTCCGGCGTAGCAACACCCCCGGCGTAAGTTTCGGACCGATACCGAAATTAACCTTCCTCTTTTCCATGACAACCGAACCCTGGCGGCTCTTCTGGGCCAAAACCAACCGCGAAAAAATCGAGGGCCTTCCCGACGATTGGACACACCCTCTCTGGGCGCACCTCATTGATGTAGGCAGTGCCGCACAAGTGCTTTGGGATAATTTCCTTACCCCAAGGCTCAAACAAAAAATGGCCGACGCCCTCGGCATGAATCTAACCGATGCGGGTCGGTTCCTGAGCATCTGGATCGGGTTGCACGATTTGGGAAAGGGGATTCCGAGTTTTCAGGGAATTCCGGGAGCAGCGCCGGAAGTAGTTTACAAGCTGGCCGAAGCAGGTCTACACGTTCATCCCGAAGCCAACCGGCTGCATCACGGTCACGCATCTATTGCTATTGTGCGCCGGTGGTTGCATCTGGATATTGACGAAGACCGTCAGGGTAAGCCATTACCCGAGTCCCTGCTTGATGCGCTGGCCACCTGTGTGGGTATTCATCATGGCAAGTTAAGTCTACGCCGAATAACGGATGGCGTGGCAGAAGACAAACGGATTGTAGCTGCACTTGGCGATAACCATTGGAAGCAGGCTCAGCTCGACTTAGCTAATGCCGTTTTCAATGCCTGGGGAGCCAATTGGCCAAAGACGGGTCGCCAAAATGTAATCGACCGCCGTTCGCGGTCGGGCTGGCCCGACTGGATGATGGCTTTTGCGGGGTGGGCTACCCTGGCCGACTGGCTGGGTTCCATGCAAACGTGTTATGACCATACCGTGCGGGCTGACGACGATTTGGCAACTTATCTGGAAAGTAGTCGAGCGGGGGCGATGAAAGCGTATCAAGCTGCTGGACTGAAGCATCAGGCTAAGCTACGGGTCAAATCGTTTAAGGCTCACTTTGGCAATAGGCCCCGGCCCTTACAAAGCATTGCCCGTAAGGTATCATTGGATAAGAACACGCCTAACCTGCTCATTGTAGAAGCCCCCACAGGTGAAGGTAAAACCGAAGCTGCTTTTTATCTGGCCGGGCGATTTGGTCAGGGTATTTATGCGGCTATGCCTTCGCAATCGACCTCCGATGGGTTGTATCCTCGGTTGGCGGCTTTTTTGAAAGGGGACAAAGAAAAAAAATTGCGGGGGGCACACGTAGGAGATACCGCAGCGTTGCGGCTTGTACATGGGAATGACCTGTTACGCGACGATGCTCTGTCGCTGTTAGCGGTTGAGGATTTGACCGCTTCTATCGTGGATGATGATGATGACGAGCGAACATTGCCTGGCGATACCGGAGCGAAGAATCACCTGCTTTCGTGGTTTATGCCCAAGAAAAGGGCGTTGCTGGTGCCCTATGGTGTCGGTACGGTAGACCAGATCTTTCTGGGCGTTCTCTTTGCCAAGCATTTCTTTCTTCGGCTCTTCGCGCTTTGTGGCAAGACGGTCATTTTCGATGAAGTCCATGCCTACGATACCTACATGAACACCCTTTTTGGGCGGTTGTTGCCTTGGTTGCGTGCTCTGGACATCAACGTTGTGGTGTTATCAGCCACGTTGCCCGGTGAAGCTCGTCGGCAAATGATTACGGCCTGGGGCGCGCAACCGGATTTGGAAGAAAACTCGGCGCTGGCTCCGTATCCGGTAACCTGGCAGGTCGCTGGAGGCCAGATGATATCTCATTCTTTTAAGCCCGATAGCAAGCGGGGACAGCGATTGACATTCCAGTGGTGTTCGGAGGAGGTTAGCGCTTTAGCCAAACTGGCCCGAAAGCTGATCGGAGAAGGAGCGACGGTGTTGGTTATCTGTAACAAGGTAGACCGGGCGCAGGAGTTATTTAGTTTACTCGACGACGATGTTCTTCTGCCGCCGGAAGATCGGTTACTGCTTCATGCGCGAATGCCGCAGGCGTGGCGACAGGATCGGGAGGAAAAAGCTCGTGAACGGTTTGGTCCAAGACGACCTGACCGACCTGGTCTGCTGGTGGGTACACAGGTGATTGAGCAGAGTCTTGACCTCGATGCTGATGCGATGATTACGGACCTGGCACCGGTTGATTTGCTGTTGCAACGCGCCGGGCGACTCCATCGGCATCATCGTGATAACCGACCTGCCGGCTACGAAACACCTGTACTTTACATCGCCTGCCCCAAAGCGGAGCCGGGCGAACTGCCGAATGTTGATGAGTTATCGGCAGCCGGGCGGATTTATGGTCGTAAGCTGCTGTGGCAAACGTGGGCCGTATTGCAGCACCGGAAAGGTTGGGCCTTGCCATTGGGCGATGCAACCTTACCCGGTTATCGGGAACTGGTTGAAGCAGTATATACTCAACAATTTAGTTTCTCTCAACCGCTGAATCCGGCCGCTCAGGTTGACTACGAAAAGGCTAATGACGACTGGAACGCCCGCAACGGCCGTCAACAGGCCGATGCCGATGGGCGGTTGATTCCCCCGCCAAATCATATGCAGGATTTATTTCAGGCTAAAGAAAACCTGCTGACAGAGGACGAAGACAATCCGAACGGCAACGTACCGAAGCACCTACAGGCTTTTACCCGCGACCCCGAAGGCGTCAACGCTGAGGTATTGCTACTACACCGTACCGACGATGGCTGGGGCCTTACCCCAACGGGCCCTACCTTAATTCGGCGTGGCAAAAAACAGTATATGACGCCTGAATTACTACGATCTATATTCGGCGCTGCCGTGCGAATTAGTCATGGCGGTATTGTATCGGCTTTGTGGAAGGAACCGAATGAAGATTGGCAACAACAGCAGGAAGAGAACCGGCTACTCAAACGCTTCCAACTTATCGAACTGACCCATTACACGGCCGTGGTCGGTGGCGTTCACCTTGAGTTGAATGAGCGGCTGGGATTGATTTACAATAAACCTTAATACCGGTAATGACCACCTACAATCTTCTTGATGAACCCTGGCTACCCGTACGGTGGCGTGGGGGAGAACCGCCCGCAGCGGTGGGGCTACGCGAAGCCCTCCTCCGGGCGCACGACATTTCTGAATTGGCCACAGATAATCCACTGGAAACCATTTCTCTCAACCGGCTACTGGCCGCGCTGGTGGCTTCGGTATTCCCTGAACTAGCCAACGAACCTGAATGGTTCGCAACGTGGGACGCCGGGTGGTTTGATGCCGACCGGGTAGATGCTTATCTGAAGCAGTACCATGCGCATTTCGATTTACTGTCGCCTGTGCGGCCCTTTTTCGGTAATCCGCAAACCGACGCCAAAGAGATTTCGCCTTTGTCGCGGCTACAACACGCAGCCACAAGTGGTAACAATGCACTGCTTTTCAGCCATGACCTTGACAGTGTTCCGCAGACGATGACGTTTGCCCAGGCTGCTCGTGCATTGGTTTGCTGTCAGGCTGCTGCATTGGGTGGGGGCGTTGCGCAACCGTTCAATCTCTGCCATGGGCCGCTGGTTGGTGGGGCTTTTTTCTGGCTGCGCGGTTCAGTTAATGGTGAAACGTCTCTATTTCGGGCATTACTGCTCAACCTGGCACCGGTTGAGAATGTTTGGGGTAATGCGTCAAAAGACGCACATACTGCCACCTGGGAAGCGCAGGACCCGCCAAAGCCAATTAAAGACCAGCAGGTGTTTGGTGTACGGGGGTTGTTCACCTTCCAAAGCCGTCGTCTGCAACTCGTTACCGATTCAGAGGGTAAACAGGCTGTAGGGGTACGGTACAATCAAGGCAGCAAAATGGAACGCCTTTATGACGATCCGCATCTGGCATACTATTATAACGACAAGATAGGCGACCTACCGATCCGCTTCAGTACATCGCGGGCGCTATGGCAGGACAGTACAATCTACATGATGACGCGTGAGCATAAGGGTCACGCACCACGTACGTTTGAGTGGCTTTCTGACCCCAGTACGCTCAATGCATTGGATATGGCCCGTCAAGAACCGCTACTGGCCGATGTGTTTGGACTGGTAAATGATCAAGCAAAGGTTGAGCTCTGGCGGCACGAGCGTGTCACGATTTACCCCAGTATCATCAACGAACCCAGCCGCTGGATTGCCCTTCAGCAAATGCTTGATGGGCCAGATACGCAAACGGACGATGCTCGGAAGGTAGCAGGCCGCTTACGCGAGGCAGTTCGGGCCTTTGCTACCCGCGTTAGGCTAAACAAACCCTGGGGTGTTCGACTCGGTGACATAGAACGGGCTGATCGGGATGCATTCGTCCTGATGATTGATGCCGAAAGCCGCTACTGGCTGGGTGTGGGCAGCATGTTCGATACGTTTCTTGGGAAGGTGGCTACGTTGCCAGTTGAAGGTGAGGAGTTGCTGATTCTGCAACACCGCTGGCAACAGACTCTCCATCAAACCGCACAACGCGCACTGCATCAGTCGCTCGAATCATTTCAGCAGGATGCCCGTACCCTACAGGCACTGGCCGAAGCCGATATGGTGCTACGTTACGGCACGCTTTACCCGAAAATTGATAAACCTCTAAAAACCGAAACCGTATGAATCAACTGAACAACCAACAGGCCGCCTTTGTCAGCTTTCTGGAACTACAACACGGCCCCACCGGACGGGCCAATCTGGCTGAACTACGCCGGGCAGCTACCGACCCTTTGAGCGATTTTCGCGATTTGCGAATTCTGGGCCAGCACCTGCCCGAAGGCACCGACCGTGAGTTTGATACGTACCGACTTACGGCCGCGCTGTTTGCCCTCTACGCGACCAAATTCTGGGATAGAAGCAGCTATCTGAAACTGCCTCGCTTCTCCGACGAAACGAAACGGCGGTCGCTGGGAGCGTCATTGCGGCAGTTGCGTAACAGCATTAGTGTAGGACAGGAGAGCCTTGATCTGCGCTTTTCAGCTCTGCTTGACGCTCCTGCTGAAGATTTGGCCGTACCGCTTCGAAACGTGATTCAGCGCATTGCTACAGCTGACAAACGGATTCCCGTCGATTTTTACCGGCTTCTCAATGATTTACTGCATTGGAACGCTGACGAAGCACGCCGACGATGGGCACGTGACTATTGGCAGGCCGCCGGTGGTGGATTTGCCGGGGCAGATGCTGAAACGACTGAAATTAGTAACCAAACCAACGTATAACCACAAACGGATTCTTTCCATGAAAACCATCGAATTCCACATTCTCCAGAACTTCCCTCCCTCTAACCTCAACCGCGACGATAGCGGGGCACCCAAAGACTGTGATTTTGGCGGCTATCGGCGGCAACGCATCTCATCACAATGCCTGAAACGCTCGGTACGTCAGTCCGAAACGTTCCGCGAACAGATGGACGACCGGCTTGGGATTCGAACCAAGCGAGCCCCTATTGAAGTGGCTAAACTGCTGGTGAAACAGGGGCAAACCGAAGCGCGGGCCAAAGCGATGGCCGAGGAGTTTTTCGAAGCTTTGTACGGCGTGAACGATAAGGGAATGACCGATTACCTGCTCTACATTGGTGCGGAAGAGTTGCAGCGGGCCGCTGCCCTGCTGCACGAAGCGGGTGAAGAAACCGCAGCCGCTGCTGAAACGGTTGCCACTCTCCGGGCCGAAGTCGCTACGCTCCAGAAAAAAGAAAAAGAAGCGAAGCAAAAGCAGATCGACGAAGCTGCCAAGTCCTTCTCTGCACTGGCCGACCAATACAAGAAAACGTACCCCAAACATGTGCGGTCAGTAGATGTGGCTCTGTTTGGCCGGATGCTGGCCGATAGCCCGACCGAGAATATTGATGCAGCCTGTCAGGTAAGCCATGCTATCTCGGTAAACCGGATGAATATGGAGTTTGACTACTTCACGGCGGTGGACGACCTGCAACCCGACGATAACGCCGGTGCCGGTATGATTGGTACCGTGGGGTTCGCGTCGTCGTGTTTTTACCGGTTTGCCTGCGTGGATTGGGATCAGCTGACGCGCAACCTCGGTGGCGATGCCGCAGCGGCCCGCGAGGGCGTAATGGCCTTTGCCGAAGCGTTCATTCAGGCGCGGCCTTCGGGCAAACAAAATACGTTTGCGGCTCACTCGCTACCCGCGTTCATCCTGTGTGTGGTGCGTGAGAAGGGGCAACCCGTTTCGCTGGCCAATGCGTTCGAGAAGCCGATTGCTCCCAAAGGTGACCGGAGCCTGACTGACGGAGCCATTGAAGCCCTGGGACAGCATTACGGCAAACTAAAAAAAATGTACGGCCTCAACGGTTCGGCATTCTGTGTGTTGCTCGATGATGCCTCCAAAGTAACTCAGCTGGCCGATGTGGGGGTGAATGTGCAGGAAGACGTAGCCAGTTTGCTGGCCGCCGTCGAACAAACCATCAACGCCTAAGCCGCCGTTTATGAGCCATACACTCCTTATGCGGTTGGCGGGGCCCATGCAGTCGTGGGGCGTCAGTAGCCGCTTCGGCATTCGGGAAACCCTTTCGGAGCCATCAAAGAGCGGGGTCATTGGGCTGCTCTGTGCGGCTCTCGGCTGGGACCGTGCCGCCGAAACGCACCCCATTGCTGGCCAGGCCCGTACGTTAGCTGAATTGTCGGCGTTGCCTTTGGGCGTTCGGGTAGTACGCGAGGGCGTTGTCCGGCGCGACTATCATACCGCCCAGAACGTACTACGGGCCAAAGCTAAACTACGCCCCGGCAAGCCGGTGTCGGACAGCGATTTGCAGGAAACCGTATTGTCAGAGCGTTACTACCTCAGTGATGCGTATTTTCTAGTCGGTATTGAGAGCGACGACGTAGCCTTGTTGCAAGCCATCGACGCAGCTCTGGCCAAACCCTTCTGGCCGCTTTGCTTAGGTCGGAAAGCCTTTGTACCCAGCCTGCCGGTACAATACACGCCCGAAACAGGTGGAAATGTGGTTAATCAGTCGGTAGCCGAAGCCCTGCTCACCGCCCGTGATCCGCTGCTGACCCGTACGCCCAAACATAGCGGGCAATGGGTTGAGGAAAACACCCTCACACGCCGGCTGATTCTGGATCGTCCCCTCGACCGGGCCTTCTCGGAGGCTTCGGGACTGGCCGAAACGCGCAAAGCCCAGCGCACCGACGTGCCGCTGTCGTTTGAACCTCGCCGATTTGCACCCCGTGAGATAACTATCTATACCGCCCTTGATCATGTACCTGTCTAAACTCATCCTGAACCCCCGCTGCCGCGATGCTCGGCGCGATGTAGGGTCGCCCTACGAGTTGCACCGCACCTTGGCGCGGGCATTCGACACCGAGCCGGGTACCGACTACCGGTGCAAGCACGGTGTTTTGTTCCGGCTCGAACCGATGGCCTACGCGCAGGCTCTGCCTACGGTGCTGGTCCAGTCGGCTACCCAGCCCGACTGGAACGAATTACCCGAAACCTATCTTCTCCAGCCCGCCCACACCAAACCGGTGAGCGTTTCGCTGGCAGTGGGGCAAACACTGGCGTTTCGGCTGGTGGCTAACCCAACCAAAAAAGAAAAGCGAGAGGGTAAGCGGCAGGGCAGGCGCGTAGCTCTGACCGAATACGACGTAGATGAGGCTGCGGGAATGGAGCCGTCCGATGGAGCCGTTGGCGTGGTGGCAACGCCCGCCCGTATCTGGTTGGGTCGCAAAGGCGAACAACATGGATTCCGGGTACTCTACGCTACATCAGACGATTTCTGGTTGGGTCGGGCCGCGTCAGGTCGGGCCGCGGCAGGTGTGAAGCCCGACCTGACGGACAAACAGCGGCTTCCGCACTACGGAGTTCGGTTTGATGGGTTGTTGCAAGTGACCGACCCCGCTCTGCTCGCCGAAGCGCTTCGGCAAGGCATTGGACCGGCTAAAGCCTTCGGGTTTGGGTTGCTCTCGCTGGCTCAACCCCAGTAAGACGGCGTTCAATTCATGCTATTATGAACCGTGCGACGATGCCTCTCGGGTACCGTCGCACGGTTGTTTGTCACCAAATAAGGTGTATACAGACATAAACGTTCTTTGACCTGCGAAAACCCTATTTTTACGCAAATTTCCAGTATGCTCCCCACCCGCGTGGGGATGAACCGCGCATTGATTATATGAAAGATACATTGTCAAAATGCTCCCCACCCGCGTGGGGATGAACCGACTCGTAAAAATATTCTTCGTAATAAAGGAGAATGCTCCCCACCCGCGTGGGGATGAACCGGCACTAGCGGAGGAAGAAACTCCCGCCGAAACATGCTCCCCACCCGCGTGGGGATGAACCGTTGTAG
>NZ_KB913014.1:192557-192705 GCF_000383955.1 Rudanella lutea DSM 19387 | reverse complement strand
TGTTTGCCCATAACCTCCAAAAGTGCGATGCTCCCCACCCGCGTGGGGATGAACCGATTCTTAGAGTGAACCGCGTCAGCCCCTGCATATGCTCCCCACCCGCGTGGGGATGAACCGGGTTAGTGGTGGTAATGGTGATTGTGCCGGT
>NZ_KB913014.1:192141-192457 GCF_000383955.1 Rudanella lutea DSM 19387 | reverse complement strand
ACGAACCCGGCGCGTGGTCCAGTTCGGATGCTCCCCACCCGCGTGGGGATGAACCGCCCTTTGGCCGTTTAAACACACGTTAGAAGAAATGCTCCCCACCCGCGTGGGGATGAACCGGATGGGACGCGCGTTATAATCTACTCCCCTGTATGCTCCCCACCCGCGTGGGGATGAACCGATCAGAGCGAAGGCGATTAAAATCGCAAAAGTATGCTCCCCACCCGCGTGGGGATGAACCGGCCCGTCGCCAGTCGTTAGCTGTCAGGCCGGGATGCTCCCCACCCGCGTGGGGATGAACCGCCAGTACGAACCCGGC
>NZ_KB913014.1:191877-192041 GCF_000383955.1 Rudanella lutea DSM 19387 | reverse complement strand
GTGGGGGTGAATGTGCAGGAAGACGTAGCCAGTTTGCTGGCCGCCGTCGAACAAACCATCAACGCCTAAGCCGCCGTTTATGAGCCATACACTCCTTATGCGGTTGGCGGGGCCCATTGACGGCCTGAAAGACGTGTTTGTCGCCAACGGGATTCTGAAAGACC
>NZ_KB913014.1:191565-191777 GCF_000383955.1 Rudanella lutea DSM 19387 | reverse complement strand
CCCGCGTGTGGA
Source organism: Rudanella lutea DSM 19387 (assembly GCF_000383955.1). NCBI lineage: Bacteria > Pseudomonadati > Bacteroidota > Cytophagia > Cytophagales > Cytophagaceae > Rudanella > Rudanella lutea. Next base: position 191,765 of record NZ_KB913014.1, on the reverse strand, counting down.
TGAACCGGCGGGAATTTTGCCCGATGATAACCCGGCCTAATGCTCCCCACCCGCGTGGGGATGAACCGTAATGGAAAACAATCACAACATCAGCCTGAAAATGCTCCCCACCCGCGTGGGGATGAACCGAAGTACAATTACAAGGAAGATCAGCAGCTATTATGCTCCCCACCCGCGTGGGGATGAACCGGGTTGGGCCG
>NZ_KB913014.1:238-191465 GCF_000383955.1 Rudanella lutea DSM 19387 | reverse complement strand
TCGATGCTCCCCACCCGCGTGGGGATGAACCGTGACAAAGCTGTTCGGCTGTGCAGGTGACCGGATGCTCCCCACCCGCGTGGGGATGAACCGGTTGTACGCTTTTTCCGCCACATCTCGCAGTCATGCTCCCCACCCGCGTGGGGATGAACCGGCTGGAATTCGGACATTGCATCACGAATCCTAATGCTCCCCACCCGCGTGGGGATGAACCGTACTGGCACCTTCATTAAGCTAAAGGCCGGTGCGGTCAAGAATATAATTCATTTCGACCCCATAACTCGCTTGGCGGACTTACGCCCGATGAGGTCGGAGTGGGCAATGAAAGAAAAACAAATGACCGTCCGATCCTAAATCGTTGAGCGGTCCAGTTCTTGGGAGGGCCTCAAAGCGGCTTAGGCTCTAATCGCAACTGACCTTTTGAATTCGGAATAGCACAATAACAACAATAGGCTACTCCCCTTTCCGACTCAGTTTTTCAATCATCATTTTTTGAGCTTCAATGACAAGTTGCTGAGTCTCGATAGTCGTTAATCGACTTCGATCTAATTCTTGCCACACTCGTCGCTCCTCATCGAAATTTTGCTGATAGATCGCTAAGCTATTGGCGGTGGTTACAGTGTTATTCGACTGGCTGAACTTATACTTTTCGGTTTCTTCCAGCATAAGTTCCGCCGGATTGACCTCAAGAATGTCTGAGATCTGCTTAAGCGTATCCACTTTTAAACGGGTTTCCCCGGTTTCCAATTTATAGTAGGCATTCTGCGATATATCAAGTTTGGTAGCCATGTACTCTTGAGAGAGCCCTCTCCGCTCTCTAAACTGCCGAATCTTTTTTCCGTACTCCATTTTATTTTCCTTAAAGCTATAAATCTACCACTTTCTAACTCAAAATTTTCGTAAAACAGGTGTTTTTTTGCTGTATAGTATTGATCAGTCACGGTTTATTACAAACGCGATTGATGGAAAAAGTACGTGAACAGAATCAAAACGAACATTAGAAATAATGATTACAAGTAAATTTAAACTTGCCTGAAAAGAGAAGCCTATTTTCTTAGGCTGTTGTTGCAGCTACGCACAGATTCCATGTTAATTTGATTGCTTAACAGTTTGATCTAACGCAAAATGACAGTTGATACAGTGGCTAATCGGTTACAATCAAGAAGCCTTTACACCGAATCGATAGTACGGCTAAATGGAGAAGTTATTACAGGAGATGAACGACAATTCTATGTGAATAGAGCTGTTTTGACTATGGCCTTTGAGGTGATTCGGATTTATCAAACGGATCCTTCAAAAGACGAACTGTACAGCTGGGCTGTAACGTTCCTAGGTCTCTTCCTTGACGATGAAAGTAATAAAATAGTCAAGTATTTTAAACTCTACAATCAATTAGTCGACCTAGAATATAGTTGCGACGAGTATCCCTCTACTGAGAGTCGTCCACATGCCAACGACCTTGTATAATCAAATAGACTTGCTTCATTTGACTGGAGACAGTTTTTAATCGCATTTATGGCAAGCTAGAAGGTACTCATGAAAAAAAGGCATGTATTCAACGAGACATTTAGAGATATGGGCCACCTTGGCGTACAGGTCGAGTTATCCTATGCCAATGGCTCCGTACAAGAGGCTGCCCGCGAGTTAAGCATCGACTCAATCGCACCGGTGAACCGGTCCAATTACTAAATGGCGGCAAAACCACAAAAATACCGATTAGATAGTCCCACCAACCGCTGTACTGAGCGAAGAACAGAAGCTGATCAAACGACTCCAGAAAAGCTCAAAGAGGCTCAACTTGAACCCGATATACTATAAAAGGATTCGTCATACACACGTCATTTAATTATCGTCCAATTGGATTAGCCCCCCAATCCGCCTAAAAAAGTCTCCACTCAAATGTAGTAAGTCCAGACAGGAAGGTGGTGGGCTGGGCTTTGAGTGATACGTTGAAAGCAGTTGATACCAGCAATGCAGCTTTTCAAATGGCTCTGAAAAATAGGCCGCTAGATGGTGAACTACTTTTTCATTCTGATCTGGGTGTACAATATGCCTGCATTGAATTTCGGGATCAATTAAAGGAGTTACCCGTCTTGCAAAGTATGAGCCGACAAGGGAACTGCCGCTTCGGCGGTCCGATGGGACAATGCCGTGGCCGAAAGCTTTTTCAAAACACTGAAATGTGAGATGGTTAATCATGTTGATTTTGAAACACGTCACCAGGCGAAGTTGGCTCTATTTGAATATATTGAGGGTTGGTATAATCTGTATTCGTCAAGACTTAATCTGACAAATGGTGTACAATTTGTTTCACCTTTATTAGATCAAAAGTACGATGACTACACAGGATAAGATCATCAAAAACAAACTCGGTGTGCTCAAACGGGCGCAAACCCTGGGCAGCGTCTACCAGGCCTGCAAGGTGATGGGCTACAGCCGAGGCAGCTACTACCGTTTCAAAGACCTCTACGAAACTGGGGGCGAAGCGGCTCTGCAAGAACTCACCCGACCAAACCCATCGAAAAGAACCGGGTGGCCATCGAGATTGAGCAGGCAGTGGTGGCTCTCGCTATCGACCAACCCGCCTATGGAGAGGTTCGGGTTAGCAACGAACTACGCAAAAAAGGTCTCTTCATTTCACCCGGTGGTGTGCGTTCGGTCTGGCTGCGGCACGAACGCACCGGCGTCCCGGGTGGAAGTATTCGCCAAGCGACTCAAGGCCCTTGAGGCTAAAGTCGCTCAGAAAGGCCTTGTACTGACCGAATCTCAGTTAAAGGCCATGGAAAAAGACAAAGAGGAACAACTAGCCACCGGCAAGATAGAAACAATATTTCCAGGCTACTTAGGCTCGCGGACACCTACTTTGTCGGCACCATTAAAGGAGTAGACCGTATCTATCAGCAAACCTTTGTTGACACCTACTCCAAAGTACCCTTTGCCAAAGTGTATGATCGCAAGACCGCCCTAGTGGCGGCCGATCTGCTTAATGACTGAGAGGTACCGTTCTTCGATGCCCATGCGATTAAACTTCTACGGGTTTTAACAGACCGGGGTACTGGGTTCTGCGGCAAAGCGGAACACCACGAGTACCATCTTTAACTCTCTCTATTGAAGACATTGAGCACACCCGCACCAAAGTCCGCTCTCCCCAGCAAAACGGCATCTGTGAACGGTTTCACAAGACGAATCAAGACGAGTTTTATACCGTCGCGTTTCGCAAAAAAGTGTATTTTTCGCTCGAAGAGTTGCAGAGAGATTTGGATGCTTGCTTAGAAGATTACAATCGGGAGCGCACGCATCAGGGCAAGTATTGCTTCGGCAAAACGCCATATCAGACCTTCGTGGATTCGGTGAAGCTAGCTTGGGAGAAGGATCTATCGGACACCCGACTATTCACTCAACAAACTGTCCGATGATTAATGTTTGTCAGACCAAGTCTTGACTTATACAGTCTGGCTGAATATAGAAATAATCCGATGTACCGTTTTGAGGAACGTGATGGTAAAAAGTATTTGATTGTTGAAGAGCGTGTTGACAGTTAGGTAAAGTTCGCCAGGCTCTCCAGCTTTGTCGTGTGCGCCGTTATGAAATTGCCGGCCAGTTGTGTGAACGAATCGCTCACATGCACCCAGTCTGGCGATTATTCGAGCACAAAGTTTTGTTTCGATAGAGTCATTACAACGTTGAGAATTGATTGACCACACATCATTCACTCTATTGAGCACCAGAAATATCTACTTCACGAGGAGCTAATCCGAATTTCTTTCGAAAAGCCGTTGTAAAATGGGCCGGGTGTTGATACCCCACCGTATAGGCTACCTCACTAACGGAATACCGCCCTGTTTTCAGCAGGTCGTAGGCATGTTCCAGCCGGTAGTTCAGTACCCAGCCGTACACGGTTTCCTTGTACAGCGCCTTAAATTCTTTCTTGAGCTTAAACTCATTCATGCCTACCAGTCGGCTTAACTCGCTCAGCGTGGGCGGGTTGTCGAACCGCTCCTCTAACAACCGACGGGCCTCCTGTAGCCGGTCGGCATCCGGGTGACTTTCGGCCGGGGGCGAGGTAGCCAGAGAGGCCTTCAACTGTTCCTGTTGCAGGGCCAGCAACTCCATCACTTTGGCCTCCAGAAATAACCGCCGAACCGCCCCCGACAACCCACAGCCGGTAATCTGCTCCAGCACCGTTTGCATGGCCGCCGTGATGGGCCGACAGGACAGCGGTTCTGCTACATCCGTTTCTTCCGGTACGCCCAGTGACGGATACCCAACCAGCTGACCAAAAACATCCGGTTGCAGATAAACCGACAACACGCGTGAAGGCTGCGGTGGGCCAACCGTCATGCTGAATTCCGTCCCGGCATCGAACCATACCGTGTGTCTGTTTGCGGCTACGTTCAGTCGGGCGTCTGTCTTCGGTCCGTGCAGCGTCATCTCCCCGGCCTGCACAAAATGTAGTCCAACGGCAGGCTCATCTCCTCTACACAACAAACGCGTTGGTTGCCCAACCGTATAACTCCCCCATACCAGCAATACCCCCGGCCGTAGGGTAACGGCCTGAATCCCGGCCTCTCCCAGAGGCAACGCAACGGTTATCAGGGCGTTATCCGGCTCATAACAGCCATTGAAGGGAGTGGCGGGCAATTCGGTCAGGCGTCCATTCGTGTCCGGAATCTGTAGGGTAAGCTTCATGGTATAACGTTGTTGGTAGCCCCTATCAGGTAAATCATTTATCCCGATTGCGTAAGTGATTATCCTGATTGCGTAAGTCGACAGGGGCTTTTCCGCTTTTACTTTGCAACGTTATTTAAATTTAATCTAAATAACAATAAAAATTATTCATCATGACCCGAACACTTCGTTTCACATACTACCTGCTGATTGTTAGCGGATTGCTCAGTATGCCCATTATGGGCACGGCACAATCGGCACCGAAACCGCCCCGCATTGTATCCCTCAACGGCACTGTCACGGAAATTCTTTGTGCGCTCGGATTACAGGCGCAACTGGTCGGCACCGACGTAACGAGTACGTATCCGGCCGCGATAGAAAAGCTCCCGAAAGTAGGTCACAATCGCAACATCGGTGCCGAGGCCGTACTGGCGCTGCAACCCACCATTGTGGTGGGCACCAAAACCAACGGCGGGATGGACGTAAAGCCTGAAGTGATTCAACAGTTCGGGCAGGCAGGTGTGAAAACCCTCTTTTTTGACCAAACCCACTCCGCCGAAGGGGCTAAAAAGCTGATTCGGGAAGTAGCCGCAGCCTTTGGGCAATCGGCCAAAGCTCCGGCGCTCATCCGTAAAATTGACGCGGATCTGGCAAACCTCCGCAAGCCGTCGCGACCGCAGAAGGTCTTGTTCATCTACGCCCGAGGCACCGGAAATATGATGGTGGCCGGCCGAAATACACCAGTAGAGAAGATGATTCAACTGGCCGGGGGCGTCAATGCGGTAACGGACTTCGACAACTTCAAACCGCTGACGGCCGAAGCGCTCATTGCCGCCAATCCGGACGTACTGCTGCTGTTTACGAGCGGACTGGAAAGCATGGGCGGGATCAACGGTCTGCTGAAAGTGCCGGGCGTTGCCCAAACAACGGCCGGTCGCAACCGCCACGTCATCGAAATGGACGGACAACTGCTTACGGGCTTTAGCCCCCGGCTTGGGCTGGCGGTGCAGGAATTGAATCAGAAATTGTCTCCAGACCTAACCCTTAACAAGTAAGCTCCCCACCCCATGCTGACCAACGTAGAACCTATCCGAACAAAGTCCATTACGTCCACGCCTATCCGCAGCCGTTCGCGCGGCTGGTGGCTGAACGGTACGTTGAGTTTGCTGCTGGGGCTGGTGGTCGTCTGGTCAGTGGGGGTTGGGGCGGTATCGATACCGATTCCGAACGTGCTGGCTATTCTGCTGAAACAGATTGGCTGGACAGTTACGGCTGTTGAGCCGCAGCAGGAGGCCGTGCTGATGGTTATCCGGCTGCCACGGGTGTTGCTGGGGGTGCTGGTAGGAGCCGTGCTGGGCATATCGGGGGCGGCCATGCAGGGGCTTTTTCGCAATCCGCTGGCCGATCCGGGCCTGATTGGGATTTCGTCGGGGGCTTCGCTGTTTGCCGTCCTGACCATTGTCTTTCAGGTGAAACTGATGCCGATGCTCACCGGGCAGGCCGGTCTGTACATGCTGTCGATAGCCGCCTTCACGGGGGCCGTCGTAACCACGGGGCTGGTTTACCAACTGTCGCGGCAGGGCCGTACAGTGCAGGTAACTACCATGTTGCTGGCAGGTGTGGCGGTCAATGCCCTGTCTGGTGCGCTGACGGGCCTGCTGACCTACGTAGCCGACGACGCCCAGCTCCGTACCATTACGTTCTGGGGGCTGGGCAGTCTGGGTGGGGCCAACTGGGACATGCTTCAGGTGATTGCGCCCTTCGTGGCGTTGCCGCTGCTGCTCATGCCCCGGCTGGCAAAATCGCTGAACGCCTTTGCACTGGGCGAAAGTGGGGCCGAGCACCTGGGTATCAACGCCGGGCGGCTGAAACAGTCGGTGATTGTGCTGGCTACGCTGGGCGTGGGGGTGTCGGTGGCCGTAGCCGGGGCCATTGGCTTTGTGGGGCTGGTTATTCCGCACCTGATTCGGCTCGTGGCCGGGGCCGACCATCGGCTGGTGCTGCCCGGATCGGCCCTGCTGGGGGCTGTTGTCCTGACCGGAGCCGATTTACTGGCCCGAACGATGGTCGCCCCCGCCGAACTACCCATTGGCATCATTACGGCCCTGATTGGTACGCCTGTTTTTCTGTACATGCTCCTCAAGAAAAAACCAACCGTTACTGCCTGAATCATGCTGGAAGCCTATCACATAACCCATCAAATTGGCCGGAGGAAGCTGCTGGACGACGTGTCGCTGGTGGCTAAACCCGGCGAACTCGTCGCCATTGCCGGAGCCAACGGAGCCGGAAAGTCGACGTTGCTGAAAACCCTGAGCCGGGAGCTAAACCCTACCAAAGGATATGTATCGCTCGATAACCGCTCTGTGTTTCAGTTCAGTGCTGTCCACCTGGCGCGTCGGCGGGCGGTGCTGGCGCAGCAAAATCCACTGGCTTTTCATTTCAGTGTGTATGAACTGGTGATGATGGGCCGTTATCCGCATTTCGACGGGCGACCCGGTGCCGAAGACCTGGCCGTAGTGGACTACGCCATGGAACTAACCGGCATCACGCCCATGGCCGAGCGGGCCGTACCGACGCTGTCGGGCGGGGAGCAGCAGCGGGTACATCTGGCAAAAGTACTGGCCCAACTCATGACGGCCGACGAAATCGCTAATCCACACGGTTTTATCCAACAGCCGAAATACCTGCTTCTCGACGAACCTACCACCGGCCTTGACCTCTATTACCAGCACGCGCTGCTCGACATTGCCCACGAAATGACCCGGCGGGGGTATGGTGTCGTAGCCATCCTGCACGATCTCAATCTGGTGATGCAATATGCCGACCGGGTACTGCTGCTGAACGATGGTCAGTCGCTGGCATCGGGTAAGCCTTCGGCGGTTTTAACCTCAACGACGATTCGGGAAGCCTTTCAATTATCGGTTGATGTCATTGATCAGGCCCATATACCCTATCCCATCATCGTGCCTTCCCGACAACTACACACATTTTCGAAAACTGCTTAAACGATCTACCCAATGACAACTGAAACACTAGACCTTAAGACATTGTACGCGGCCTTCCGGGCCGAAAACCCCAAAGCCCGCATCCGCGATGCTGCGGCTCAACTGGGCGTTAGCGAAGCCGAACTGGTGGCAACTGGCCTGGGCGAAACGGCCATCCGGCTCGATGGCGACTTCCGCGAACTGCTGAAACAGGTGCCTTCGCTGGGCTACGTCATGGCCCTGACCCGTAACGACAGCGTTGTCCACGAACGCAAGGGCGACTACCAAAACGTGTCGTTTAACGGCCATGTCGGGCTGGTACTGGGCGAAGACATCGACCTCCGGCTGTTCATGATGCACTGGAAACATGGCTTTGCGGTTAGCGAAAACGGTCGCCGGAGCCTGCAATTCTTCACCGGCGACGGCGAGGCCGTTCATAAAATCTACCTGACCGACCAAAGCCACGAAGCCGCCTATGACACGCTGGTAGCAGAATTTCGGGCCGTCGATCAGTCCGCCCATTTGACCATCGACCCCAAACCCGAGCCTGCTACCGAAACCCCCGACAGCGATATTGCCGTAGCGGACTTTCAGCAGGCCTGGCGCGATTTGCAGGATACGCACGACTTTTTCGGGATGCTTCGTACCTACAAGGTTTCCCGGTTACAGGCCATGTATCTGGCCCCAGAAGGCTTTGCCGTTCAGACTAGCTTCGACAAGGTAAAGCTCGTGTTCAAGCGGGTGTCTGAAACGGGTTTGCCCATCATGATTTTCGTGGGGAACCGGGGCTGTATTCAGATTCATACGGGCGAGGTGCGGAAACTGGTGCCGATGGGCCCGTGGTTCAACGTACTGGACCCTGCCTTCAACCTGCACCTGCGCGAAGACCACGTGGCCTCGGCCTGGGTGGTGAAGAAGCCAACGGTGGACGGTATCGTGACAAGTCTTGAACTGTTTGATGCCGCCGGGAATCAAATTGCTCTGATTTTTGGAAAACGCAAACCGGGCATTCCGGAGCAACAAGACTGGCGCGACGTAGTGGCCGAACTTGCCGAATAACCATGCTGCTGTTCGTAACTGCCATAGCCCTGATCGGGCAAACTCCCGACTCAACCGGCCCGGCCGACAGCCTGAAAAGCCGCGCCCTCAGCGAGGTGGTCGTCACGGCAACCCGGACGGAGCGGCCCATGGGCGCACTGCCTATGCCCGTGACGGTGATTGGGCGGGAGCAAATCCGGCAGATGGGCTCCCTGCGGCTGAACGACGTATTGCAGGAACAAACCGGCCTCGCCATTGTCACCGACCACGGACAGGGGCTGCAGGTGCAGGGCTTCGGGCCGGACTATACGCTGATTCTGGTCGATGGGGAGCCGTTGGTGGGCCGCACCGCCGGAACGCTCGAACTGAACCGGCTGGCGGTGGGCAACATCAAGCAGATTGAAATTGTGAAGGGGCCATCGTCGAGCCTCTACGGGTCGGAAGCCCTGGCGGGCGTTGTCAACATCATTACCGAAAACCCCTCCCGGACACGGGCGTCGGCCTCGGCCCGATATGGTGCCAACCGGACCAGCGACCTGACCGGCGATGTGGGCCTGCGTTTCGGGAAAATTGGGCTGTATGCGTTTGGCAACCGCTATGAGTCAGCCGGGTATGACCTGACGCCCGAAACCACTGGCCGCACCGTTTCGCCGTTTCTGAATCATACCCTTAGCGGACGCCTGACGGCTGATTTTAGCGCCCGGCTGAAACTGAGTGTGTCGGGGCGGTATTTTTCTGAGCGGCAGGACAACCTGCTGGAGATAAGCCCCACACAGGCGGTTGCCGGGCTGGGTCGTGTGACCGACCGGAATATCAACCCGGTATTGACCCACCGGCTGTCAGATGCCTGGAAGGTAACGTATCGGTACTACAGCACGTTGTACCGTACCCAAACCAACCTTGCGTATACAGACAGCCGTCAGCCATACGACCAAAGCTATTTCCGGCAGACGTTCGACCGGCCCGAAGTGCAGGTGGATCATTATCTAAACCAAAAGCATATTCTGACGCTGGGCGGAGGCTTCATTGCCGAAAGTGTGGAGGCAACCCGGTACACGGACCGTCAACGGTTCACGAACAAATACGCCTTCTTTCAGTACGAATGGTTGCCGACGAACCGCTGGGACATTATTCTGGGTGGGCGCTACGATGCACATTCGCAGTATGCCACGCAGTTTAGCCCCAAAGCATCGGCCCGGTATGAACTGACCAAAACGGTTGCCTTGCGAGGTAGCGCGGGCGTTGGTTTCAAAGCGCCGGACTTTCGGCAGCTGTACCTGAACTTCGATAATGCGGTGGTGGGCTACAGCGTCTTTGGTACGCACGAACTGGCCGCCAGCCTCGAACGTCTGCAACGGCAGGGGCAGCTTGCCGAGGTGCTGGTCGATCCGGCCGTATTTGGCGACATTCGGGCCGAAAGCTCCGTAGCGATTAATCTGGGCGTAGCTGCGGATTTCAGCCGGCAGTATAACCTGCCCTTCACGGCTAGCCTGAACCTGTTTCGCAACGACATCCGTGACCTGATTGAAACACAGGCCGTAGCGATGAAAACCAACGGTCAGAGCGTATTCAGCTATAAAAACCTGAATCGGGTCTTTACGCAGGGGGCCGAACTGGATGGCAGTTATCGGCTGACCGTTGGCGCTGGCCGACTGACCATCAGCGGTGGTTACCAGTACCTGGTGGCGAAAGACAAGGCCGTGGTGGAGCAGTTGCGGCTGGGCAAGGTTTTTCGCCGTAACGGGGAAACGTTAGTGACCACCCGCGTCAGGGCCAATGAGTACGGTGGCTTGTATAACCGCTCCCGCCACATGGCTAACCTCAAGCTGTTTTACGAACTGCCCCGCCAAGGGATAGACGCCAGTTTGAGGGGTATTTATCGGGGCCGCTACGGCTTTGCCGACCGAAACGCCAACGTCATTCTGGATGCCGACAACGAGTATGTCAGCGGCTATATGCTCTGGAACGTAGCGGCCAGCAAAACCCTGAAAGCTTTTACGGTTCAGGCGGGCGTCGACAATCTGGCCGGACATACCGACCCGCAGTACATCCCGAATCTGCCCGGCCGGTTGTGGTACGCTTCAGTCCGCTGGACGTTGCTGCCTACTCCGAAAGGCTCCTGAAGCGGGCTATTTTATCAACTTTAAACAGTAAAACCTATGCGATGCGCTTGTTCATGCCACACCCTGGCTACATCGACTTTGGGGCGGGTTATGCTACATGGCAATCTGGTCGTAGCGAGCTATCCCTGCCTGCTTGTGCAGTTTAACAACATTACGCAAAGGATGACCTATGACGACTTCCTGTCGCTGGAATGGACGGTTCGGAGTATCAACGCCAGGGCTTATTTCGAGCAGTACCCGAACGAAGAACGCATTCATCTCTGTACCTCGTCGTCAGATCTGTTCTTTAGCTTCCTTCCCGACGAACTCGTTGCGCTCAAAGCCATGCTGGCTCAGGCTGTAGCGCGTTTGCACTGGTACGTAGCACTCAATAAATCATTGAACTAGTAATTTCAATTCTCAACCTATGCAATCTGTCAAAATCACCTTTTTCGCCACACTAACGCTGTTTTCTGTATTCGGTTGTAACGATACCGATTCTCCGGTCGTTGAACCGGTTACCTCCCAAACCATCAAAAATCTCGCTGCCGACCCGGCTCAGATTAACCCACAGACCGGACAGCCGGTTGGCGCCACGAACCGGTTTACCCTGTTTAGCCTGGAAGACGGGGCGCAGGTGGCCAATAGCGATTCGGCCACCAACAAGTGGGACATTGGCTTCCGGGCCACCACCATCATTGTCAACGGCGGCAGTATCCGTTCGGGCAGAGGTGGCGCCTTTATTCATACCGGTACGTTTGAAGAGTTGAAAGCCATTCCGGCGGGCACTACCTTCGCCACCGACGAGAGCCCCGCCCAACTGGCTATTCCGGCAAGTTCGGGCCGGGGGTGGTATAACTATGCTAACACCATCATCACGCCCATTCCGGGTAAGGTACTATTGATCCGTACGGGCGACGGCAAATACGCCAAGGTCGAAATACTGAGCTATTACAAGGATGCCCCGGCCACGCCAACCTCCACCAGCCAAGGCCGATATTATACCTTCCGGTATGTGTATCAGCCGGATGGTTCACAGACCCTAAACTAGTCTATGGAATGCCGTAGGATCATTAGGTGTAGACTTGTAAAGCTGTAATTAATGTGAGTTATGGAAAATGGCTGACGCGAGGGGCTGCACCGGCCAGCAACTATTGGTGCGACAACTATTTGCGACAAGTATTATCCATACCTCACATTATAATTACTGAAGAAATCAGGACGTGTTCGTGACGGGTGCCCTAACAAACCGCTGCTTTGCCATGGCTTGTTAGGGCTTCATTCGGGCTAAATTCCCCTACACCGTTTGCAGATAAATGGCTTCGAGCTCGTTGGCGGTCAGGTCGCGGGCGTCCAGCGATTCGACCAGGTGCCCCGCCCGCATGATGCCGATGCGCGTCCCGACCTCGCGGGCCCGGAAAATGTCGTGGGTCGCCATCAAAATAGCTGTACCGGCCCCCGCCAGGGCCGTCAGGATCTCCGAGAACTCGTTACTGGCTTTTGGGTCCAGGCCGCTCGTGGGCTCATCGAGCAGCAGGGCTTTGGCCTGTTTGGCGAGCGCAATGGCGATGCCTACCTTTTGCCGCATCCCCTTCGAATACGTACCCACCCGTTTGGTGTGGGCTTCGGTTTGGAGTCCGGCGCGGTTCAGAAGTCCGTGCAGTTCATCGGTAGCATGACGAAACCCGGCCAGTTGGGCAAAGAAATCGAGGTTTTCCAGACCCGTCAGGTTCGGGTAGAGCATGACCGTTTCAGGCAGGTAGGCCAGAAAACGCTTCGTTTCCTGCGCGTGCCCGGCCACGTCAAGGCCGTTGACCAGCGCCTGACCCGACGTGGGTTGCAGAAAACCCAGGAACAGGTTGATGGTGGTGGTTTTACCCGCCCCGTTCTGACCCAGCAAACAATAGATTTCGCCCGGCAGAACGCTCAGGTTCAGCGCATCAAGCGAAGGGGGCTGCCCCGGAACATAGCGTTTGGTTAAGTTGATGGCTTGGAGCATATGGCTTGAAGGCGTTTAAAGGTGATAGATTGTTTGGCGGAACCGGAGCAGGCCCAATCCCCCGAAGAGGGCGCTGAACAAAAGCAGAGGGGCCAGTACCAAAACCGGGCTGACCGCTTCCGCATCCACAAACGTATCGACCTGGAAGTGGGTCCACTTTTCGGTTGATGCGGGTACGTTCGTGAAGATTTTAGGATAGAAATAGAGCCGTAGCTTTTCGTGGAACCGCGTCATGTAATCCAGAAAGCGAAGCTGATTACCCAGCCCGGAACGGGCCAGTTCGCCCAGTTGAAGCTGCGTGTGTAGCGTCGGAACAAACAGGGCGATGGTTCGGCTGGCCTGTTCGCGCTCCCGGAGCTTTTGACTCAGTTCGCCCGCCTGACCGGCTGATTCGTCGTCGCCCAACTGCTGCATGGCGTAGTACCACCGCCAGTCGAAAGGCATGGCCGTAACGGGCACCTGCCTGAACTGCGGGTAGTGGGCGTAGAACTTCTCCACCGTCGCCGTTTTGTCCATATCCCACTTTTCGTGGTAGCCTTTCCGCTGCGCCAGCGTGGTCGCCTGCGCTTCGGGGACGGGGTAGCGGGCCGTCAGGTAGGTGTTGATGCCCGCAGGCAGCACCACCAGTAGCAACAGCCAGATGCCGAGCAGCAGCATGGCGTTGGTGCTGGAACGCCGTTGCAGCGAAGCCACCCAAAAGCAGACGCTGAACCAGAACAGCATATACCCCACCGACGTACCCAGAAAAAGCCAGAACGGCCCGTCAAGCGGAATCCCCAGCAAGACCACGGCCAGGCCACTAATGAGCAGGAGTACAGCCAGCAGCACCGCGAGCCGGATCAGGAAAAGCCGACCGACAAAGCCCAGCAGATGCCGACTTTGCACCGCCACGAGCGCCCAGGTGCCAGCCTCTTTTTCGCCCGAAATAAGGGCGTAGGTGAAGGCGATAATCAGAAGCGGAAACAGGTAAATGAGCACAAAACTGAAATCGACATTCCCCAGTAGCAGGTTGGCCGGATTGGTCAGGTCGGCGTCGTATTTCTGGCCTTCCAGCGCCCGGATCGTCACGCTCTGCACCGACGGGTTGACGTCGCGTTGCCCGATGGCAAGGGCCGTAAGGGGGCGGGCCTGATTGACCACCGAGAATTTGAGGTAGTACAGCAGCAAGCCCAGATCGTTGTGGTGCAGGGCCGCCTGCCGGGGAAAATCGGTTTGCTGAAACGCGACCACGTCGGCAACGGCCTGCCTTTGGCGTTGGGCAAACTGGTTGCCGACCAGCAGTGAGATCAGCCCAATGACCAGCAGAAAAAGAAGCCCGATACGGGTGCCGGCCGAACGGATAAAGTGAATGAAAAGGAGTCGGCTCATATCAGACGGCGGTTAAGGTTTTGGTTGATCGTCTCGTCAGCAACACCAGCAAACCCGCCCAGAAAACAAAGGCCAGCAGCGAGATCAGTTCGTGACCCAACACGCTCGCCAGCGGGGGCAACTGGTAGGTAAAATCGGGCACTTCCTGCCAGTGCTCGTGGTCAATCTGAAGCGGTTTTTCGGTAGGCCCCGGCTTTATGTTGCTGATGAAACGCATCTGTAAGTCATTCATCTTCTGCGCCATGCCGTAGCGATACGCTTCAGCCTGCCGCTGAAAATCGACGTACGTGGCAAAGTCGGTGCCGGCCAGCGCCATCGACAGGTTGCGAATAGCCAGATACGGATTCACAAACGATAGGGTTTTCGTGAATCGGTTTTGCTGTTCGTAAATCGCCAGCAATCGCCCAAAATGGTTGTTGTACAGGCGGGCGCTGATTTTCTCGCCTTCGGCCATCACAAACCCGCTATAATTGAAGGGCAGTTTCTGCACCGAATTCACGCCGTACGCTGTCAGCAGCGAATCTTTGAGGCCCTTGTAATGCGGGTCGTTGGGGTTATGGCTATCTCCTTCTTTGAGCACATCGGCCTGCACGTCGGCCAGAAACCGGGCTTTCGAGGGGGCGGGATACAAATACGACCCGAGGGCCTGCGCGGCTCTGGGCAGCACCAGCGTGAGCATCAGCCAAAGGCCAATAAGCGAAACCAGGGCGGTTTTGGCCGTTTTGCTCTGCGCCGACACCAGCACGGCAATGACGCAGAAGAAACTCAGATACAGAAAATAGGCCCCCATCAGCAGTAGTAGCCGCAGGGTCTGATCGGCGCTGATACCGTCTTCCTGCAAGCCCAGCCAGAGCAAGGCCGTCACGGCCATCACCGGGAGGTACAGCGTAAGCATCACCGCCATCAGGCCCAGGCTTTTGCCGACCAGCAATTGCTGCCAGCTTACCCCCTGACTCAGCAGGAGTTTCAACGTACCCGTTTCGCGGTCGGTAGCTACCGTGCCGAAACCCAGAAAAAACACCAGCAACGGCAGGAGCAGTTGCAGCACCATCGCCATGCTGATCTCCCCGAATCGTAAGAGCCCCGTCGAAAAGCCGGCTTCAGAAAAGTTGACGCTGTTTTGCTTGTGGGCTTCCAGGTAGATGGTGTTGCCCAGAAAGCTCTCCATGCCCACATCGAACACACTCAGCGGGGCTTTGGGCCGGAAGGCAAAGTGGCCGTAGTGCGCCATACGGTGCGGGTGCTTATCAGGGTTACTCAGCCAGTCTTGCCGGGCCTGTTGCTGGTACTTGCGGCCCGTTTCGTTCTGCTGCCGAAAGGTGACCCACCCCGTAAAGGCGGCATAGATCAGCAACAGGCCCATCCCGATAAAAAGCCCGATAACGGCCCGGTTTTTAAAGGCCGTTACCCAGACATGACGGGCAATCAATCGTTGAATTCGGAGCGCCATACGTTAAAATCGGTACGTCAGGGTTAGCATCGTACTGCGCGGAGCACCGGGAAACAGGCGGAGGTAGTTCTGAGCACCAACCCAATACGTCTGATTGGTCAGGTTGTTGATGTTGAGGGCCACCTGCACATTGCTTTTGGCGGGTGTGTAGTACACGGCCATGTCGAAGAGCGTGTAAGCAGGTACTTCAAACGCCCGCGAGAACCAGGGAATCTTGCTGCCGCTGTACTGCATACCCAGCCCAATACCCAGATCACTCAGGGCTGAGTTTGTGCCGAAATTGTAGCGTGTCCAGAGGTTACCGCTGTGGCGGGGCGTGTTCTGTTTGCGAGCCCCCACCAGGCTGGTTTCGTTATCGCTGACGATGACCGCGTCGATGTAGCTGTACGATGCGTTGATTTGCCAGTTGGGAAGCAGATAACCGGCAATATCCATCTCGAAGCCCCGGCTGCGTTCGGCACCGCGCGTCACGAGCGAGTCGGGGAAAGCGGGCAGGTTGGCGTTAAGCAGCAGATTGCGCTGATTGATCTCATACACAGCTGCGTTGAGGCTGATACGCCCGCCGAACAACTGCGCTTTGGCCCCAATCTCCTTCAGGTCGCTCCGCAGCGGCTCAAACAGGTTGGCCGATTTGGCCGTATTGAAAAAACTGCCCGTATTGGGCATCAGCGTCACGGTGTTCGACTGTCCCTGGAAACCCTCCAGGTACGTTGCGTACACGTTCAAATTGGGCCGCAGACTATACGTCAGCCCCAGACGAGGCAGCAGGGCGCTTTGGGTAAACGACGATTCGCCGGGCGACTGATAGTTGGTGATATCCCGAAACGACTCGTAGCGCAGTCCCAGCAGCAGCCGGAGTTTGTTCCAGCGAAGTTGCTCCTGTGCGTAAACGGCGTGGGTGGTGGTGAGTGCCGCCGGAAAAGGCGTCCGAACGTTGAGCACGTAGTCACTGCTATTACGGATGGTGTAGCTGGGGTTCGCTAGATTAAAGTAGGGTACGTTGGGCCGGGGCAACGTTACGCCCCCTGTCGTAATGGTCTGGTAATTAGCGGCATTGGCTAGCACAAACGAGCCCGCTACGGAACCGTCTTTGAGCAAAAAGCCCCGGGCCGCATTCTGCCCACCGCCCTTGAGCTTCTGCCAGTCGGAGAGGTCGTAGCCCACCAGCAAATCGTGCCTAGCCGGGCCAGTATCAAAATTAAAATTTAGGTAAGCATTCAGGTTGTCGATGTTCCAGAACTGCTTTCGTTGCACAAACTGCATGGCCGCCAGCGACGTAACCGGCTTGTTGGTCAAATCAACGGCAAAGGCATTGGTGGTCCGGTGTTCCTGCAAATCCTCCTGCCAGGTCTGCTTCATGTACGACACATTGACGCTGATGCGGTCGGTGAACTTATGGGCCAGATTGCCGGTAATGATCAGCTCGTTGGAGTTGAAAAAGTCGTTGGCCGCGCCCAGATTCAGGCTGATGGGCGTGCTGTTCAGGTTGGTTTGGCCCGCTACGGCCCCGAAAATAGGCTGCCCCCGGTCGAGGTTACCGGCCGACCGGCTCAGAATCAGCTCGGCATTGAGCGCCGTTTTTTGACTGGGAGTGTAGGAGAACGACGGCGAAAACAGTAACGCGTTGTTCCGAACCAGATCGCGGTAGCTGCGGGCTTCCTGATAAGCCCCATTCACGCGGTACAGCAGGGTTTTACTCGCGTTGAGCGGCCCCGTAAAATCGAGCGTCCCCCGCAGGGTGCTGAAACTGCCCGCGCTCAGGCTTACCTCTTTGCGGTTGACCGCCAGCGGCTTTTTGGTCACCAGATTGATGCTCCCCCCCGGATCGACCGACGAAAACGACGCACTGGCAGGCCCTTTGAGCACTTCCACCCGTTCGATATTAGTCGTCAGCGGTTGCAGGAAATAATACTGCCGGGTGCGCATGCCGTTGATAATCTGCCCTTCTTCGTTCTGGCTGATGCCCCGAATGGCGTACTGGTTATAAAAACTGGAGGGTGTTACACCACTCACAATTTTCACCGCATCGGCCAGTTGAAATGCCTGCCGGTCGGCCATAAGTTCTTTGGTTACGGTGCCAATCGACTGCGGAATATCCTTGTTGAGCGCAGCGATTTTGGTAGCCGAAAACGAATACTCACTGTTGTAATCCCGGGCAACGCGCCCGATTACCTCCACGGTCTGAAGCTCGGACACTTCGGGGACCAGTTCAATCGTAAAAAAACGCTCACGGGCCTTTACCGTCGTGGTTTTAAAGCCAATAAACGAGACCTGCAATGTACCGGTGGCGGGCGCATCGAGCGCAAATTTGCCGGTACTGTCGGTGGCAGTTCCTTTGTTGGTATTGAGGAGTTTAACGGTTGCTCCCACCACCGGGCTTCCGGTCTGAGCGTCAATTACATTGCCCGTAATGGTCTGCGCTTGACTGTAAAATGAGCTGATTACCAGAAGAATCGTAAATAGGTGTTTCATGTAGGTTGTATTCAGAATACGGAGTGCTAGTCGGCTTTAGTTAACGTATTCAGGCGGTTTTGAATCTGCCGGATGTTGTTGAGGGTTTCGCGTTGCAGGTCGCGCATCTGCTCGGCGGGCAGGTCTTTCAGGGTAGCATCGGCATGTTTATGAGAATGCCCGCCTTTCCCGTGTTCATGCGTATGGTTGTGTGGCATGCCCGGTACTTCGACCAGATTTTCCTCCCATTCCTCAAAAGCCGTTTTAAGGCTATCAAGCGCGACAATACGGGTTGCGGCTTCGGGCGACTTTTGCGTAAGCAGAGCCTTTTTAAGTGAATCAACTTGCTCTAGTTGCGGCTCTATTGCGGCCTGAATCTCGGTGGCCTGCTGATGATATTGAGCAGCCTCAACAAGCAGCGGATCTTTCTTGTCAGTTGATGAGCAGGCGGCAAGGCCACAACCCAATAAAAGCGCACAGTATTGACGAATGGTTAGCATGGCTGTCAGATGAGGTACATTTTGCAACTGTGTTGCAAAACTACAATAATTGCAACTGTGTTGCAAAATGTGCCTCAGGAAATCAGTACAGCTGCGTATCCTGCCTCGTTTACAGTGTATATCATTTGACGTGCCCATTGTTACACGTTGTCGGTTGAGCCAAAGTCGTTGGGAAAGTTGAACGCATCGACCACGGTAACGTGCGTATCGAGCGGGGCAAACCGCGATACATCGATTCCCTTTTCTTCATCAACCGCAACGGCGGACCGCGCACCGGCGGACCGTCAGGAGAACGTCTGAGCCACCGGCAGAAGCTCGGATATACCGGAGGATTTAAGGAGCAGGTAGTCGAACCGGATTTCGCGGGCCAGTTTTTCGACTTCCGGCATCAGGTCGTCGCGCATGGTATAGCAAATGAAGCCGTTACTCATTTCGGCCAGCTTCTCCTCCGAACTCGACAGGATTTTCTGCTGAATAACCAACTATGCTTCAACGTTGACTTCGCTCATATCGTTGACAATAACGGCTACTCCAAGGCCCTGCTTGTCGTGCTGCACGTGGTTGAGCAGGGTTGTCTTGCCGGCCCTATTAAGCCGCTCAGCACTGTCTCTGATGTGTTTTCATAAGCAGACGTTAGTGAGCGTGGTGCGTACGGCAGTGGCGGATATTAGCCAGATGGGTAACAACAAGCCCCAGCGAAGCGGCATAGGCTAGATATTCAGCGATCGGACTGATGTCTTCGAGCAGTAAACCAGCCGCGAACAGGGCCAGAAAGCTCCACAAGGCTACTCGAATTGGCCCTGAAGTATGCCGCGAAGCCGACCAAACTGCCACGATGTTGATACCGATGAATAGGTAGTCAAGGCTTAGAAAACCGATTCGGAGCGTATCGTGGTTAAGCAGTGTTGACGTCATCACCGCCATGGGTGTAATCAGGCAGTGGATAATGCAAAGTACCGAGCCCGTGATGCCCAGATAATCAGCGCGTTGTTTAAGTAAAATTGATTTCATTCGTCAACATTATTTTTTGAGCGAAAGACTATTTAATCTTTAAAAATGCAACAATGTTGCAAATAGAAGGTTTCTCAGCGGATTAACCAAGCATATTGCATTATTTATTGCAACTGAGTTGCAATACGATTTCTTGTAGAGTAGAGATGATTACGCGGGCGAGTATATGTTTAAGGTATTCTTTGAGAATCCTTCTATTTCGATTCATACGCGCTCCATGTTGGCCCTAAATCCGAGCAGTACACCGGGGCAGATGCAGACCAGGCAAATTGAATAGGGCAAAAACAACGTCGCGGTATCCTGCATGATCAGTGATGTGTTCCAGAGGGTTCCGGGCTACCACCATGATTGTCAACGGGGGCAGTATCCGTTCGGGCAGAGGGGACGCCTTTATTCATACCGGTACGTTTGAGGAGTTAAAGGCGGTTCCGGCAGGCACCACCTTCGCCACCGACGAGAGTCCCGCGCAGTAGGCTATTCAGGCCAGCTCGGGCCGGGGGTGGTGTAACTCGCCAACATGATTATCACGCCTATACCCGGTAAGGTACTCGTGATTCGGACCGGCGACGGTAAGTTTGCCAGGGTCGAAATTCTGAGCTATTACAAAAAGGCTCCAACAACGCCAACCTCCACCAGCGAAGGCTATTATCATACCTTCCGGTACGGGTATCAGCCGGATGGTTCACAAAATTTAAACCAGTTTACGGTTCATCTGAGGATAAACATGAGTCATCACGAATATAACCCATGTTTGCCTCCTCCCTTTCTTACGGCTGGAGTTGCAACCTTCCCCCCGCCGTGAACACCGCCCGGCCGGTTGACTCGTAAACAATCTTCCCTACCCCGAACACGTCTCCCACCTGTAGCGTGTGCCGTAGCCGGACGCGCTCACCAGCTACCGGGACCCGATTCACATTCCATACCGTGGCATCGCTCCACAGCCCGTTTTTCACGGTGAAGATGTCGGCCAGTTCAACGGCCCCGATATCGACCCGACCAAAGGCGATGCGGGGATTGCCAAATAAATCAATCGTGGGCAGAGACGTCTCGGAATAAGGCGGATTGGCTACCGTAACACTGCCTGGGTTCCCGGCGTTAATGGCAGCCGAGCTGGCCAACAGAGCCACCGACGTAGCGGATCGAAAGGGGGAACTGGTGGCAGTCAGATTCGTGAGGCCACTGACGGTAGTGGCGGCATCGACCAGACAGTAGCGGGCCACCGTAACACTATTGACAAAGTTGACAATGGCATTACTGGCTCCGTTGTTCCAAAAAATAGAGTTGGTTACCAACGGAAAGCTATTGGAGTTATAAATGGCCCCGCCCTGATTGGCCGTATTGCCCTGGAGGGAACAGTTGGTCAAGACAGGGCTCCCGCTATCGTTGGCGATGGCCCCACCGTAAGCGGTAGCGGTATTGTTCAGGAAAGCACAGTTTGCCAGTTGTGGATAGGCTTGCCCCGCTGACCGTCCATCATTATGCATACCTCCGCCCAGACTAACGGCCGAGTTGTTCTGAAAAATACAGTTCAGAAGTGACGGACTGGCGGTACCGCCCACCCCATCGTTGTACATCCCCCCGCCTATGCTGCCAGCCATATTGTGTTGAATAAGGCAGTTGGTTAGTTCAGGACTGGCGCTGCCTCCCTGCTGACCATCGTTGTACATGCCCCCACCGTATGACGCAGCCGTATTGCCCTGAATGAGACAGTTGCGGAAGGCTGGATTACAGGCCAGTCCGGCCCCACCCCGCCCATTGTTGAAAACTCCTCCCCCGTAATTATTCGTGGAACCTCCATTGGCGTTGCCGCCCGTAATGACAAAGCCATCCAGCAGGGTCGCACGATCCGGCGTTCCGGTAGTCAATCCCTGCGGATTGCTGACAACATGGTAGCTGTTGTCGTTAGTGTTACCCACTGTGCCAATATCCCCGCTCAGCGTACTGCTGGATGGGCTACCGGGACGGCCTTCTGCCGTGATGGGGTTAACTGGTGGGCGCTGGCTCAGCATGGTCTCGGTGCCGAAAAAGCCCCCGTAAATAGAAACGCCGTTCTTCATGGCAAAACTGATGCTACGACTGGCGGGGCCAGTTGTGGTTGTGGGTTTATAGGCCCCACTGGCAACCCATATTTCGGTCAGATTTATCGGGCAGGCATAATTCAGCGCCTGCTGCAAATCGGGATAGGCCGTCGCCCAGCTTTGCCCGTCGCCCGGTACCGCCGTCTGACTGATGGATACATACAGGCGGGCAGGGTAAACGACCTGAAACTCTACCGCGCCAATGTCGACCCGACTATCGACGATACGGGGGTTCCCTGCCAGATCAGTTGTAGGTACAGCCGTTTCTGAGTAGGGGGCCGTTAGTACTGTTTGACTCAGTGGACTACCCGCATTGAGTGCCTGTGAGCAGGAGGTTAATGTCGCCGTAGCCGTGCTGGTGAACGGCGATGTGGCCGTGCTTATGTTTGTGGAGCCACTGATAAACGAAGACGCATCGAAAAGACTATAATTGGCGATAACTATGCCCCCTTGATTAAGTACGGGATTATTCCAGACAATACAGTTCGTCAGATCAGCTCTACTGAGACCTACGTTGCTATAATTATATAGGGCCCCACTGGGGCTCGTAGCTGTGTTACCCTGCAACGAACAGTTTATCAACCGTAGCAGCGACTGACCCGAATTTCGGCCATCATTATACATGGCTCCGCCATCTGAAGCAGCCTTATTATTCATAAAAGAGCAGTTGGTCAGCTGTGGATTCGATATGCCGTAATTATTTCCATAGTTATACATGGCCCCACCGGAAACGGTTGCCTGATTTCGCTCAAAGGAACAATTAGTCAGTTGAGTTCCTGTGTAGCTACCCGAAAAGAACCCGGCATTGTACACCGCCCCGGCATAGTTAGCTGTATTGTCCTGAAAGGTGCAGTTGGTTAGTTGTGCGTTTGTATCGCCAGCCTGCCCAAGGTTAGCCATCGCGCCACCAGTATCGGTAGCCGTATTGTCTCTGAATGCACAGTTAATCAGTTGCGGGCCAGCGTCACCGTTGTTCAAGGCCAAGTTCATCATGCCCCCGCCCAAAGCCGCCTGATTGTCCTGAAACAAACAATTACGGAAAAGCGGGCTAAAGGGGACACCCGGTCCTGGCACATAATTGAACACACCTCCTCCGTAACCGTTGTTGTTTAATCCATTGGCATTGCCCCCGGTGATGACAAAGCCATCCAGCACCGCCGAGGTGGTCAGTAACGGTACATTCGTAATGACATGGTAACTGTTATCGCTGTTGTTACCTACCACCCCAATATCGCCACTCAACGTACTGCCGGTTGGGGTTCCGATGCTGGGCTGCGATGCCCCGCCGGGCCCCGTAACCGGGTTGTTGGCAGGGCGCTGGTTCAGGCTTGTTTCCGAACCGCTAAACCCACCATAAATGGCTACCCCATCTTTCATGGAGAAACTGGCGGTTCGGGCGGTACTGCTGGAAGGCTTGTACACCCCGACGGCTACCCATACCTGATCACCGGGCCCGCTGGCGTTGATGGCCCCCTGTAAATCCGTGGTGCTGGTGGCCCAACTGGTCGTAGCCGACGTAGCGGGGGTGGTGCCCGTCGTGGTAACGTAGCGAACTTTCTGAGCAAACGTGGTTGCGCTACATAACAGCAGCATTGCCAGACTCAAACCAATACGGGTGCTAAAGCAGAAAGTAGACGTGCGGGGCATAGGATTTTTGCGGTAAGGCTTTGTCTGGGTGGGTCCTGAATCCGAGCATAGAGCTGATACTCTGCGGCCCCATAGGCTAGCCCACCCTGTTTACTTGTTAGCAAGCTATCCCAAATCTTGGAATATTACTATGCTACAAACCTAAAGGGCGGCCCCGCAATAGGCTATGTAATAGCGACTATCAGTTGTACGGAGAATGAATGATTCGGCTGTATAGCGGGTAAATTAGACGCTTACATCAAAATTCGTAGGTATTGTCGCCCTGTTCTAGTAATTCCGCCTGAATCCGGCGTGCTCCATAGGGATGTATAAGCACGTTGAAGCCCCGCTCAACCAATGGCTTTTCTTCTTCTATATCGGAATAACTGGCTCCGCGTCGGTAGCGGTAAAAAGCCGAGCGACTTACGGCAAAAGGTTGGCAAAGCAGTACTACTGATAACTCTGACAAACTCTGCACTAAGTCGTAAGTGCGTCGTAAGTCGCTCGGCTGAAAATGCTCAATGGAGCCGTCCAGCGGCCTTTTTTTTTCTCACGCTCGGTTTTGAGGTGGTGAACGCGCTCCTTCAACTGCTGGTTTTCTACGGAAAACTCACTGTCTTGGGTGTTATCTTTTTGGTGATCCTGACTCCGACTTTTCCATCGGTAGATGATGCTCTCGGAGATACGCAAGGCGTTGGCAATGTAGCTGGCGGTTTGGCCGCTAGCCAGCATTTTTAGTACCTGGGCCTTGAATTCGGCATCATAGTTCCGACGGGGTTTTGGTTGTTATTGGGTCTGCATGGTCCTGCGAAATTAAGCAAGTTCAGTGTGCCGCTAAACCAGACCATCACACGCTTCCTTATCCTCATCTAAGAACCATGTATGCTTGTTGTAATCTCGAGTTATAGCGATCGTATAGGAAAACTGTTCCCCTTAATAAACCATTCACTGCGGACAGCACAGAACGCTTTTGTGTAGATTAGTACGTACCTCGGTAGCGGTGGTCAACTCGTTTTTGCAGGGTGGGGTGCAGCGGAATCTGAAGGCCATCTGTTTGCTCAAGCCACTCCCAAATCTGACGTTTCATGTCTTTGGCAATTTCCTGATGAGCCGGACTCCGAATGAGATTATTGACTTCGAATGGGTCGGCTTTTAGGTCATACAACTCATTAGCATCCCACACCCCATGGTTGAAGATATATTTATAGCGGTCTGTACGTAAACCAAACATAGTGGGAGTTGATGGAAAATTGGCCTCCCAGTAGTACTCATAAAAGGCTTGATTTTTC
The DNA here is from genome assembly GCF_000383955.1 of Rudanella lutea DSM 19387. Lineage (NCBI taxonomy): Bacteria > Pseudomonadati > Bacteroidota > Cytophagia > Cytophagales > Cytophagaceae > Rudanella > Rudanella lutea. The sequence goes on along the minus strand of NZ_KB913014.1, from coordinate 166,901 downwards.
CAGGCAACGGATTGCCCCTGCAACAGGGGTAGGAAAGAATCTCCCTGCATCTGAGCGGGTTTGGGCAGCCCGGCCCATTCCAGCAGGGTGGGCGCTATATCAATGTTCTGCACTACCTGAGTCAGTTTTGTCCCAGCCTTCACCACGGCAGGGCAGCGTATCAACAGGGGCACTCGCATGGATTCTTCGTACATGTGCCGCTTGTCAATTAGTCCATGTTCGCCAAAACTAAAGCCATTGTCACCCATATAGACCACCATAGTGGTTTCGGTCAGGCCGTTTTCATCGAGCCATTGTAGTACCCGCCCAACACTGTCATCAACACTCAGCAGTGTTTCGCAGTAACGCCGGTAGAAATCGTTAAAGCCAATACTGCCGTGATACATGTAATCGACCCCGTGCCAGCTACCGCGCTGGGCTTTCACCCAATTAGGTGTATCGGCCAAATTGACCTTTAACTGGCCGATTTCAGGGTCAATAGATGGACGTGGCCCCCAAATTTTACTACTGTCAGTAGCAGTCAGGTAAAATGAACGGGGGTAGTTAATGGGTATATTTGCATATACGTCTTTGTGCCGCCTGGCCGGTTGAAAATCGGCATGAACAGCCTTATGGGATAAGTACAAGGCGAAGGGTTTGCTTTTGTCCAGCGAGCCCATCCATTTCAGCGCGTAGTCGGTCAGTAAATCGGAGGTGTAGCTACTGTCGCCGTGGGCAACTTGTTTACCATTGATGTTAAAGGTAGGGTTGTAGTACACGCCCTGTCCTTTAAAGCTAAGCCAGTAATCGAAGCCAGGTTGGGGGGAATCTCCTTCAGTACCCATGTGCCACTTGCCAAGAAAAGCTGTTTTATAACCTGCTTTTTGAAGGTATTCCGGATAAAATTTCAGTCCATTAGGTAAGGGAGCTATGTTATCGACCACTCTATGTTTGTGGGGATACTGCCCCGTGAGGATGCTGGCACGGCTGGGCGAACAGAGGGCTGTACAAACAAAAGCATTCTGCACATGAGCTCCCTCATTAGCCAGTCGGTCGAGGTTGGGCGTTTGTAAACCTGCTACCTTACCGGTGAACCCCATAAAATCGTGGCGATGATCGTCGGCCAGAATGTAAATAATGTTTTTGGGTTTCGGTGCCGAACGGGGAGGGTGTGGACGGAAGGCCTGCAACATAGCGGCCAGTGTGCCTAAACAAAGGGCTGTGACAAGGAGGTTTTTCATTTGTTTGGAATTAGGTATTGGGTAAACCGCGTATGGGTCTATTGAGGAAATACATTACAGCCCCAGCCGCAACTTTGACAAGGCTATGGCTTACACTGAAATCGGTAAGATCCCCGAGGCTGTCGGGCTGGCACGGATCCCTTTTTCGACTCGTTCAATTCCCCGGTCAGGCTCGGCAACACGAATGGTATAGGCCCCTTCCGCAAATACCTTCGGGCGGAAGGTATTTCCTTTGATTCGGATCGAATAGACATGCTCCCCGGTCTTTTCTTCCCAGATTGTCACAACTGGATTATCAAGCCCATTAACCTGAATCTCCGGTAGCCAGGCACTGGCTTTTCGGCCATAATTATCTAACTGGTTGATCACAAGAGGCCATCCATTATATTGGCCTTCAGGAGCCTGTATCGGATCCACATACCGGGGCCAGCATTCCGTTCTGATTGTTCGCTCCGATTTGTCGAGGATTACAAGGCCATAGCCTGTGGCCCGGTCGTAAAGTTGAGCAGGCTCCCGACCTGTCTTTTGTGGGTTTGCAACCGCCATCACCGTCATGCGATTTCCAAATCCATCCCGAAAGTTTCCGGTATAGGCCGGTTGCCCCGGCAAAGGAGTATGACCTTCGGTGGGTGGCCACCAACGACGGGGGAAGGTGTTGTTCAGTGCCGGTCCGGCAAAGGCAAATCCAGCATCTGCAAATTCTTCCACCCCGTATTGCACATAGCTGCCAATATGCTGATCTCCAGCTATATGAAAAGCAAACCCCTTCCGAATTAATTTAACGGCTTCATCCCGACCTCTCTGAGGCCATCCATTGGAGTCCATGTCTGCGGTGGGAGCGTCGCCGGTGACGTACTGCCCTGGTTCAGGTATTGGAAGACGTGGCACGATCTTGTCGATCAGACTTCCTTTTGGCAACGTGGCTACTGTACAGAAGTTCGTTTGAGACAGTACGACTTTTAACCGCACACCTTGTCGCCAGTCTTCAACCCACTCTTTCAAAAAATCCATTTGCCGCTGACCGAGCAGGTCTGCCTCCAGATTTCGATACGTTTTGATGTCGAATTCTGGATTCTGGATGAAGCCGTTTTGTACGTTGGCTTCGGGAGGAAGCACATTCTTAGGAGCTGGCTTGAACTTTCGGTCTTCTAAAATGGCAAAACTAATGCCCCCGTAAATCCAGTGGGTATAATACACACCTATCCCCTGACGAACTGGGGTGGGATCATAGGGGTCTGGTAAATGACTGGTTTGGGTGCGTTGCACCATATTTACCCATTCAGGGGGCATTTTATAGCCACCCTGGTCTTGGGCTGCATAGTCCCAACCTTTGTCTGTAGGGGCTTGCTTTCCGCCCTCACCCCAGATATTACCGTGATAAACATCGTGATCGTCAGGAATGATAGCACAGGGTATGTGCCGAAATATATCGCGGTAAGACCAGCCAAACATATACCACTTGCGCAGGTAGTCCAGTATGGCTTTCGGTAATGGGCTGGTTTGTATGCCAAATCCTCCCGTAGATTCGTAAAACTGATCCCCTAAAAACACGGCCAGATCTGCCTCCTGTTTCGCTACATGTTTTACGACTTCGCCATCCGGAAAGCCATGATCTGCGTTGCAACTGAACACGGCCACTCTCACCTTTTCTGCCTGTTTGGGTTCTGGAGTCAGCGTGCCGTGATACTCGTAGGCTTTGTTGCCCTTACGCAGGGGCAGCGTCAAGACCAGCCGGTACGGTACAGGTTTTCGAATAGCCCAACGATCCACCCGAAAGTGAGCAGTACGGCTTTGTGGGTCAATGGGTTGGGTTAACAGGGTTTTCCACGTCTTTCCCTGACGGACCTGTAGATTTAACTGTTGGCTGGCAATCGTCTCAACCGGGGCTAATTGAGCGGTAAGTTTCAGGGTTTTATTATGAAAGGTGTATTGGGCAAAGCAAATAGGGCCAAAGGTCTGGTCTGGGGAATGGGTCATTTTTGCACCAGACAGCGACCAATCAGAAAACGAATAAGTATTCGGCTCATTAGCGGTTTGTTGGGGCTGGGGCATATGAGACACTAGGGCGATATTCCCCACGAGTTGAGCGTTTGGGATGGCCAGGGTCTGAACTTCTCCAAGCAACTGATCCGTGTCGGATGCTCGGGCCGAAAGCGTAAGTGTATACTGCCCGGATGAGGGTTCAGCCAATAGCCGCAGCCGCAAAGGCTTTCGCATCGACACGGCAAGCTGGCTCCTGAGTTCACCGATGAAAAGAAAACCCTGATCCGACAGGCCTACATCGAGCCCTTTGCCAAAGACGGCAGCAGACCGGTAGTCTTTGAAGGGTCCCTTGGCTCCCAGCCGTAAACCAGCATAACCTTGCCCGGAGCCGGACTTTATCCGAGAGGGATCAACAATTACCTGTGTTTCAAAAGGCAGGAGTTGCTCGCCAAGCTGGCAAGTGAGCCAGTAGAGCGTACGGTTTATGTCCTGTGCGGTGCATTCTACTTTACCGTCACGCAAGCGCCAGTCTTGCAGGCGATTCCCCCAGAATTCGGGGCCAACCCAGTCCATATCCGGCCACCCTTGCCACTGACTATGCTGGGAAGGTATGGAGGGGTCGTTTGTTGAAATTCCCGGACGGAGTAAGTTATTGTCCAGTAGAGACTTTGGGGTCAATGCCCCCATGGCAATGGCTTTGAGCGTATGGCGACGATTCATTTTCAGAAAGGTAAGTGTCTGTTTAGTTTAGCTTGTCTGGAACCGGAAAGAGCTCAAAATCAGAATCATTGACCCATGAAGCTTTTACTTTCTCCCCGTTGAGGTATCTCTCATAAAATCCGTTTACTTCTCCACTATACGGATAGGAATCGAATACAGCTCCGTTACCAGCTTGCCGGGGGTCGCCCTGTGACCGAAGTTCCTGTTCCATCTGGGTTCGTAGCTTTTTCATCAGACGGCGGTAGTCCGTCTGGGAAGCCAGGTTTTTCACACAGTCCGGGTCGTTCTGTAAATTATACAGCTCATCTGTTGGTCTCTTGCCAAAGTTCATCTGCCAGTACTGGGTTTTCTCACCCCGGCGCCGTCCGTTCAAAATCAATGTCTTGGTTGCTCCGCCATCGGTGTTCAGATAACCGGTTTCCGGATTGCCCGCAGGCCAGCGGCTGGTCTCGTAATTTCTAACGTAAAGGAATCCACCCTTGACAATGCCGCGTATAGGATAGCCCCAGTCGTGGGGTCTGCCTACATCGTGGCGTTCTTTGCCAATCAACACGTGATCTCTTAGCGGATTCACCCCTTCATTTTTTGCAGAATTAAAAAGATCTGTCAACGTCTTGCCTTCAATCGGCTGCATTCCTGCCATTTGTTGGTTTAGGCCAGCCAATTCCAGAAAAGTGGGGGCCAGATCAATAAAGCTTACGAAATCCTTTATCCGTCGGCCTGGGTTTTGAATACCTCCCTTCCACATGATAGCCATAGGTACATGGTTAGAGGCCTCGTAGGCCTGCCCCTTCACGCGAGGGAAAGGCATTCCGTTGTCGGCGGTCACAACAACAATGGTATTTTCAAGTTCACCGCGTTCCTCCAGCAGTTTTAACATTTTCCCTAAATGCTGGTCGAAGTACTCAAGCTCAAAGGCATAATCGAGCATATCCGTACGGACGGTATCCGTATCGGGCCAGTAGGCCGGTATTTGCTTTATTTCGTTCGGTTGTTTTCCTGCCCGTAGCGAGGAGGCATATTCATAGTCTCGATGGGGCTCAATAGAACCGTACCAGAAGCAGAACGGTTGATTTACATCCTTCTTTTGATCGAGAAAATCGCGAAAGTTCCCGGTGTAATCTGCCTTTGAAATGCCAGTCGAGGGTGGAGTTAAGGTCCGCCCATTGTAGGCTTTACCCGTCAGTTCCCGCCTTTTGCCCCCTACCTTGCCAGGATTTCCAGGTCCCCAGCCTTTAACCGTATGGCCTACCCAATATTGGTGCTCGTCAAGTGCCTCCATAAACGTTTTGAACTTAGCTGGAAAATCAGGAGAGTGGTTTGCTGCTTCTTCAAGCTGCCAGGAGTGGCGACCGGTGAGCAGACACGAGCGGGAAGGTGCACATTTTGCATTGGGAGTGTAAGCGTTCATAAACAAAAGTCCTTCCCTGGCGATCCGGTCAAAAGCGGGTGTTTTTACCCAATCAGTACCGTAAGCTCCCATAAAGGGAAAGGAGGCATCATCGGCCATACAAATGAAAATATTGGGGCGCTTCTTCTGCCCTTGAGCAACGGATCGGTGAGCCATTCCTGAAAGCACAAACAGGATCAAAGGGAATAGGGCTGAATACAATAGGTGTTTCATAAATCAGATAAAGAGTGTTATCCTGGACTGTTCCTTTGCCAGCACTTTGTGCTTTGGGCGCTGAGCCTACCGTAATCCCATGTTCTTCAGTAGTCAGTTGACTTAAATCGTTCCCGACTGACTGGATTTGCTTTGTTTGCTTGACAAAGTGGAATGTCATAAGCCCACCAATCAATTAGTTTAAGGCAAAGCGAATCATTGACATTTACTGACTGTCAATGCATTTTCTCAGTCTCGCAGGCCTGAAATGAGTGATCTGCCGGTAAACCAGATTATGCCAGAAGTTGCTAATTACCTCGGCAATTACGTAGAGAAACGGAGTCCGTTCCTGGTCACTAAAAACACGTACAGCTAAGCACTTCGGGCACCTTCGTACCGACAAAAAACGACGCCATTAGCCGGGATACTTACTTCGATAGAGCCCTCCTGAATTGGAAGAGTTGCGTTATTCCAGATGTCGTGGAGTTTATAGGTGGTTTTGGCAGTACCCACATTGGGCAAGTGGGCCAACCCTAACTCTTTCACGGACAGCTTCACTAACTGGCCCTGATCACTTCGGTTAAAAATGCCGAACCACCCTGCACCGAACCTGCTTTTTTGATTAGTCAACCATACTTCTGTCTGGTTCTTATCATAAACCAATACGCCAGTGTTCCCATTTTGATTACAGGCCAGCATGTCAGCGTTGGTGATTAAGGCAAGGGAATAGTCATCGAGCGTTGGTAAATCACCTCCCATCATTAAGGGGGAAGCCGCTAACGCCCGAATAGTGATAAAGGTTTGCATCTCAGTCTTTGAAAGGAATGAGGTTCGCGCGTTACCAAACCCTGACATCCTAACCTCACGGCCACTACCTTCATATTCAGCCGGCTGCATGAGTTGAAGTTGGCCAAATGGAATCATGTCCAGATCAGGCCAAAAACCAGGTGTGCCTAATCCCTGAAAGAGTCGCCACCGGTTGAAAGCCGTTTTAAAATCTTCTACGCGATCCCATATATCGTAAGTAATTCGGACCATTTGGGCCTGTCGATAGTAAGGCAGGTCCCGCAGATTAGTCGTATTTCCCGGCGACAGACTGTAAAGCATCGGGCGGCCGCAATTGCGAATGGCTTCCCCAATCATCAAAATTTCATCCGGGAATGGTATTAAGTCATCCACCTTCACCAGATCGACACCCCATTGGGCCAGTTTCCTAAATACACTATTGTAATAGTCCTGAGCTCCGGGCTTACGAACATCTACTCCGTATGTATTTGGATACCATTTGCAAATGCTACTTTTGTCCACAATATCGGCGAGCCGGTAGCGCGAGCCGGCAATTGGTAAATTCTGGTCAACGGCAGCCCGCGGAATGCCTCGCATCAGATGAATCCCAAACTTTAAACCCTTGGCATGAACTTGATTAATGAGGGGTTTGAGTCCGTTAGGCCAATAGGTTTTGCCGGGTTCGAGCAACCCGTTTTTGTCCATTGCCAATACAGAAGCGTGCTTTTCTTTCGGATATAATGTTCCAGGAATAAGGGCATATTCGCCCGCCCAGCCCCCATCAATCACAAAGTATTCGTAACCATGCGGTTTTAGCAGTTTCTCAAAGGCTTCAAGATTCTCAAATGCGGCTTTTTCGTGAAGGTACACCCCATATGAATTATAACTGTTCCAACCCAGTGGCGGTGTTTGTGCCAGGAGAGATGCTGGTTTAGGGGCGGGCTTCTGGGCGAGTCGTTTTTCACCCGGGATTAGCGAAGCAAAGGCACCACTGACCGTACGTTGCAAAAAAGTGTGCCGGTTCATTCCGATTGATCTGGTTAACCTGTGAACTATAATGAGTAATTCAGGTCGGCATACTACAATGGGCCTGGGGTCTAAAAATTGCCCCAGGCATTCCATTGTTCCCTAACCAACCTATTGTTAATGAGCTTTATGTCGATGAGCAGACGCACATCCGTATCTTTAACTCGACTTTATCAAGGATTATCCTCCTCAGAAGGATGCCTACAGATTTTGCTTTTTAAGCTGATCCACGGCAAAATCAGCCGCTCTTGCCGTCAGGGCCATATAAGTAAGCGAAGGATTCACGCAAGAGGCCGATGTCATACAGGAACCATCGGTAACAAATACATTGGGAACGGCATGCATTTGATTATGGGCATTTAAAACCGAGGTTTTGGGATCTCGACCCATACGGGCGGTTCCCATCTCGTGTATCGCCATTCCTGGATACGACACGCCATCGTTGGCTTTTATGTTTTTCATCCCGGCGGCTTCAAGCATTTCCTGCGCATCGTTTAGCATATCGACCCGCATCTTTCGCTCATTTTCCTTAAACTCCGCATCAAACACCTGCAGTGGAAAACCCCACTTGTCTTTTTCGGTTTTGTGCAAATACACCCGATTCTCATAGTAAGGTAAGCACTCCCCAAATCCGTTAAGACTCATGGTCCACTCGCCGGGGCGGGTCAGCTGTTCTTTCATGGCGGCCCCAAACGCCAACTCGCCTGTCGAACGGCTCCACCCTTTACGGCTGCCCCCTCCCTGGTACCCAAAGCCGCGCAGGTAATCGCGTTTATCATTACCTATATTCCGGTAGCGGGGTATGTAGATCCCGTTTGCCCGCCGTCCGTAGTAGTATTTGTCAGCACCACCTTCCCAGGTTCCTGAGGCCCCAATTTTAAAGTGGTGGTCCATCAGATTATGCCCCAATTGCCCAGAGTCGTTGCCAAATCCGTTGGGGAAACGATTGGAAATTGAATTGAGCAGAATGGTTGTAGAGCCGAGGGTGCTTGCGCAAACAAAAACAATCTTAGCGTATATCTCTTTGGTTTCCAGGGTATTTTTATCAATAATCCGCACCCCTGAGGCTCTCTTCTTTTTTTCGTCGTACAGAATTTCCTGAACAAGGGAGTCCGTTTGAAGCGTCAAACGCTTGGTTTTCATGGCAGCGGGTAAGGTGGCCGACTGCGTACTGAAGTAAGCCCCATAGGGACAACCCAACGAACATTTATTCCGATACTGGCAGGCGGACCGCCCCAGACCCAGTTGAGCCTTTTCGGCGGCTGATAGATTAGCGTTTCGGCCGATGGTCATGACCCGCCCCCCAAAGTGTTTGGCAATGCTTTCTTTGACGTGCCGCTCCACACAAAACATTTCCATTGGCGGAAGAAATTCGCTGTCTGGCAGCTGGGGCAGGTTCAACTTTTCGCCTGATATTCCCACAAAACGTTCGACATAGCTGTACCAGGGAGCAATATCTTTATACCGGATTGGCCAGTCAATGGCTATACCTTCTTTGAGGTTGGCCTCAAAATCAAGATCGCTCCAGCGGTACGTTTGCCGCCCCCACATAATCGACTTGCCCCCCAGTATGTCAGGCCGAAACCAGTCGAACCGCTTTTCCTCTTTATAGAGGGCATCCGCATCATTCATCCAATATTTTTCGGTGCCTTCATTGTAGGGATGATCCCGGGAAAGCTTAGGATGGGTGTTTCGCTGCTGGACGGTCAATCGGCCATGGTACTGCATATCCCAGGGGTCTTTCATGGCATTTTCATACCCGGTAATGTGTTCAAGCATCCGCCCCCGCTCAATCATGACCACGCGTAACCCCTTTTCGGTTAGTTCTTTAGCAGCCCACCCGATATTCCAGACCCGACAACTATGGCATCGAAAGTTTGTGACTTAATCGCGTTAATGTTCAGATTCATGTGATTGTCTGTTTAGCAAACTCTTATAATGCCCAGGTTTTCTGATCGTTGGTCAATGGCATACAGCCAATGAGTTTTCCCGGAATGGGCTGATAGGCCAGCGCCTGAGTGGCCCCGATCTTTGAGCTGAAATAGCCGGTGACGGTTAATTCTCTCATGCTTTTGAAAAATGCCGGATTCGCTTTCGTCAACAACTTGACAGCCGAGATCCGGTCTGCCTCGCCCAGGTCGGCGAATGGTTTGCCGAAGGTTTTCTGGCAGAGTTGCCCAAAACCGGTTAATCCATTGTAAAACTTTTCCTGTTCTGGGGTTTCGTAGCAGTCGCGCACGACCCGTACGATAAACTGTTCAACCCTCGCTGCTTTGGCGCCGGGCGTTGCTGTCGTTGGAATAATTACATCGGCCAAATCGGCCAGCAAAGCCTCATGTTCGGCGCTAACTGCCAGCCTATTCGTTGCAGACAGAGCTTGTCCCTGAACAGCCTGTAATATTGGGGCCGCCAGCATCCCACCTACGATCAGGGAGGTTCGTTGAATGGCTTTTCTACGATTCATGGTTCGATCAGATTAATATTTTTTTAGCGTATTCGACACAGCGGGCCACTTCCTTTACCGCATTTGAGCCTTCTGGGATCTCGTATTCGAGTTCAACGGTGACGGGGAAATTGTACTTCCGCTTTTTGATTTGCAGCAGGATTTCCCGAATGGGTGTATCGCCACTCCCCCAAACCAGATTTTTTTGACCATTTGCCGGTGTCGTTCGGTCTTTCAGGTGCATACTGGTTATTCGCTCGTGCTTATCTTCCAGAAAGGACATCAGACTTTCCCTTGTATTGGCCCCACCAGCGGCCAGATAATGACCACAGTCGAAGTTGATTGAGTTATAGGGAGACTGGCTTAATGCATTGTCCCAGAGGGTATCCGTGGCCTGCAGGTGGTTGTGGTAGCCAATATAGACCTTATGTTTTTCGCCCAGTTTGCCTAAACGAAGGCTTTGGGCCGGATCTGTGGGCAGTTCAACCGTTACTGACTTCGCTCCTAATTCTTTGGCCGCACGAATTCCATATTCAACCTCTGCATCACTATTATTTACCCCAAATACAATAGGTTTGAAGGCATAAATAGAAATCCCGGCATCGGCAAACACCCTACGAACCTCCCGAAATTTTGTAACGTCCAATGTCAGGCGCCATTCGGCAACTTGCTTATTATAAGCGCTTAACTGAGTTTTCTGCTCTTCTGTGAGAGGAGGACGCCGACGCCCAGGCCCTAATGGTGTTGTGGGAAATGGGGGTTCGGGTTTGCCCAGAAACTCTTCAGCAGGATCGCCCATTAATTCAATGGCGCTGACGTTGGAATCGACGCAATATTGAATAAGCTGATGCAGATCACCGGGCATAGTCCGGTATGAATACGTGATGACGCCAATCTGCACTCCTCCAAATTTGGAGTTGGGCTTATCCTTGCCCCCGGCCGGAAATCCGTTAGCTACCCAACTTAACCCCAGGGACAAAGGAGCCAAAGCCAGAAACCGTCGTCGCGAAACTAGAGGAATTTGAACTGTCTTTTTCATTGAAAATAGTTGATACGCTGAATGAAACCTCATGGTCCAATGCACAGGCACATACGGGGCTTCTTTGTCCTGAAAAGTCACTTCGGCATGGTCAGGCTTTTGCTATTCCCGTCTCGGTTGAGCAAGTCGTTAGAGACGTTTCAACGTTCGAAAGACGAATAGTCGAAAAAGGGATGTTCGGCAGGGGTAACCGCTGATTTCAAGTCACGTTGAAGCTCTGCCAGTTTGGCCGGGTTCTGCGTAGCCAGATTGTTTTTTTCAGCTTCGTCGGTTTTGAGGTTATAAAGCTCAAGTACCTCTGGTTTTCCAGGAGCCTTCAGCCGAATGAGTTTCCAGTCTTCTTTTAGAATAGCCTGCTTGAAAATTCCTTCACCCAGTTGCCAGTATAGATATGGGTGCTTTGAGGCTGGTTGTTTGCCGAGCAGCAGGGGCAACATTGACAGACCATCTATGCCAGCGGGGCTAGTTACATTTATTAACCTGCAAAAGGTTGGTAACATATCCCAATTGGCCCACACGCTGTTATCTACCCGGTTGGCTGGAATCCTGCCTGGCCAGCGGGCAATCATCGGTACCCGAATCCCTCCTTCGTACAGATCCCGTTTAATGCCCCTCAATGGGCCATTCGAATCAAAAAATTCGGGGTCTGCCCCTGCTTCATTATGCGGACCATTGTCTGAGGTAAAGATTACCAGGGTATTCTGATCCAGGTTAAGTTTTTTCAGAAGAGCCAGTAACCGTCCAACATCGCTATCAAGCCTGTTGAGCATAGCAGCAAATGCCGCATGGGGAAGGGGCTGGCTTTTGTACAAATTGGGAGCTGGCTTTTGGAAATAGGGCGTCTCCGGCGCCAATCTGCTTTTCCCGTCAGCGGTTAAAAAGGGTTTAAGGTCTGAAGGGGGGGCGGTTAGCTCCGCGTGAACCAGCGTTACGGGTAGGTACAGAAAAAATGGACGCTTCTGATTCGCTTCAATGAAAGAAAGGGCGTTGTTTAGGATAACATCATGTGTATAAACCGTTGTATCCAGCGGCAAGCGGCTTAAATTTCCGCGCCGAACCTGCCAGAGGTGGTCGGTGTAATAGTTGTGAGCGTGACGATGGTCCAGGTAGCCCACAAACTCATCCCAGCCTTTTAGCTGGGGCGCTCCCGCTGTATTTTCTTTCCCCAGGCCCCACTTACCAAACATACCCGTTGTGTAGCCTGCTTGTTTCATGTACTGGGCAAGGGTTGAATCTTTCTCTCTGAGGTCAACTTCACCATTTCCGCGTATATAATTATGACCAGTGTGAAGGCCTGTCATCAGTGCGCAACGAGAAGGAGCGCATACGGTGCTACCCGCATAAAATCGGTTGAACCGGGTGCCTTCCTGAGCCATTTTATCCAGATTAGGGGTTGACACCCGACTTGATGGATTATAGCACGTCAAATTTCCGTAGCCAAGATCGTCCGCCAGGATATAGATAATATTGGGACGACTTTCCTTACTGTTCAACGGCTGGGCCTTTGCGTACGGTGCCAAGACCAATAAACCCACAAAAAACAATAATCTCTGCCCCCATTTTACTGGGTTAACCTGGTTTCTATCTGGTGACTTGAACTTCATTTTTCTCACATTTTGTAGGTTGTTATTTGACTGGCCCCGTACCCGATCCGCTGAGCTATCACCTCTACCGTCTGGCCCGGAGAGGTCTCTAACGGTACGGTATATACGTTCCAGTTTTTCCCCTTTCCTAATAGTCGGTAGCCAATAGAAGCGCCCTCTGTTGGGCATTCGATTTTCAGCTTGTTTGCGAGCCGGCTTACCACAGGGTCGGCGGTTACTGGTGGCGTGTTCTGTCCCTTCCACCAGGTTTGGATTAATTCCTTTTCAGGAGTAGCACCTAAATCGGGCACCGTTTTTTGCCATTTTTCAAATGCCTGCTTCAGCCTTTTGAACTGGGCGGAATAGTTGGGATCAGAAGCCAGATTCTTTAACTCAAAGGGGTCGGCTTTAAGATCATAAAATTCCTCCGTGGCTTTAGTCGGTTTGAACCACTGGCTTTGAACTGGGCTTAGTTTACCTTCTCCGTGTAGCCTAAGCATTTCGACCATCATAGGCTGTTGCTTTCGAAACGTAATGTTTTGATAGTGGGGCTTTTCTGGAAAGTAGTTTCGGACGTACTGGTACTGTCCGTCGTGGACGGTCCGAACACGCTCATAGGCTTCGTCCATTCGGTCCCGGGCGGCAAATACGTACCCACGAGGTTTGGAAGCGGTATGCTTACCAAAAAACGGCTGTCCATGCATGTATTCAGGGGGTTTAATCCCTGCCAATGATAGCACGGTTGGAGCAAGGTCAATCATGGACACCAGATCATTACGCGTGGTACCCGCCAAGCGTTTGTCGGGGAACCGAACAATAAGGGGGACATGCAGCCCTCTATGCAGGATTTCCCGTTTTACAAATGGAAGGCCATCACCATGATCCGACCAGAAAAAGATAATTGTTTTCTCCAGCAGCCCCTCCTCTTCCAGTTGAGCGATCATCTTACCCACCCAATCATCCATCTCCCGAATATTGCTGAAAAACCGGGCCATATCGTTTCGTACGGTTTTTGTATCCGGGTAATAAGGAGGCACTTTAATCCTGTCAGGATCAGCTCTCAAGGGCAGGTCTTTTCGTACCCATACCTGCGATTCATGCGTTATGACATTGTTAAAGACAGCAAAAAAAGGCTGGCCGTTGGCCCGTTTCTGGTAGGTGGCTTTGTTGCCCACTTCATCCCATACCGTCGGTGGAGCTTCAAACTGGTAATCCGTTTTTGCATTATTGGTACAATAGTATCCTGTTGCCCGTAAGAATTCCGGAAATGCCTTTACGTAGGAAGGCATAACAACCGAATACTCTTTGGGAAGTCCGGTCTGTTCAGGAAAGGTATTGCCTATTGTTCGCATGTTATGCCCACCTGTCGCCGTTTGATACATCCCTGTAATGATGGCATTACGGCTTGGGGCACATACCCCGGCAGTGGTATAGGCGTTGGTAAAGCGAACCCCCTCCCGGGCCAGTCGATCGATATTGGGCGTTGGTATCGTTGAGTCGCCATAGCAGCCCAAATGAGGAGACATATCCTCGCAGGAAAGCCAGATTATATTGGGTTGATCCGGCCCCAGGTTGCTCGTAATGGCAAAATGGGGTTGTGGTCGGTAGAAAACAGGGATCGATTCATTAGGTAATCCCCTAAAGGCAACCAGCCCCAGCCCCGTAAAGAGTGCCAGCAGAAAGCGGTGAAGCATCATGGTTTATTTGTTAATAGGTTCGGAATATCTTTCACACAACGGAATCCAACATGCATCAGACCTGTTTCGGGTGAGGTGAAGGAGCGGCCTGATACCCTGTAGCCATGACACCACCCCGGTTCACACAGAAAAGAGCCTCCCCGCTGCACCTTTTCAGTTGGGTGATTAGGGGCTTTCCCTACCACCACATCTGCGTAATTTTGTTTCCAGTCTGAGCACCACTGCCAGACATTCCCTGCCATATCCGTCAGGCCCAGCGGAGTTTTGCCGAAGTAGCCTACCGGCGAAGTGTATCGAAAGCCGTCGTCAGCCGAATTTTTATCAGGAAAAGATCCATTCCATGTATTGGCTAAGTACTTTCCTGAACCCGTCTGTAATGCATCTCCGAACGGATAACTGGATTGTGAGTTGGTCGCATTACGAGCGGCATGCTCCCATTCAAACTCGCTGGGCAGGCGTTTACCAGCCCAACGAGCATATGCCTGAGCATCATGCCAGGAAACCTGAGTGACAGGATGATTGTCTTCTGCCGCTGCGTGGTTGCGGCCCTGGGGATATGCCCAGTAAGCTCCCCTGATTAACAGCCAGGCTTTCGATTCTTCATCAAACACGCCCCCATCGCCAAATTTTTCGGCTTGGGTTTTGTAGCCTGTTGCGGTGATAAATTTCCGAAATTCGGCCACAGTTACTGGGTGTTCGTCCATTAAAAAGGGTTTCACCTGCACCCAGAAACGAGGCTTTTCCCACTCCATCCCATCGTCTGCCCCAATGAATGTTACGCCAGCGGGAACATACACCATACCTGATGGTACATGAGTCGGCTTCGGGAATTGGGATGGCTTATCCGGGCGCTCAGCAAAGACCGTCAGGGTTGGGGTGATACTCAGCCCCGAAGGTTCAGGCTTACAACCCATAGTTAGGCTAATAAGACTTAGGCAAAGAAACAGCTCAAAATAGCCTCGGCTCATCATTTTCAGTAACCCGGGTTCTGGGTTAAGCTAGCGTTTGCATCAAGCTCCCTCTGAGGAATTGGCATGACAACATTTCGCTCTGAAGGGTTGGCAGGTGCAGGTACGCCCGAACCCGCTCCTTTGGCTGCTGTCAGCCGAGTGACCAAACGTCCGGTACGTACCAGATCGAACCAGCGGTTAAATTCACCTGCCAGTTCAACCCTTCGTTCCTGATACACGGCTTCCCGAACGGCTGTCTGCGTAGTAGCCCGCGAATCGGGAAGACCTGCCCGGCGACGAACCTGATTCATGGCTGCCAGGGCCCGTGGATCAGCGGGTGAAGTTTCGTTCAGGGCTTCAGCGTACATCAGAAGAACCTCAGCGTAGCGTAGCAGAGGGAAATTGTTGTTGGCGTCATTTGTATAGGCACCCGCAATGGCGGCATCGTCGTTGTACTTACGAAGATGGTCAGGCGAAAAGGTTACGCGTGTTCCGTTGCTCCGAACATAGCTATTGAAGAAAGTGCCTGCCCGGCGTGTATCATTCGGCTCAAAGGCGTTAAGCAGGTCATTGGTCGGAAAAAATAACCCGAAGCCTACCCCCAATGAGCCGTTTCGGGGCAGACAGTAACGCAGCATTATGTTTCCCTGACTTAAGCCAGGACCGGCAAACTGAACTTCAAATAAGGATTCACGCCCATTTTTATTCTGTGGATTGAAGGCATCAGTAAAGTTAGGCCAGAGCGAGAAGGTATTGCTGGCCATAATTTCATTGCATAGCGTGACGGTTTGCGCCCAGTCTTTTTGCTGTAGATACACTTTGGCTAACAGCCCTTTAGCGGCCCAGGTGGTAGGGCGGCCTATATCTGCCCCGGTGTATCGAGCGGGAAGTACCGCTGCCGCTTCCGTCAGATCCTTTATAATCTGAGCATAAACCTGGGCTTGTGGGGTCCTCGCAATGTTTAGTTGTTCGGGTGGAGTGGATGCAGTCAGTGGCATGGGCACATCACCAAACAGCCGGGTAAGATTGAACAAAACAAGGGCACGCAGAAATTTGGCTTCCCCCCCTACTCGGTCGAGCAGTACTTTATTCGTGGAATTATTTCCAGGGTTTATAGCCGGAAGCTTATCCAGCACAATGTTGGCACGTGACAGGGCCAAATATTGGTTTGTCCAGACACCCAATAAGTGGATATTTGCCGAGGTCGCTCTCGATTGCCCCAGTTCGTGGTTGGCAACATTCGTTTCGGCCGGATTTGTGTAAAAATCATCTGAAGACAGATTGTTAACCACCAGAAGTATGGCACCAAAGCCCTGGGTTTGATTCAAAGGGCGGTAGGCCGCATTAATTCCCACAACCGCATCGGCGGGTGTTTTGTAGAAAGAGTCGGCGGTAAGGTTACTTTCTGGGATTTCAGTGAGGGGATCGCAGGCAAGGCAACTCAGGCTAAAGACAAGCGCTCCTATGTATTGCTTGGTTTTCATAGTCAATAGGTTTATAAGCCGATATTGAGACCAACAGTGTAGAGTTTAGCTAAAGGATACCCCCCAAAATCGATTCCGGCACTCGTAGCCGTCTGCCCAAAACGGCTTACTTCTGGATCAAAACCGGAATAGTTCGTGAATGTCAGCAGATTTTGCCCGGAGAGGTACAAGCGTACGTTTCGCAGCTTGATTCGCTGGAGAAAAGCACTGGGTAGATTGTAGGCCAGAGAGATATTGCGGACCCGCACAAAAGAACCGTCTTCAATCTGAAAGGTAGAGAGGATATCACCCGGGTAGATTGTATTCGCCCGACTGATTGTCTGACTCGGATTGGTGGGCGTCCATCTGTTCACTGCGTCAGCAAAATTGTTGGAGGCTCCAGAGAAGGTTGCGCCCCCCGAACCGGCTCCAAGAGCGTACAAGCGGAACCGGTTTACATTGAATATTTCAGTGCCAAAAACGCCGTTAAGGATAACGCTCAGTTCGAGCCCCTTATAGGAAATTGTATTGACTAAACCACCAAAGAGTTTGGGTTGTGCATTTCCAATCAGTGTTCGGTCGTTCGTGTCAATAATACCATCGCCATTGAGATCGCGATAACGCCGGTCGCCGGGGCGGGCTGTTTTTTGGGCCGAAGCGTCAATTTCAGACTGGTTCTGGAAAATACCATCATTGATCAACCCGAAGAACGAGCCAACCGGCTCACCAACCCGCACAATATTGTAATTAGATACATTGACCAGGGCTGTCCCTGTCAGAAACTGATTGATACTTCCCAGACTGACCACTTTGTTTCGGTTAGCCGTCAGGTTGAGTGAAGAGGTCCAGCGTACTTTCTTGTCCAGGTTAATGGTTGAGAGACTAAACTCCCAGCCAGTGTTGTTTACCTGCCCCACGTTCTTAAGCATGGTCTCGAAGCCCGAGGTTACTGGAAGGGTGATGTTGATGAGTAAGTCACGGGTTTGCTTCTGGTAATAATCTAATGTAATTGAAACCCGATTACTCCAGAGTCCAACATCAATACCTGCATCAAACTGTGCGGTTGTTTCCCATTTTAAATTTGGGTTGGAGATATTCGTTGGTGCAATCCCGGCTGCAATGCTTCCATTAAACACCGTTTGAATTCCTCCTAGTAAGGGAAGTGACTGATAGAGAGGAATGGCCTGATTGCCCGTAAAGCCATAGCTTGTGCGTAGCTTTAAATCACTGATAACCCTCGAGAAACGTTCCATGAAAGGCTCTTCAATGGCCCGCCAGGCAAAGGAACCAGAAGGAAACGTGCCATATTTATTTCCTTCTCCAAAGCGTGTTGAGCCATCCACACGCATCGTTCCTGTGAATAAATACCGTTCCTTATAAGCGTAATTCACTCTACCTATATACGACACTAGTTTTGAAGAGGTGATATTAGAGGCCGGTGCTAAAAAGGTACTTCCCAAGCCAATGTTATTAGCGCCGATCTGGTCAAAGGGGTAGTTTTGGCTCGAAGCCCTTACCCGGTCAGATTGGTTCGTCTGGATTGTATAACCAGCCAGCACATTAAAATCGTGCTGATTAAATTTCTTTTTGTAGGTCAAGGTATTCTCCAACAGCCCAGAATTGGCCTGTATTACCCCAATTGTCCCCTGTCCTTTGGTCGGCTGACCTAGAAAAATGTTACTCGGGATGTAGAGGCTCTCCTTATTATTGGAGTAATCCTGGCCCGCATTTATGCGCAACACCAAGCCTTTTGCCAAACTAAGATCGGCAAAAACAGAACCCAGGAAACGTGTTGTACCGCTCTTATTATCCACTAACCGGGCATAGGCTACGGGATTACCAATGGCAGGTTCAGAGTTGCTAAACTGGTAGGTTCCATCCGGGTTAAAAACCGGAGATAGGGGCGAATAACTTTGTGCCGCCCAGATGACACCTGGAGTGCCGGCACCTGCTGCGTCGGTTGGGACAATCTGACTATTGGTCCTGCTGAATAATAGATTGGTGCCAATTTTCAACCAGTCTGTAACCTGCACATCCAGATTAGTACGTACGCTAGCCCGATTAAAGCCAGAATTGATAATGATTCCCTGCTGGTTGAAATAGTTTCCGGCTACAGCATACTGAATCTTTTCGTTTCCTCCAGAAATGGTGAGCTGATGATTTTGAATAGGAGCTCTCCTGAAAATTTGGGCCTGCCAATCTGTTCCAGCAGTATTCAGGCTATCTAAGGCCCGTTGCGAAAACGCCGGAGCTAGAGACGCTTGTTGCCGAGCGTCGTTGACGAGTTCAGCATATTGCCGGGCATTTAGTAAAGGGACTTGTTTTACCAGTTCCTGTGTTCCAATGTACGTTTCATAGTCAATTTTCGAACGGCCGGCCTTACCTCGCTTGGTCGTAATCATCACAACGCCATTAGCACCCCGGGCTCCGTAAATAGCTGTGGCCGAAGCGTCCTTTAAAATTTCAATGCTTGCAATGTCATTTGGGTTAATACTGGCCAAAGGATTAACATCTGCTCCCAATGAAACCCCGGCATTTGGACTGCCTCCTACCGGGAACCCGTCAATCACATACAGTGGCTCATTCGTCCCGGTAATTGAGTTGCCTCCCCGTACCCGGATAGACAAACCACCCCCCGGCTGACCATTCGACTGGGTTACCTGCACACCCGCAGCCCGTCCCTGTAAACTTTGATCTAAGGAAGTATTGAGCGTTTTGTTGAGTTCAGTATTGTTGATGGAAGCCACCGACCCCGTCAGGTCGCTTTTCTTCACTGTACCATAGCCCACGACTACTACTTCGTCGAGAGATTTATTATCAACGATTAAGGATACGTTGATGGTGGTTTTGTCCTGGATCAGCTCTTCGTGCAGCTTATATCCCACAAAACTGAATACCAATATACTCCCTTTCCTTACGTCAGAAATCCTGTAGTTACCATTTGCGTCGGTAGTAGTTCCCTGCGTTGTCCCTTTGATAGAAATACTAACTCCCGGTAACCCATCTCCTTTTTCGTCAGTCACCCGACCTGATATTCCCTCATCAGGAAGGACTCTGCTGGTAACTGAAGTTATTCCAGATACGGGAACCATCACTGAATGTGCCCAGATCGGAGAAGCCATGTCGAACCCTGACTTTGATTCGACTTCACCTACTGTAGTACGATTTCTTGCCCGTCGCACCACATAGGCGTTTTTGCTAATCTGTTTGAAACGGAACCCTTTGGGCGTGAGCAGTACCTGTAGATTTCTTTCCAGTGTTGCCGAACGATCTAATAATTCAGATGACACACTTATTCCGGACATTGCCTCTTCCTCGAACAGGATATCAACTTTATACCAGCTTTGTAATTCGAGTAAGGTTGCTCGAAGCGTTAGAATACGAGGGGTAGCAGCGTTTACCTGTACGTTGACGTGTAAACGCGAGGGGGTTTCGGCATTTACTTTTGCGAACAGGCAGGCCGCTATAACAAAGAAGCAGACTTGTAGAAAAAATCGAGACATAGTGAATAAGGCCAACAGGTTTGAAATGTATTGGATTAGGCAAATGACATTCAATTAGTGTCATTCAGCTGCGTAAATGGCTGGTTTCAAGACTACTGAATTGCCTGATTTTTGGATTTGTACATTGTACAGTTCGCTCAGGGCTTTCAGTAATTCATCACCTGTATTTGCATGGAATTGCCCGGTAATCGTTTTAGTTGTCATCTCCGGCGACAGCTGCACCTTCAGGCCGAAGTTGTCTTCAAGAAGATTTACAACTTCAGGCAAGGGGGTTTTATTAAACTCGTAGAGATGCTCCTTCCAGTTGGTTACTGAGCTTCGATTAAC
This sequence comes from Rudanella lutea DSM 19387, assembly GCF_000383955.1. NCBI lineage: Bacteria > Pseudomonadati > Bacteroidota > Cytophagia > Cytophagales > Cytophagaceae > Rudanella > Rudanella lutea. Next base: position 146,558 of record NZ_KB913014.1, on the reverse strand, counting down.
AGCAATACTTCGTTGAGGAGGAGTATTAGCTGAAAGCCGAACTTGTTCCCCAGGGGTCATGGTTATCGATTGCCTGGTTTGTCTGTACGCGTAATTGAGCTGTACTTTTCCGCGGCTAAGGATTACTTGTGTACCCCGAGGGCGAGCGTTAACAACAAACTTTGTTCCTAACACGACAATCCGAACGTCCCTCTCCATATTTACCACAAAGCGAAGTTGATTTTCTGTATGTCTGACATCAAATTCTGCTTCGCCTTTGAGCATAACCTGTCGGTCAGTTTTTCCAAAACCGAAACGTGGATAGGTTAATTGAGTATTCGCGTTTAGGATCACCTGCGACCCATCAGGAAGCTCTAACGACTTTGTTTCCCCGTAGTTTGTCGATTCCGTTTTATAAAAAATCGTCTCTTGCAGGGTCCATAAACCGGTAAGACTTAAAATGACAGCAGTTAAACAAGCGGCTATGAACTTGACCGTGAGAAACCGGTTAGGCTGTTTTTTAGGTAATGACTGACTTACACAGCGATTGATTTGACTCTGAAATCGGGCGTATGCCTGCTCGGGATTGGTAATTAGTTGGGGATGAAGCTGCTCCCATTCTTGTAGGTACTCATAATATATTTCTTGATGACTTGCTTCAAACAGCCATTCCCGAAGAATTTGTCGTTGCATCGGTGTGGTTCGGCCCTCAAAATGGGTGAATAAGAAATCCTTATTTACAGGAGCTTTCATGTGTTCTTCGAGTAAGAATGGTTCAACCGATCGAGGATAGGAAAAAGAGAAGGCTCAACCAGCCTTGTTTAAGTGCTTTTCTAAGAGCTTGGAGAGCCTTAGTTACATGGCTCTCCACCGTTTTGGGCTGAATATTAAGTTCAGTGCAGATTTCTGCATGAGTCCGTCCTTCGAATCGACTAAGAATGAATACTCGTTGGGCTTGTTGCGGTAAATGTTTTACGGTTTCGTTGATTTTGCGGTTTAGTTCATCCATTTGAAGGATATGATCAGGATCTTCTGATTCTGAGTATATATCATTCATAGTCAGGTTGTTAACCTGTTCGAATTGACCTACTTCGTACCGTAAATGATTAAGTGCAAGGTTTCTGACCGCCCGGAATAAATACGCTCGAAAGGACGAAGAGATATTTTTGTAATGCTCCCTTTCGTAAAAGCGAAGAAAGACTTCACCAACGATGTCCTCGGCTATTTGTCGAGAATAAACAAAGCGTGCTGCATGGCTACATAACTCCCTATAATAAGCTCGAAATAAAAGCTCACATCCCCTGCTTGGCTCCTGCGCAAAAGCATTCCGTAGAAAAAGCTCTTTGTCTACCCACTCAGAGAATTCTTCAGTGCGGTTATCCTGGTCCACTTTTAATGAAAGTAGCTCAACTTGATTTAGAAAGGGTTTCATGATCTCAACCGCTTACATTTACGGTTAAGACCAGAAAAGTGCAAATACCCCTGAGTCAAATACTAAATTTTTTTTATCCCTGCAACATTGACTTACATTTTTGCGGATAGAATGGGCTTGTCAAAACATAGTTGTTTTACAGGTTGTGAATTCAGCACTCCGGAATAATAGCCATGAAATGACCCGCGCTTGTAAAACCAAGGCTTCGCTGTTTGCTTCTGTAACTGCTTCAAAGCCATACGTAAAGTTGCCTAACAGTTAACAACATGTTGAGTTTAGGCTACACCGTATACTAAATCCGCTTCGAGGAGAATCTGTTATTGACGAGTTGTACAGACAATCGTAAAGAATGAACTATTAGTAATGTAAATCATCCAAACGTGATTAGGCTGATCAACAGCCAACTCCCTGATGAAGTTAGGATATTTTAGGAAGCGATGAATGGAAAACGTGGTTAGCGCACTGCTCTTTTGGCTTCAGACTTACAGACCATTCTCGTGGACCTTATCATAGCTCATCTGAAGTTGGATAGCCAATTGGAAGGATGGGTGCTTTAGACTTGAGATATCTACAACTTTTAAAACCCACATTCGGTCTTCTCTTTTTTAATAGTATTCGATGAAGGTATTGGCTCTAACGGCAGCTCGTAACTCAGTAAGCATCAGCGTGAACCCATCAACGCTATAGTAATAATCATCTCCCATTCGCTATTCTCGACCGGCACAAGAAGAGTGAGAACTTATGACGTTTGTAAGATTGCGCTGGATATTTATCAGTGCACCGCTATTGATGGTTGTATCGACTGTCGTCGGCCGATACGTCTCAACGTTGTACAGCTACCCACTCAATTGGTTTCCTATCCCATATGTCACTATGCCTTCAACCAACCTCCCCACAGGGAAGAAAGCTCTCCGGGTTGATTAGGCTGGGTACCCTAAATGAATAACCTCAGGCTGTTGGTAGTCTGAGTACCCTCCAGATAAACCATGTATTACAGAAAGCACAGTTCTGGCGTAGTGGACGTATAAACCATCGGGCGACCTTTCGCATTCCAGCGCCCACCCCGCATACGAGCACCAATTCCGTCCAGAATCGTGTCCCGATGCGCATCGGTCTGAATCCGGTAAAGCAGGATTGGATCTTCAGCTGCAGCCATTAGCTAAACACGCCGTATTCAATACGTCCTAACATATCCTCCACCAGTTGGATCCCAGTGGTGCTGTCCAGTAGGTCGAGCGGAGAACGGTCGTCCAGCAGGCGCAGGGGTCGGCGCAACCAGCGGGTAAACTTACCTTGATCCTGAAACACGGTAGCACCGTATAGGGCTAAGCGGGTGAGCAACAGGAGTCGTTCGGAAGTAGCGGGGTCTAATCGCGGGAGTTTGGTTTGCCGGTGAAAGGTGGCCACCGACTGATTCAGCAGGCGGGCCATTTCTTTGTCGGTAACCTGCAGCAACCCGGCCACCCGGCCCGGCTCGGTTCCGACTAGGCCCTGTCGGGCCCGGTCGATCAGCTGAAGCGGACTGAGCTTCACCAGATTTAGGGTAGGTATCGCGGATTGGGTTGCCATAGGGGTAATTAGTGACTAAATCAGTCTCATTTGATGGCAATATAACACGCGTTTGATACATTTGGTGCCCTTGCTACTTAAAGCGATCGTGTGCTTAAGGGACTGCGTTCCAAAAAAAACTGAGATACGTTAAGCGTTAATCTTCGGCGTGGTTGTTTTTTCAAACGCCTGAAGCTGAGCATGTACATCGACCACCCCTGTAATGAGATAATAACTACTTTTCCAAGATGACAAATGGCTGGAACCCGAGAGAAGTAGGTAAAGCCTGATGGTTTCATTTTTAATTTGTAGAATGCAGACCACCATACTGAATTGGCTTATTTGTCACTTTCCATGTAATCTTCAACCGTGTCGATCCATCCAGACGATATTCAGGTTTGGCAGGCTTTCCAGCAGGGAGACGAAGAGGCCTACACAAGTTTGTACCGGACTCATATCAGGCCAATGTACCGCTATGGTATGAGCCTGACGCCCATTTCCGAAGCGTTTGTTCTGGACTGTATTCATGATGTATTTGCTGAAATCTGGATAAAGCGAAACCGCCTTGGGCAACCTGAAAACGTTCGCTTCTATTTACTGAAAGCCCTGAAAACACGCATGATTCACCTGATGCAGCGAAAAGAACGCCCTTATCAGCCGCTGTCTCAGGTAGAATTCGATGAACTCTGGGCGGAACCGTCTTCAGAGGAGCTTCTCTCCGAGCAGCAGGAGACGACAAACCGCCAGGAACTGGTCCAAAAGCTGATTAGCCAGCTACCACCCCGCCAGCAGGAGGCTGTTCGCCTACGGTTTGTCGAAGAAATGGATTACCACGAGATTGCCCAGGTCCTAGATATAAACCGGCAGTCGGCCCAGAATCTGGTCTTCCGGGCCGTCGAAAAGCTCCGAAAATGGCTACTGGCATTTATTTTACTTTTTCTAAATTTATTCGCATTTGTCCGAGTATGAAAACAGTCACTTTGTCATCTACTGACAAAAACAACTGTTTCTGTGCGCTCCACCTACCAACATTATTCTCCCACTGACTTTGTTTGTGATGACGCTTTTCTGAAGCATCAGTTGGAGCCAACTGCACAATCCACGCAAGGCTGGGAGGAATGGTTGCAGGCGCACCCGCACAAGAGAGAAGATTGGCAACAGGCGGTTCAGCTACTGGAAGCGGTGCGCCTGGGATTAACCTCCTATGCTCGTACCTACCTTTCAGAAGAAGCTGAAGCGTACTTACTCGCGCGCATCAGAGCAACAAACAGACAGGCCGGATATGTGGAAGAAGGCGTTACCCAGGTAGTTCCAATTTGGCAAAAGTCCTGGTTCCGAACTGCTGCCGCAGCCAGTGTCGCATTGGCACTCGGGGCAGGCCTCTGGCTAAACCGTTACCCTACAGATACCGGCTATTCGTACCGGGAGCAGGTTGCCCAGTTGCCCCAAGCGAAAACTGAACAGGTGAATCTATCGAATCAGATCAGAGAAATCACCCTGCCAGATGGCTCCCAGGTCTGGCTAAAGCCCCAAAGCCGAATAAGTTATGCACCCAATCTTGGCCAGGATGATCGCTCGATTTATTTGTCAGGCGAAGCCACCTTCGAGGTAACCAGAAATCCTAAAAAGCCCTTCTACGTGTTTGCGGGTAAGATTGTGACGAAGGTGTTGGGTACCCGTTTTGTGGTGAAAGCGTTAGAAAACGCGGATAACCTGGTCGTGCAGGTTCAGCATGGACAGGTTAGTGTTTACCGCCACACAAGCAAGGACGTTAGACTGCCCCGACAAGCTCTGGATGGTGTCTTGCTGCAGCCTAACCAGCAGGTGATTTTCTCTCGACGAAATGAGCAGTTCACCAAATCTATTGTTGAGCAGCCGGCTCTTTTACCGACCACGATCCCGGTCGAGAACAGCTTTGTCTTTGAAGAAACACCTGTAGTAGAGGTTTTGGAACGGCTTAAAGCGGCCTACGGCATCGACATCATCTATAATGCCGAGGTGCTGGAGGACTGCGAATTGACCGCTTCGCTCTCGGATGAAAGTTTATTCCAGAAGCTGGAGATTATTGCCCAATCTATCGGTGCTACGTACGAGATAGTTGAGGGTCAGGTCATTTTTACTGCAAAGGGCTGTAAAAATCTGTAAACCTAACCGTAAACCCAACCGGCCTATGACCAAGGTATAACCCCCTACCCCACTCCCAAAAAAGCCAGTGGTTCTTGCACAACCACTGGCTGACTCCCTGCCCATTGACAATGCATTGCGGCCCAGCCTTCCAGAGGCTGCATGGGGATGTATTGCCCGAACTCAAACAATCGAACAACTACCGTTAAAAGTATGAAAAAAAGTAACCCTTTACTGTTGAGGATTATGAAATTTTCGATGGTTCAACTGCTGGTTTCCTGCCTGTTTGTCGGCTTGTCCTGGGCAACCGACGTCAGTGCACAGGAACTGCTTGACCGTCGGTTGAGTATTGAGGTGTATAATGAGAAAGTTAAAACCGTTCTGACTTCCATAGAACGATCGACCCGTATCAAATTTTCCTACAGCCCTCAAATCATCCAGGCGAATCGCAAAGTCACGTATCAGGCGCAGAACGCAACCTTGGGTTATATCCTGAATAACCTTCTGCCACCGCTCCAGCTTACGTACACCATTATTGGGAACCAAATCATTCTGAAGCAGCTCTCGACGGCCTCTCCAACCAGCAGCGTACAGGTTTTTCCCGCTGAAAAGCTTACCAGCTTACAAACCGCGGACCAGCTGATCAATGGACGGGTAACGAGTGAAACCGGCGAAGGCCTGCCCGGCGTCAACGTCTTACTCAAAGGATCTACCCGAGGGACTTCAACGGATGCTGAGGGTAGATTTCGGCTGAATGTGCCGGAGTCAGGGGAGCGGATTCTGGTTTTTTCGATGGTAGGCTATACCACACAGGAGATAGCCCTTGGTAGCCGGACAACCCTTGAACTTCAGTTGGTCCCCGATGATAAACTCCTTAGTGAGGTAGTCGTAGTTGGTTATGGAGTGCAAAAGCGGGCTAACCTGACGGGGTCCGTTGCAACCATTGACCAGAAGTTTCTGGCTAACCGACCTATCACCAATTCATCCCAGGCATTACAAGGCCTTTCCGGGGTCTACGTCAACATGTCGAGGGGACGGCCGGGTAATGATGGGGCCACCATCAGTATTCGAGGGGTTGGTTCGTTTGGGACTAACACCAATCCACTGGTCCTGGTCGACGGGGTAGAATACAGCTTGCGGGATATTAACCCGGCCGATATTGAAAGTATAACTGTTCTGAAAGATGCTGCCTCCGCGGCTATTTATGGAAACCGGGCTGCCAATGGCGTGGTCCTGGTAAAAACGCGCGGAGGTGAAAAGGGTCGGTTCAAAGTAGATTACAATGGCTATGGAGGCTACCAGGAAGCCACTACATTCCCGGATGTGGTATCCAATGCGGTAGCGTATATGGAAGGTAAGAACCGGGCCCTGGCCAATCAGGGGAGCCCCGCCGAGTATCCGCAGGCCCTTATCGATGAGTATAAGACTGGTACTGACCCGTACATCTACCCAAACTCAAACTGGTTTGACATCATGTTCAGAAAAGCCCCCCAGCAGGAGCATAATCTCCGGTTTTCGGGTGGGAATGAGCGCACTTCGTTCGCCTTGTCCATGGGCTATCTGAATCAGCAGGGTGTGCTGATCGGTTCGGGAGCCAGGCGGTATTCGATCAATACCAACCTGGCGTCTGAGATCAACAAGCGGGTGCGCGTGGGCGGGAACATCATAGCGAACTTCTGGGATTACCGCGAAACGGCCTTTACCTCTGATGAAGGGAACGGTGAAGGTGGGTTGATGGGGCTCATTTACCGGGGTTTACCGATGCAGGTTGCCACGCTGGCCGATGGATCTTATGCAGACCAATGGGTGCGGGTACCGGGTCATAACTTCTACCGGAACCCGTATGCACTGGCGCTGGAAGGCTTCCGGAAAAATGGCAGTTTCAGTGCTCTGTTTAACCTGTTTGCCGAAGTGCAGCTGCCGGCCAATCTGAAATATAAGGTAACGGTTGCCCCCAACATCAGCTTTGCTACGCAAAAATTTAATAACCCATCTATTGATCTGAAGCAGCCCAAAACCGGAGCCATTGCCCCTATGGGAAATATCCCTCCCCGGGGCGTGCGTCAGGAGCTGAACAACGCTCTGAGTCTGACGAATTTTCATACGCTCACCTGGAATAAAGTGATGGGCCGAAGTGCGGTCGATGCTTTGGGCGGGTTTAGCCTGGAAATGTTCAGCAACAGTAATTTCAGCGCGGCCAATCAAGGTTATTTTGCCAATGAGATCTCCGAGCTGAATGCCGGCAGCGCCAATCCGGTGGTGCAGGGGACGTCCTCCCAATCAAGACTGATGTCTTTTTTTGGGCGCGTCAACTACGCCTTTAATGACCGGTACCTGTTTGAAGCCAACTTCCGCTACGATGGCTCTTCTCGTTTTGCCGCCGACAAGCGCTGGGGCTTTTTCCCGTCTATTTCTGCTGGATGGCGTTTATCCGAAGAAGCATTTCTAAAGGGTGTTCAGGCCTTATCAAACCTCAAACTACGGGCTTCGTGGGGCCAGTTGGGGAGCCAACCGCAGCAGCTATACGGCTTTGTCCCCACCGTCACCTCAGGTATCAACTACAACTTCAATAACAACGTTGTTACGGGCGGGGCGATTACGCAAATTGCAGAGCAAAACCTGACCTGGGAAACGACCGCGATGACCGACATCGGTCTGGAATTTGGGTTCTTTAATCAGCGACTGACGGGTGAAGTTGACTGGTTCAACAAAATAACCTCCGGTATTCTCCGGCAGGTGAATATTCCCCAGCAGGTAGGTAACCTGACGGGGCCGGTTCGGAACGTGGGCGAGGTGCAAAACAAAGGGATCGAGGTAGCCCTTACCTGGCGCGATAAAATTGGCAAAGTAGGGTATAATGTGGGAGGAAACCTGACTCAGGTGGCTAACACAGTGCTGAATACCAATGGACAGCAAATTTTCAATGGGAACCGGGTTATTTTCGAAGGGTATCCTATCGATTCATACTTCGGTCTGCGTGCGATGGGATATTTTCAGAATGCGGATGAAATCACCGGCGCTCCCCGGCAAAATACGGTTACTCTGCCCGGCGATATTCGGTACCGCGATCTGAATGGCGATAACAAGATCGATAATCAGGACCGGGAAATCATCGGCAACACCTTTCCAAAATACACGTATAGCTTTACCCTTGGGGCCGATTACAAAGGCCTGGATTTCTCCGCGTTTTTGCAGGGCGTTGAAGGGGTAACTAACTACGTCAATGCCAACCTGGGTTTTCCGTATCGAAACGGGGCTGGTGTTACCCATGACTGGCTGACCGACTCCTGGACGCCTGAAAATCCAAACGCAAAGTACCCCCGTCTGACCACGGCCAACGGGTATCCCCAGAATTTCCAGGTATCGGATTTCTGGTTGCGGGATGCCTCCTACCTGCGGCTTAAGAACATCCAGCTTGGCTATACATTGCCTACTTCACTGACCAAACGGCTGGGCGTAGGCCGGGTACGGGCCTTTGTAAACGGGCAGAATATCCTCACCTTCACTGACTTCTCGTTGGGTGACCCAGAGCGGAATGCGGCTAATGAAACAATCATCGCCTACCCTATTCCCAAAACCATCACCGGCGGCCTGAACCTCACCTTCTAACTCTTAGGCACTTACCATGAAAAAATATATAGTCGCCCTCTTAACGGTCGGTCTGACCGGATGTACGTCGTTTTTTGACATTCCGCCTACGGATCAGTTGACCCAAAACGAATTCTGGAAAACCCGCCAGCATGCCGAAGCGGCTCTGATCGGGGCATACAACCAGCTCGTAAATGGTAATATTTACGGGAACGTGTCTATGATTGGTATGGAAGCTGCAACCCCCAATGCCTATACGTATAACAATACGGGCGGGGGAGGTTTCATTGCGCAGGGAATCCACGATGCTGCTAACAACGGTATCATCAATAATAAATGGGGAGCCTGCTACACCGGGATCGGGCGGGCCAATACCTTACTGGATAACATTGGCCAGGTGACGGTGGATGAGGCTACTAAAAAGCGCTACATCGCTGAAGCCAAATTCCTGCGGGCACTTTACTATCACAATCTCTGGAGTTTCTACGGGGGCGTACCGCTGATTCTGGAAACCCCCAATCTGGAAAAGCAGGGTACACTGCCGCGCAATTCGGCGGATGAAGTTTACGCCCAGATCATCAAGGACTGTAACGAGGCTATCCCTGATCTGCCGCAGACAGCGGCTTCGCGGGGAAATGCTTCCAAGGGGGCTGCACTGGCGCTGAAGGCCCGGACGATGCTCTACAAAGGCGATTATCCGGGAGCGGCCGAAGCCGCAAAGCAGATTATCGATAGCAAAGTGTTTACCCTGTTTTCAGACTATCGGGAGCTTTTTCAGCTGGATAAAGAAGGAAATTCGGAAGTGATTTTCGATGTGCAGTTCAAACTGCCCGAGTTCACGCATAGTCTGGATATAACCTTCACTGATTTCAATTCCATCGCTCCCCTACCCGATCTGCTCAACGACTACTACATGGTGGATGGGTTACCAGCGGCCAAATCGCCCTTGTTCAATAACGCCAAACCGTACGACAATCGTGATCCGCGCCTTTATCAGACCAACATCCTGCCCGGTACTCAGTTCCGGGCGCGGCTCGTAACGCCTACCACTTTTGGCTTTACCGGTATTGGTCAGAAAAAATATACCGTCTATAAGGATAACGAAGCCGGCGTGACGGTGGCCGAGAATCAATCGCAGCTTAATTACATGGTTTTCCGGTATGCCGATGTATTGCTGATGTATGCCGAAGCCCAGAACGAGGTAGCAGGTCCCAGCCCTGAAATTTATTCGGCTCTGAATCTGATTCGTCAGCGGGCTGGCATGCCGGCTTTCCCCAAAGACCTGACTAAAGACCAGCTTCGGGAAGAAATCCGCCACGAGCGCCGGATCGAGTTAGCGGGAGAGGGACTTTACTACCACGACATCCGGCGCTGGCGTACGGCCGAGATCGTGATGAATACAGAGATTGTGAATTATACCGGTGGGAAGCTGGGGGTTCGGCGGTTCAATAAGGACCGGGATTACCTGTGGCCAATTCCAACTATCGTGCTGGAGCGGAATCCGAACTTAGTTCAGAATGCAGGGTATGGTAAATAAGCAGGCGAACGTCATGTCGATACGAACCCTTATTCTTGGTGTGATTTTGCTACTGGCTGCGTCAATAGCTGCCCGCTCGTCAACCCCACCCTCAAAACAAAAGCCCAATATCATTTTCATCCTGACGGATGATCTGGGGTACGGTGATTTGGGGGTGTTGTACCAAAATGGCCGGCAGAGTGCTGGAAAGCCTAACCTGCATACACCTCATCTGGACAACATGGCAAGGCAGGGGATGCTCCTGACCCGCCACTACGTACCGGCTCCGGTTTGTGCCCCTTCCCGGGCGTCGCTGATGCTGGGGGTCCACCAGGGCCATGCGAATATTCGAAATAATCAGTTTGACAAAGCTCTGGCAGATAACCACACCATTGCGTCGGTTTTGAAACAGGCTGGTTATGCCACGGCGCTGGTCGGGAAATGGGGGTTACAGGGATTGCAGGGGGATAGTCCCCAAACTTGGGAAGCCTATCCGACCAAACGGGGCTTTGATTATTTTCTGGGGTACGTACGGCATCGAGACGGGCACAACCATTACCCGGCACACCCGGCTCGTGAGCGGCCACCGGTAGAGCTTTATCAGGGAAACGAAGAAATTTCCCGGCAGCTTCAGGGTGTTTATACAGCAGATCTGTTTACGGCTACTGCCAAACGGTGGATAACTACCCAAAATCAAACCCGGAAAGGCGAACCTTTCTTCCTGTATCTGGCGTATGATACCCCGCATGCGAGTTTGCAGGTGCCTGCCAAAGCCTACCCTCAGGGGGGCGGCCTGAAGGGCGGAGTACAGTGGCTTGGTCAGGACGGCCGGTATATAAACACCGCTTCTGAAAATATAGATAGTTATATACACCCCGATTATGCATCGAAACCCTGGCCCGATGAGCAAAAACGGCATGCCACCATGGTGCGACGGATTGACGATGGTATTGGAGACCTGATGCAACTGTTGAAAGACCTGAAAATTGATCAGGAGACACTGGTGGTATTTACCTCCGACAATGGCCCCCACACGGAGTCGTATGGCTACGGCCCCTACCAGCCTACTTTTTTCGACAGCTACGGCTCCATGGACGGCATCAAGCGCGATGTCTGGGAAGGGGGTATTCGGGTACCGCTGATTGCCCGTTGGCCAGGTCACATTGGAGCCGGTCGCCGGGACGACACCCCGAGTGGTTTCCACGACTGGCTTCCGACGCTCGCAGACATGGCAGCTGTGCCCGCCCCAGCAAATACAGATGGTGTCTCGCTGCTGCCGCTCCTGTCTGGAAAAGGAAAGCAAACTCCGCCTACTGTCTACATCGAATACCAGGTCACCGGCAAAACTCCCGAGTTTGAGGAGTTTTTACCCGCGCACCGAGGTCAGGCACATGGGGAGATGCAGGTGATCTATGAGGATGGCTACAAAGGAATACGGATAAACCTGAAGTCGTCTCAGGATGATTTTCAGATCTACGATACCCGGGTTGATGCTCAGGAGCGCACCAATCTGGCTGGAAGTAGCCTTTATTTCCAGCGTTTACAGGAACGAATGAAGGATCGGGTGTTGCAACTCCGGAGGCCGGATACCAGCGCAGTACGTCCATATGACCGGGATTTTATGCCAGCTTTGCGCCAGGTGAGAGCAACAGAACGGGGAATCGCCTACCGGATGTACGAGATAACCTCCCCTTGGGCACCCCTGCCGACCAGCTTGCGGGAAGGGCCGATAAAATCTGGTGTAAGCGAAGGACTGAATGTCGATATACTAACCCCGGGTAAAGGTATGGTCATTGAGTTTCGAGGCTTGTTAGCTGTGCCGGAAGATGGTGAATATTCGTTTGCGCTACAGACCGTTCAGGGTGCGGTGATGCGGCTTCACGAGGCTACTATCCTCGATGCTGGTAGGCAAAACAGGGCTGGCCATTCCCATATTGCTACCGTTCGATTGGCAAAAGGGATGCACCCGGTTAGCCTGGTTTATACCAGCGGGCCGACAAAGGTACCCGCGCTGACCGTCCAATGGAGTGGACCTGGATTTACCGCAAAGCCGCTGGCCCTTTACCAGAACCCAACTGGTTCGGCGTCTAACTAAGGGCATTACAAACAAGTCTATTCATAATGAAGCCAGCTTTTACAAAGGAAGCTGGCTTCATTATGAATAGACTTGTCTGGATATAGGGTAGGAATTGGCCGATGATTTCCTGTTAGAAACTCAGTTAATGATAGCGTAAAGTGATTTCAGCAGAAGTACCTATCATCTTTTTTGAACCTCTGAGCAGGTAGGGCATACCGTCTCTGGGCTTGTGAAGTCTGGTGTTAGCTAGTGTTTGAAGCAAGATTTTAGGCTGACGATTGTTAAATGTAGAAGAGATATGCCCTTAGCATGGTACTACTCTTTGTACGGATAAATAATTGAAGTATTTGTAAGGATTTTATTACGGAATTTGAGGGATTTTGCTTCGTTTGCAATGAAATCTTTACAAACCCCGACACTATGCTGACGCTCGAAAGCGCAAAACTATTCCTAAAGAATAATCCTGCCTTGACAGTTTCGGTGCTGGAAAAAGAATCTGGTTTGCCCAAAGGAACCCTCGCCTAAGGGCTTTTGGGCACTCGCACTCTCAATGCAAATCATCTGGCTAAGCTTGAGCCTATTCTAAACAAATATGGCTACATGGAAGGGTTGTACACTAAGGCGAGAGTGATTGCAGTGATTAACCACAAAGGCGGAGTCGGCAAAACGACGACCACCTCCTCGCTAGGGGCTGCTTTAGCCAGCCGTGGTTTTCGCGTATTATTAGTTGATCTGGACCCACAGAGCAACCTAAGTCAGATTCTTGGGGTGGAGCAGCCTGAAAGTCAGGTGGCACACGCCTTATTGACGGATGCGCCCCTGCCGGTTATCAACGTTTCTGAAAATCTGAGTTTAGCACCGTCTGACCTTGAACTGGCCGACGCTGAAATGATTGATGGAATCATACTTACCAGAGTTGACCGTCGATTAGTTATACACAAAGAGATTATTCAGACTGTTCGTCAGGATCTCTCAGATTTTAGGGTACTCAATACAGAGATTCGACTCAATGCAGCTCTAAAAGAATCCCAATACGCTCAGAAAGATATATTTCAGTATAGCAATTCTTCCCCTGGGGCCCAAGACTACAAACAACTTGCGAGTGAATATGTCACTCATTTTGGCAATTAATCCTTTTCCATCGACAATCATGAAAAAAAGCCTAAGTCAATTTGGACAAAAACCACTAATTCGTAAGGAAGCCGGATCCCTGGTGCAACAAGAACAAATCAAATCTCAAATTACTATCTTCCCTGATTTTGAATCACTTATTCCCCCCCCCCCCCTCGGTCAGGATGAATACGAACAACTTGAAATTAATATTATCCGTGATGGCTGTCGGGAACCATTGCTGGTGTGGAACACCACAAAAGATGCCCTATATGGAAATTCTGACAACACCTTGATTTACGTCTTAATTGATGGGCACAATCGGTACGGAATATGTCAACGCAATGGAATTGATTTTAAGATTTCTCTTCGTGAATTTGACGATAAAGAAGCTGTTCTCAGTTTCATGATTGACAATCAACTGGGCCGTAGGAATCTTACAGCTGAACAGATGGCTTATTTGAGAGGTCAAAAATACCTGACCTTAAAGAAAAAGCCTGAAGGCCAAACCAGTCAGCTACTGATACACCTAAACGTCGTACCGAAGATGTTCTTGCCGATCAGTTTAATGTAAGTCCTAAAACGATCAGAATCGATGCACAATATGCAAAAGGCATGGATAAGCTATCCGATTCGTTGAAGAAAGATGTCTTGACTCGAAAGATTAAAGTTAAGAAAAGCGATATTGTAGCTCTTGGCGAACTGGATACACCTGCCCACCCAATTGGGTCACCTACCGAGATAAATATGGCGCTTGTAGGTTCTGTTGAAGAAACGGAGGATGTACTCGAGGTAAATAACCAGGTAAACCCATCGCCTAAGGTTTCAATTACAGAGAACATTGAAACCATTATTCAGCTATCACAACAACTAAAGGGTCCCTTACCATCCATCAAGGCAATTGTCTTGAGTTAGCTGCCCGCCTTCAGAACCTGCTTGATTTACTTGATTCCTCCGACTTTTCGAAGCATCAGGTTTAATGTGGTAAAATTTACCACATTAAACCTGATGCTTCGAAACATGAGTAAGCCCGAATTGTAAGGAAGGGGGAGCAAAAATTCTGGTGTATTTTCTTCCTGTTTAACTGCTTAAACTAGAGTGTGTTGACAGTTAGGTAAAGTTAGCCGAGCTTTCCATCTTTGTAGTCTACGCCGTTACGAAATCACCGACCAGCAGTGGGAACGAATCGCCCACCTACCTCCTAGCCGAGAAGGCCATTTTGCCGACTTCTGATCGTCTGACCTTCGACTGCTTTCGCTAAGACCTGACCGATCAACTCGAAGAGCTACGGTTTCCATTCCACTTGTTTGCCATAGGTCAGTTGAACGGAATTTATGTCAATATGGCCCGATTGGGAAGTAAAGATGGCTTACAACCCTTCCGCACTCCCAGAGACTATGCCGACTTTCTGGCTCGCATAAACAATTACGTGGATCTGACTGAATCTACCATTGGTGTTCTTAAGCGAGGTATTCCATCAGGACGGGTTCTTCTTAAGAAAGTTGTGAGTCGGGTTATCAGGCAGCTACAGTCGTTTTTGGTTGACGATTTGATCCAAAGTACCTTCTATGGCCCTACTGCGTCCATGCACGATGGCTTTATCCCTGATAGCTGACATTACCCGTCAGTATGAACAGGCTATCCGGCAGCAACTAATTCCCGCTTACGGACGGCTGTATACGTTTCTCGAAAAAGACTAGCTCCCCGATGCTGTGAGACTGTCGAGTTGAGTGCTTCAAAAGGCCCAGCTGACCCGTCGAAAGCTTATGGTGCGTCAATTAAACTACAATTGCTGGAAGGTATGGGAACTGCAACGAATTGCGGATGAACTATAAAATAAATATGCTAAGGTTTACGCATTACTTCCTGAAAACCCCGCGCCCTAAGCCGGACATCGGTAAATTCAAAACTTGAATAGGCTTTATTCTCTTTATAGCCAAGCGATACACTTAAATACTACTTCACATCGTATTCGGCATCTTCACGAAGTAGTCGCGCTCTGTCTGCTTTTTAATGTAAAACTGCGTCGTCTCGAACAGTTCGTGCCGAAGATGGTACTGCACCCACATCGGCTCTACTCCTTTGTCAATCATGATCTGCCCCGCCGTGTGGTGCAGGCTATGGGCCGACATCTTGGGTCGTTTCAAATCAAGGGCTCTCAGGTACTTGTCAACCCGGTAGCGGATCTGGGCTGTTTTCAGTTCGGGAAATAAGGCGGTCCGACTATCTGGGTAAGAGCGGGGAGAGGTCGGCGAAACTACCCCATCAGATTGTATGTACTGGCGAAGGGCTTTGGCGCAGGGGGCAAAGAGCTTAATGGCCTTTTTTGTGTTTTTCCCTTTGCCACGTATCTGGAGCTGCCCCTTGTCAAACTCCACATCGCCGACGGTCAGCCGCGTTACCTCGACGAAACGAAGTCCTTCCAATACCAGCAGAGCCACAATGGCTCTGTTCAAAGGGGCATCAATGCTGGCCAGCGTCGCGTTCGGCTTCGTACCCCAACGCCCTACACCAGATGTTGGGCTTCATCATTGGCGGATGCCCAGCACGACGGGCTGAAACTCAACCTCCGGCCCTACGTATGGCTGTATGTAATTCGGAATTGGCGCGCACAGAAGCAATTTGGTAAAAATTTTTACCAAATTGCTTCTGTTTTTGTTTTAATGGTATAAATTTATGGCAAAAAAAGCGCCTAAACTTATGCTGACACACGAGGAGGTGTATAAATTCCTGAAAAAGAAGCCTACGCTTTCTCATTCGGGCTTAAACAAAGAGGCTGGCCTGCCAACTGGTACACTGGCCAAAGCGATGAATGGGCAACGTACCCTGAGTGAAGCCCATTTGAAAGCTTTGGTGCCAGTGCTTCGCCAATATGGAATTGACGATTTTCTGAACCACCGGGCGATCGTATTGGCTGTCGTCAATCATAAAGGGGGAGTGGGTAAGACCACCACAACTATTAACTTGGGTAAAGGACTGGCGAATCGGGGACAGTCGGTGCTCCTCATCGACATGGATTCGCAGGGTAATCTGTCGCAGAGTTTAGGCGTACACAACCCCGAGCAGCAACTGCTTCAGGCCCTGACCCAGAATGTTCCTATTCCGGTTGTGCCGCTGAAAGAAAACTACCACTTGGTGCCGAGCGATCTGGAATTGGCCCGAGCCGAAGCGGATTTGACCAAAACGCCGAGCGGAGTGCTTCGCTTCCGTAATGCACTGACCCCGCTGCTGACGCAATACGACTACATCCTGATCGACTGCCCGCCTTCGCTTACCATCTTCACGTATTCGGCCCTGGTCGCTTCTACGGCGGCCCTGGTGGTGCTGGAGCCGGAAGCCTCGGCCGTCAAAGGAATGTATAACCTCCTTGAGTTGATCCATGACATCAAGGAATCGTTTAATGCGCGTTTAGGCGTCGAGGGCATTGTGATGGCGCGGGTAAACCCCCAATTGGTACTGCACCGGGAACTGATGGCGCAGGTACGGGCTGATCTGAAAGGCCAGCCGTTTTTCAAGACGGAAATCCGGCAGAACATCGCACTGGCCGAATCGCAGTACGTCGGTCAGGATATTTTTGAGTACAAACCTACCTCTACCGGAGCCACTGATTACCAAGCCCTGGCCGATGAAGTGGTGGCTAAACATCCAGCCTGATACAGATGAAGAAGTTTAAAACCGCTTCCGGCGAGCCGCCCGTGCTGCATCGCAATACGGCTAACCTCATGCAGAGTATGCTCGACGAGGTGAAGGCCAACATTACGATCCTTCCAGAACTTAAAGCTCTGATCCCTCCGTTGCAAGTGGGAGAGTATGAGCAGTTAAAAAGTAATATTCTGAAAGACGGGTGCCGCGAGCCGTTGCTGATCTGGCAGACGACACAGGGATTGGTCGATGGTTCAGCCGATGACACCCCGGTGAACGTACTGATCGACGGTCATAACCGACATGAAATTTGCTCCTCGAATGGAGTGGAATTCAAAATATCGCTTCGTGAGTTTCCGACGCTTCAGGCCGTGCGCGACTTCATGATCGACAACCAACTGGGACGGCGAAACCTGACACCAGAACAGATGTCGTACCTGCGTGGCCTGAAGTACCGAAACGAGCGTCAGACGGTAGGCCGTCCGGTTGCTGAAGAGGGGAGGAGTGGTACTGAGAAAGCAGAAAAGCAAGCGGCCGGCGCCCCGGCGGAACGTACCCGCGATAAATTGGCGAAAGAGTTCAATGTGTCGCCCCGCACCATCCTGCGCGATCGCGATTATTCTGAAGGACTTGACCGCCTGGAACCTTCCTTGAAAGAGGAGGTACTGAAGGGTACGCAGAAACTGCCCAAAGAGGTAGTCCGTGAAATTGGAAAAATGGTCTCGCCGGAAGCCCGGCCGTTATCGTTAGCAGATGTAAATGCTATTGCGCCAGTTGAAGCAGCAGAGCCGACAGCTATACCCGCAACCGTTTCAAAAGAGGTCAGGAACCTACTAAAAAAGATAGCTCAGATAGCTAAGACACTCGACCCGAACGCGACGGAGTTTGTCGCGGACTGCGATCAGTTGATTGCTCTGCTGAAGCAAGCCAAAAAGCAGGTGAAATAAGCCTTGCCGATAATGGTGTCAATCTGGCACCATTATCGAGCGACCGCAAAGACACCTCAAAATGGTGCCAGATTGACACCATTTATAACGTGCCTAACCAGAAAAAAATGGTGTCAATCTGGCACCATTAATTCAAGACGTTACCCCCTTTCTATGCTTACCGGCAATCAACGTACTCAAATCGACAAAATATGGAATGCTTTCTGGACGGGCGGTATCACCAACCCGCTGACTGTAATTGAGCAGATTACTTACCGCCCCGGCGGCCCGGATGCTGTTCATCAAACGGCTCGATGATATTCAATTGGCGAAAGAACAAAAGGCCACGTATACAGGCAAGCCGGTTGAATCGCCTATTTATCAGCCAGAATGAACAGCAATACCTGCGCTGGAGCCGGTTCCGGTACCTCGGCCCCGAAGAACTCTTTACGCTTTTTACCCGCCTGATGGTGTGTTTGCGCTTATGCGTAGCCTGGGAAATGTGGAGGGCACCGCGTACAACCGCTTTATGAAAGGAGCTACGTTTATGATTCCCTCGCCCCGCTTGCTGACACAGGTTGTCGATCTGCTCTCCGACGTGCGCATGGAAGACCGCGTACGAAGGGTGATGTGTATGAATACCTGCTCGCTAAAATCGCGACGGCTGGGCAAAATGGGCAGTTTCATACCCCTCGATACATCATCAAACTGATGGTTGACCTGATGCGCCATACACCCGATGACGTCGTTTGCGACCCTCCCTCAGGAAGCTGCGGCTTTCTCGTGGGCCCGGCTGAGTACCTCCATCAGCATCATGTCGGCGAGTTCTTTCAGCCTGAGTTTTGGAAACGGTTCAATGAATCGATGTTCCTAGGCATGGAGTTCGATGCGACGATGATTCGCATTGGGGTGATGAACCTGATGTTGCACGGGATTGAACGACTGAATCTGATTGACATGGATGCGTTGTCGGAAGCCAACGCGGGCTTTACTGATCGCGCTACGCTGGTGCTGGCTAACCCGCCGTTCAATGGGAGTTTGGATCACGAAGCTGTAGAAAAGCGAGTTTTACAGACCTTTAACACTAAGAAAACGGAACTCCTGTTTCTAATCCTAATGCTACGTGGTCTGAGGGCGGGTGGCCGGGCGGCTGTGATCGTACCCGATGGAGTATTGTTCGGATCCTCTAAAGCCCATCGGCAGATTCG
Source organism: Rudanella lutea DSM 19387 (assembly GCF_000383955.1). NCBI lineage: Bacteria > Pseudomonadati > Bacteroidota > Cytophagia > Cytophagales > Cytophagaceae > Rudanella > Rudanella lutea. The sequence continues at coordinate 127,408 of NZ_KB913014.1, read as the reverse complement.
GCAGGTACTTATTGACCGCCATCAGTTGCAGGGTGGCATGGAGATGCCGGGCGGGGTGTTCGAGCCCTACGCCGACGTGAGCACGGCCATTCTGATTTTCACCAAAACGAACGCGGGCGGTACGGGCGCTGTCTGGTTTTACGACATGCGGGACGATGGCTTCACGCTCGATGATAAAAGCCAGGCCACGGCCGCCAACGACATTCCCGACAGCGTGGCCCGCTGGCACGGCCGGGAAGACGACACATACCAGAACTGATCAGAGCTTTTCTGAGCCGGTGGCCGACATCCGGCCAACAATTACAACCTGAGCATCAAGCGTTACAAAGAAGTCATGCATGTCCAGCAGCACGATACGCCCACTGAGCTAATCGACAAGATTGAAGCCCTCGACCGCGAGCGGCAGGCCGATTTGCAGGCGCTGAAGGCATTACTCACGCAGACAACCGGGGCGAATCAGAAACTCGAATCGTAAAAAAACAAGAAATACTAACCCAACTATATGACTAATCACTCACCTATTTCGCCCGATTTACTTAATGACCTCCGTGCACTGATCGGGCAGTCGAGGCAGAAGGTGGCTCTGGTTATTAATGCGGAAATTACCCGGCTCTACTGGGCTATCGGCAAACGCATCAACATTGAAGTATTAGGGCAGGGGAGGGCTGAATACGGCAAGCAAACCATTCGGCAGTTGAGCGACCGCCTTACGGCTGAATACGGCAAAGGGTTTAGCCCCGCAAACCTTACCAATGCCATAGAGTTAGCCCGGCTTTATCCCGACGTATCAATTATTCAGACACTGTCTGAACAATTTACGTGGTCACATCTGGTTACGCTGCTTTACGTCAAAGACGACCTAAAGCGGGAGTTTTACACCCAAATGGCCCGACTGGAGCGGTGGAGTGTACGGATGCTGCGGCAAAAGATCGACGGAATGCTGTACGAGCGTACCGCTATTTCGCAACAGCCTGACGAAACCATCCGGCGTGAGCTGGCAGAGTTGCATGAAACGGACCGGCTAACGCCCGACATGGTGTTTCGTGACCCTTACGTACTTGATTTTCTAGGCTTAGAAAAGACGTACTCAGAGGAAGAACTGGAAGATGCCATTGTTTCTGAATTACAGAAGTTCATCATCGAACTCGGCTCCGACTTTGCGTTCATGGCCCGACAAAAACGGATTGTCATCGACGGCGACGACCACCGGATCGACCTGCTCTTCTACCACCGTCGGTTACGTCGACTGGTGGCTATAGACCTCAAGTTGGGACGGTTTAAAGCTGCCTACAAAGGGCAGATGGAACTGTATCTGGGCTGGCTTCGTAAGCATGAGATGCTGGAAGGAGAGAATAATCCAATCGGCTTGATACTCTGTGCCGAAAAATCGCACGAGCATATTGAACTGCTCGAACTCGACAAAGGCGATATCCGAGTGGCCGAATACCTGACGCATCAACTGCCACGCACCTTACTGGAGCAAAAGCTACATACAGCCATTGAGCAGGCTCGAAAGCGACTCGAAAAAGCGAAAGAAGATCAATAATTACCAGACAATCTGCTTAACGCGGAGCAGTGCGTTTAATAGAGGTTATTTTCTCCTGCCGATGGTTGGAGAAAATAACCTCTGGTTGTGATGAGGAAACTTAACATAGTCTAGCGAGCAAGTGATCGGGAAATGACCCAAAAGCTAACACCACGCAACCTTACCGTTACGAATCCAGAAATGGCTTTTACAACCAACTTTGCGCCATACAGAAGGTGCTAAGCTGATGTGATTAAAGCGGTGGTGTTCGTAAGTCCAGCGCGGTTTAGCTTCTTTCAGGGTATTGAGCTGAATTAGATTCCCACAGCCGCAAGGACACTGAAACGCGATCAGCCAGGGGGCTTCCGATGCACCAACTAAGTAGATACGACGTTCATGGATATGCTCTGGTAAATCGTCAACGCGCTGGGCAAGGTAGTGTGTATCAAAAAAAAGACGCAGAAGCCTAAGTTTTAGCTTCTGCATCCAGGTACGTGCCATCAGCATAAAATCGGTATGTTAAGGTCCACCATCTCCAAGAAAGGCTGTAACGTACCCCGGCCAATTCTACGCACTAAATAGTCATCTACCGGAAAGTAGGACTCCTCGGTGTTGGCCCAATAGCCTTCTGTCATCTCCAGTACTTGATGGGCGGGTTCCTTGCGGAAAGGGTGTAGGCGATTGAGCAATTCGCAAACGGCTGCCGCAGCGGTCAGCATATTGACGGAGATGACCGCTGAGCGATTGACAGGTACATCCCGGAAATAGTCGTGTTTCACCCTCTCGGAAAACGTCTCTGGATCCTTCCGGTATTCTGAAGCCGAACGTACATCTGTCTCATCGAACATGCCCCGCGTTATCAGCGACGATTTACCGGGTTGAAGGAAATGTACCGCCCCACTAATGTGCTCAATGCCACCTGTCCCGTCGGCCTGTAGCTTTACGCCCAAATCAAGGTAGGGGACCAGGTAAAATGTAGCCAGTCGGTTAAGCAGGAACCGGCCATCGACGCTGTCCATACAGCCGATTAGCACGTCGCAACCGGCAAGCTCAAGTAATACGTCCGTGTCGTCGTACAGATTGGCTTGTATGCGGGTGACGTCTGTTCCTAACTGCATAGAAACAACCCCATCACCAAGCACGTCCACTTTGGGACGGTGGTCTACTGCGTCCTGATAGGTCGAATGAAGAATCCGGTTAAGGTTTTTCTTTTCAATCATATCAGGATCGACCAGTACTAAGTGACCTACCTGCAACCGGGCTAGCTGTTCAATCACCGGGCTACCCGTGCCAGAGCAGCCGACTACGCCAACCTTCAGCCGCCGAAGAAGATCATAGGAGCGTTCACCAAAAGCCTGCGCCGTGCGTTGCCCGGCTTCTCGCGCAATGTTCGTCACCGGCTCGTCAGTCCATACTTGAATCTGATCGCCTGAGTTACGGAGTTGGATACCCGAACCAACTGAGGAAGAGAACAAGCAGCTGGAATTGAATATTGTCGCAAATGGCTGTCGGGACGCCCTGAGTCTTTGGGAGACCACTTGGCAGAAGATCGATCCAACTTCGACAACACCCGACGAGCCAGCCTATGTGTTGGTTGATGGCCATAACCGCTATCGGATTTGCAAAGCGCGAAACATTAGCTTTAATATCCAGCTGATGGATTTTGCGGATTTGAAGTCGGTGAAAGATTTCATGATCGATTTGCAGCTAGGGCGTCGTAATCTTACCCCGCAACAGATTCAGTATTTTCGGGGGCTTCGTTATCTGAATGAAAAAGCCGATAAAGGGAAGTACGACCGCATAGAAGAAAAGACGCCTGACTCAACAGGTAAGGCGGAAAAAGCCAGGTGACCATCACAGCTGAAAAGCTGGCACAAGAATACAACGTAGGCAAAAACACCATTATCCGCGATTCAGAATTTGCTGCGGGCGTCGAACGACTCGCACCTGACCTGAAGAAAATGGTACTTTCAGGGGCAGTAAAAGTAGATAAAGGTTCCCTTCAAAAAGTAGGGAAAATGCCATCTGTCTCCGTGATTAGCAGTGTTGATGAGCTGGAATCACTCGCTACAGGTACGCAGGAGAAAGTAGAGGCACAGGATTCAGAAAAAAAGTATAAAGCCAAAGCGAAGGCGCAGGCGGAGCTGACGGGTTTTATGGAGAATCTGTTATCAGGGAAGTCGCTTACACGGGCCCGTCTTGACCAGCTCATTCTCAAGGCGACCGCCTTAAAAGAATTACTCTAGTGACTGTTGAACCATTCAGATGGCTATAAAACGTTGTACTAGTTAGCCAAAAAAACATCCCTTCTGAGCATAATACCCATTTTGGGTATTATGCTCAGAAGGGATGTTTTTGTTAAGTGATAATGTTTAAAATAAATACCAGAAATTGGTGTTATATCTCAGTGAATCAGCGAGTTGAGGCATAATACTCATTTTGGGTATTATGCCTCAACAGACTGGATTCCGCCTGATCGTCTCCAACAGAACTATAAGCCGGTAAAAAGAAGAGATGCTGACCGGCTTGCTGCCACTCCGCTAGTTGATACTGCACCGGTCTGATGCGATGCACCGGGGCTTATCCAATGCCAGTACCGTCACCTGACTCAAGAACTTTACCCACTCATCGACCATTTCAATCAGCTGCTGGCTGGTCATACCCCTTTGAAACAACGGCTCATTACCGCATAGCCCGGCTCCGAGCCCTACCCCAACACGATGCCCGAGAATCAGGCTGACTCAGCCGATCTATTTGTTCACGGGGGCCTGCCAACTGTGAGGGCACACTGACTGAAGAACGAATCCAGCCTCGTCCCTGTGATATAGCTTCAGATACACTCCCTCAGATTTCCTTACAACACGCTCTATGAAACCTGCTGCTTTACCGCATGAACAATAAGATCCTGTAGCGTAAGACTAATGAGGTCTACGAGGCTAATGCCGTACAGAGTAGCCACCTGCTGCAAAACGGTTAGCGACAGTTCGGTGCGGCCGGTTTCTTTTTTGCTGTATGCGGCCTGGCTGACTCCTAACTGAAATGCAACGTACTCCTGAGGGTAGTTGTGGATTTCACGTAGTTTGCGGATTTTGAGCGCAATCGGATTCATATGCGTGCAATGGTTAGTTGGTAACTTTCGCAGTGGTTGATGAATCGAAGTAAATCCTGTTAGCAAAGACGATCAAGTTATTTCGGCGAACCATACATCTATTTCGGTAAATACATGTATACTTACGGTGTTTGCATTCACCGTTTACCGCCGAGGCACCCCTGTAGCTATGCAGCAAACAATCCGTTGTTTTATTGTAGACGATGAAGCGCCCGCTCACGTCCTGCTCGAAAAATATATCAAACGCGTTCCTTATCTGGAGTTGGTAGGGCAAGTCTACGATGCTGTTGAAGCTCTGTTTGCCATTGAGCAGGCTAAACCCGATCTGATTTTTTTGGACATTGAGATGCCTGAGATGACGGGTATCGAATTCCTGAAAGCCTTACCCGCTCACCGGCCCGACTTTTCACGGCCGGCGGTGGTGATGGTAACCGCCTACTCGGAGTATGCCGTGCAGGGGTTCGAACACGACGTCTTGGACTACCTGTTAAAGCCCGCACCTTTTGAACGGTTTATGCAGGCTATCAACAAATTCAAAGCCCGACAAGGCATAACAACTTCAAACGTGCTCTCCCCCGATAGCTCACCTGGTTTACCGGCCTCCGAGCCGGTGATAAAACCAATAGCCGAATCAGAGTCGACTGAGACAGCAGGGCAAAAAGGCAATTTTTTTCTGGTAAAAGAAGATAAGAAGCTGATCCGGGTGGCTCCTGCCGATATTCTCTTTGTGGAGAGCGACAGCGATTACCTCACCATCCATTTAGCCGATCGTACGATCTTAACCTATATGACGATGGGGAAGCTGGAGACGATGCTTCCGGCAGAGGAGTTTCTGCGGGTCAATCGTTCGTATATAATTCGGTTGGGGGCCATCAAGGAAATAGACGGAAATCTGATTACAACATTGAACGGGAAGCGGGTGCCAATTGGGGTTACCTACCGAGATCGGGTAATGGAGGTGTTGAAACGCATGATGCGGTAGGGGGTATGAGACAGCTCACAATGAAGAAGTGGTTTAGAGTTGGCTTGCATGTAGGGCTATGGATACTGTTCTACTTTGGTGTAGAACGATGGATGACTACAAAAATTCACAGAGATAATGCCCTGGTTATAAACGTTATTAGTGGCATAGACTTTATCTTAAATGTGTCTTTGTTCTATTTTTTTGGCTACTTTATTTTTCCTCGGTTCTTATACAAGAAGAAGATTATTGTTACGATCGTTTCTATTGTAGTGGTCTATTACCTAACTTATTTAATTAACTACTTTACTTTCAAAAGTTTATTGAGTGTTACGGATGGATATGTAGGGAAAGAGAAGACATACATAAGACGTGCCTGGGACATCTTCTTAAAAGATGAAGGTGGGTGGCTTGGTGCTTTTACAAGTTTGCGTTTGTTGGCCTGGAATTACTCTATAAGTCTTTTTGTACCAACAATTCTCTTATCGATCAAATCCATTAGGGATATCCTTAACTTTCAAAGAAAGAGTGCGAAACTAGAACATGATAAGCTCATTCTGGAACGCGATAAATTGACGCTGGAGCGCGATAAATTAGCCCTTGAGCAAGAGAATCTTCAGTTAGAAGTCAACTTTCTTAAATCGCAGATCAACCCTCACTTCTTGTTCAATACGTTGAACAGTGTCTATGTCGACATTATGGACACCAATGAACAGGCTGCCGAGCAGGTGTTGAAGCTCGCCAGCCTGATGCGATATGGTTTGTATGAGTCAAATCAGGGACAGTCTGACCTGGAAAAAGAGTTAGCGTACATTCAGAATTATCTGGATCTCGAACGTATTCGACATGGACATAAAGTAAGCATCGGGTTTGACCAAGCCGGTAACTTCTCGGGTTACCAGATTGCTCCGCTCCTGTTAATTTCGTTGGTTGAGAATGCGTTTAAACACGGTGTCCGCAAAAGTAAGCAAGCGGCTTTCATCCATATAAATGCTTCGATCCAGGATGGTTTATTCACGTTTATCGTCAAGAATAGCCTTGGAGTCTCCGAAACCGACAAAGCCGGGTCCGAGCCGGGGGGGGTTGGTCTGGTAAACACCCGGAAACGTCTTCAAATTCTATATCCTGACCAGCACGAATTAGCTGTTAATACCAGCCCTAATACCTATCAGGTGACGCTCCAGCTAAGACTGACATAATTTCGGCGAATTCATTCACCGTGTCTTTTTCTGTATTGGCCGGGAGAATAGACTCTGTTGGACGAAATACTTTTTTTCTCGTTCTGTGCTGCCCTACGTTTGTTTCAGCAATCGCAAAAAGGAATCTCTTAAACTCTATTCTACATGCAAACGCAACCTCAGCCCCAGCGTCTTATTCTTGTTAAAGAGCGCATCTACAACCTTGGCTCAGATACTGTTCAGGGTAAACAAAAATCTGGCTTGTCATGCATTATCACAATATTTACCGCTCAGTAATCGAATGATTCCCAGTCTTCTCCTTTCTCATTACGGAGCTGGCGAATGTCTGCTCACCAAGTTTGTGAATCGCACCGGCTTTCTGGATATTATCTGGGCCGGTGCGTTCACAAATGAGGCTATTGCGCATCTCCATAATGATGAAATAGGACTGACCTTAGCGTGCCTACCCCCACCAGACCAGTTGATTGACCATTCACTGCTTGCCGCACTACGCAAGCCCGAAAAACTACTGCTGACCGCCCAATACCCCTTTTACTTATACAGTCATTATGAGCTTTGCCCGACGGCTTTTTTGAATGAACCCTATTCGTTTAGTCAATTTCAATTGGCTCTCGAGTCGTGCCTGTCTGGACAGTTAAATGAATAAAACGTACTGTTTACCAATGTCATAGATCGTTTTTATACCGTTTATGAGATTCTTTGCACTTTTTTGGTAGAATAGCATGGGTATATGATACCTATTTGCAAAATTGAAGAGACCTCTCTTTATCATTTTGCACTATGTTCACTGTTTACCCTTTCCTTTTCGTGCGTCGCCCCGTATTCTCGATCAGTAAGCTAAACGAGATGCAGGACCGCCTACTTCATCATACCCTGGACGAACTCCTCCGTGAGTGGTACAGCGACCCCTCTGCTCAGGAAGCTATCTATCTGGCTTCTCCCTCCCTACACGAACGCTTTGCCCGCTGGCTATCAGGTGAGCAGCTCTCCGACGTTCATAAACTGCTGCAAACACTCTATAAGTACGCCATTCGTATGAGCACCCGGAGTACACCATACGGGCTTTTTGCTGGCTGTACGCTGGCAGGCTATGCGGATTACACACGCCTACGATGCAAAAACCCCCAACCGGTTCGACGGCATATTCGGCTTGATATAGAATGTATAATGACCATTCGGGACTGGCTGCTCAGACAACCGGTTATTCGTAATGGTGTCTTGTTCTACACCAACAATTCCCTGTATGCCGTTGGCGGGAATTTCCGGTACGTGGAGATGCAGCAAACCGCCAAAGGCCGCAATTATTTTATAACTGCACTGACGGGCGATCCGTTTCTGAAACGGTTGTTCGAGCGGGCCAGAACAGGTACAACAGTACCTCAGCTGGTTAGCTACCTCATGGAAATGAACGTTGACGAGGGAGAAGCGCATACTTTTGTCAATCAATTAATTGATGAACAACTGCTTAGTTGCGAACTAGACCCATTGCTGATCGGTGATTCGTACCTCGATGTACTGATTGATAGGGTGGGGGCTCTGCCAGACACCGCGTTAATAACTCAAAATCTGAGGCAATTAAAAGAGCTGGTTGCCACTACACCCAACGTGGTCAGTCTTGGAAATCAGATCGGTTCCTGGCTGGATGAACAACAGCTAAAGGCCCCCATAGACCGGCTTCAGGTCGATTCGTTCTATGAGGAGGTACTATCCGTTGGGCAGTCGGCCATGGAACACCTTCGACAACAGATCGAACAGGTGGCCGTACTAAATCAGCCCCATCATTGCCCGGACATGGACGATTTCAAACGTCGTTTCTATGATCGGTACGAAGAGGAAGAGATTCCGCTGGCATTGGCACTGGATAGTGAATTTGGCATTGGTTACGGGGTGCAGTCGGGCCTGGGCGTTGGCTACGCACCCATGATCGACGATCTGTCATTACCCAACATTGAAGGGATTCCACAAGCACCCACCTGGAACTGGTGGCAATCCTTTATACTGGACAAATACTCGGAGAGTCTCTACAGCCGTCGGGCCGAGATTGATCTAAGCCCGGCCGATCTGGATCGAATCACCAAACAACGACGAGAAGTGACAGTCTTACCCGAAAGCTTTTACGTGTTCGGAAACTGGCTCGCGAAATCGGGGGAGGCCATTGATCGGAATGAGTACCGTTTTGTGATGCAAGCCTGTAAAGGGCCATCAGCCGCGACGTTACTGAGCCGATTTTGTGCCGGCAGCTCCCCGTTGACCGAAGCAGTGCAGCACTGTGTGCGGGCCACTGAGCGCCACCATCCCGATGTTGTTTTTGCCGAAATCGTTCATTTCCCCGAGAGCCGGGCGGGCAATATTCTGACCCGTCCTACTCTTTATCAGTACGAAATTCCTTACCTGGCTCAATCGTCGGTCGATGCGGAACACCAGATACCACTGGATGATCTGATGGTTTCGGTACGCAATGGGCGAGTGGTACTACGCTCCCGCCGGCTGAACAAACGGGTTATACCACGCCTGACCAACGCGCATAACTACCATCAGGGACTACCCACGTACCGTTTCCTGTGTGATCTGCAACATCAGGATAGCTACCTGGATGTTAAATGGAACTGGGGCGTGCTGGCCGAGCAAGCGTATCTGCCCCGGGTACGGTATAAGAATATTATTCTGAGCCGGGCTACGTGGCAGTTGCAGGCTGATGATCTACCACTGGGAAATTTGTTCCAGTTAGCAATCCAGCTGAATGAAAAGGGGCTCCCCCAGGAGTTTGTTGTTGGTATGCATGACCACGAGCTTCTGGTGTGTTTGCATAACCCGGAATCGTTGAACCTGTTAGTCGCCGAATTACAAAAGCGAAATAGCGTTCGGATTTATGAGTACTTCGCTACGGCCGATAACTGTCCTGTATCGGTAGGTGGGCAACCCTTTACCAACGAGGTGATTATTCCGTTCAGCAACCCATCTGCTCCGAAATTATCGGGTCTGTTGCCAGGCCTGACCACTTTGCCTCAGCGTCGGTTTTCGGTAGGGAGTGAATGGCTGTACCTAAAAATCTATACCGGTGAAAAAACGTCGGACGATCTGCTTGCCAATGTCCTCTATCCGATTGTGGAGCAACTGCTGACCAAGGGCGTGATTGATCAGTTCTTTTTTGTACGCTACAAAGACGTCGATCCTCATCTGCGACTGCGATTCCACGGAAACCCCTACCTTGATTTTCACCACGTAGTTATGCGACAGGTTGAAGAGGCCCTGCACGACCGGGTGCAGGACGGTGTGGTTCACCGGGTGCAGATGGACACCTATGTCCGCGAGATTGAACGCTACGGCCACGAGCAAATCGAACTATGTGAGTTAATTTTTCACTGCGACAGTTTGACCACACTTGCTTTTCTGGCCCAGCACAAAGCGGTTTTCGACGAGAGCAGCCGCTTCGCCTTTGCTGTGGCAAAAATCAATTGGCTATTAACGGGTGCAGGATTGTCTATTGCCGAGCGAAGCCAGTTAATGAACCAGATGAAGGATGGATTCTTCCACGAATTTAACGGGGACGTGAACCTGCGCCGGCAGCAGAACGAAAAGTTCAGGCAATACCGGCCGGTAATCGACCATGCGCTTGGCATCGCGTACCAGGATATTCTGAAAGAAACGATGCCCGATTGTCTGAAGGTAGATTTAGTGAACAAACTCCGCGTGGCATTTCCGGGGGCCATTCAGCTCATGCCTATTCTGCAAAGCCTGATCCATATGCTTATAAACCGGCTTTTTCCGGCTAAGCAACGGGCCTATGAGTTAGTGCTGTATCACTGTCTGGCGAAGTATTATGATGCGCAGAAGGCCCGGCAACCGGCCGATCAGGCGTTTGCATCATCAGAAAGCACGCATTATAACCTAACGGAATAATCTATGCCCAAATGGATTACGATACAACCAATGGTTATTGAAAACGGAGGAGAATACGGTCAATTTTGATTCATCAAACAAGCACAAAAAAGACTTAATAATGGCCTTCTAAACGGATACGCTCATGAAAAAGCACATCAACACGGAGTTCTCCTTTGAGGTATGGATCAACAACGATGCGGACTCAATGGCCGACGAAATTGGCTCGTTCGACGACAACTGGATTGTATCGGCGGGCGACTTGTTCGACGGGATGGAGCCGCCAACGGATGAGTTACTTTATCAATACGACGAAGCAGCCTGATGCCGCTATAGCGTTATAACCTGACGGAATAAACTATAATCTGAGGTTTTTGATCGCTGATTACTGGGTACCCATTTTTGTACAGGCAAAACGAAATGAAGAAGAAGCAAAATAGATAGATCATTCATGCGAGTTCTACCATTAACCATAGTAGTAAGAGTCACTCGTGGAGCACCTTAGCTACGCGCGAAATCATAAAAATAATCCATACGAGTGGTAAAAGCAGGTATAGAAACTCCCCCGTGCCTAAAGCGGGGGAGTACTTCTACCCAGAATGGCAACTTGTTCTAACCAATAAATTACATGAAATAAGAGTGGTAAAGAAAGAGTTGCAAACCAGAAATGAGATTTTTTAAAGGCACGAAGTTATGGACGCAAACACGAATTACTCGAGTCTCACGCTGGATGAGTTAACCGGTGAGGAAGCCAGGATGAAGAAACAGGCCTCATTTCTCACGGTTATGGTTGGTGTGGCTTTCGGCAGTTTGCTATATACCTTCGCATTCTATTCGGTCGGCTTTCGGCATTCTGCGTTGTTGGCTCTGATTGCCCTGCTGGCAGCCGGGGCACATAAAAGGAGACAGGACCTGAAAGCCATTCAGACGGAAATTAGTAGCAGAAGCTCGGCATAGCAATATGTAGCATTGGCCCGTTTTGCCCAGTTTTGTGTATACACCAACCGTTGGTGTTACATCCTATAACCAATTGGAATAAACTATAACCGGGTGTTGTTGAAAACGAATCGATGCCAGTCTACCTTTGAAACAGTGAGTTGAGGACGTTTTCGCCGATTGGAAGTTTTGACCGTTTTTTTGTCAGTTCTGTCAGGAAGTAGCTGGGCAACTTTGTGCCAAACCAACATAAACGGACAAGGTCATGAACGCACAAAACACTCCGAAAGACAAGCAGTCGGTCATCGTTGACCAAACGAACGCGTCAACCGTTTCGAATACCCCCCCAGCCGAGCCAAACCTGGAGGACATGGAACTGAACGAAGAGCAGTTAGATATTATATCGGGTGGTGGTGATGGTACTAATCCGTTTGCTAAAGGATGATGAAGTCGTGGATGTGCATACTGCTGGGTCTCTTTCTAATCAATGCATTAGAGGTAGAGCTGTATGCACAAACCACTCCGACGAAGAGGACTACTATACCGACGAAGGAAACGACTCGTACTAAGAGCGGAGCAGATAGTCTTTTTAAAGTGGGTTCACACTACCAGGATACCCAAGCCTATCGGCAGTCTTTAGTTCTGTTCGAGGAGAGTCGAAAGCTTTATCAAAGCATCGGAGATGGTAAGAAAACAGGCGACTGTTATAATTACATGGCAATCAGTTGCTTCTATTTAGGAGATTTCTCAAAAGCAATATCCATGTTTGAAAAAGCATCGGAAACGTTCAAAAAGATAAGCTACAAAAAAGGGGTAGCCCAAACATTGAACAATATTGGCAATGTATGTAACAGTCAAGGTAATTACATCAAAGCGTTAGATCAATATCGGCAGGCGGCTACTCTTTTTGAAGAAATAGGAGACGCAGGAAATTTGGCAATAGCTACTCATAATGTAGGCTCTATTTACACGAGAGCAAAAGATTATAGTAGCGCCATGAGGTACTTTGATAAAGCCTACACTGTTTATAAAGCAAGCAATAATCAAGAAGCAGTCGCACAAGTTTTGACTGCGATAGGCAATGTTTATGTCAAGCAAGGTGAATATAATAAAGCATTCATTAGCTTGAATAAAGCGTTACAAGTCGCAAATAAAAAGCAGGATAAGCAGCTACAGGTAATGGCACTGTCCAGTTTGGGTGATCTATTTTATGAACAGTCAAACTTTACCGGAGCACTACCCTATTACACGCGCTGTTTGGCTTATTCTGATCAGATAGGTAGTTTACAGAATCAGGCTGAAGCACGGATCGCTATTGGCAACATTTTACGACAGTCAGGAAAGAATAATGATGCAGTTAAACGATGCCAATCGGGTTTAACGTTAGCCGAAAGAGTAGGTTCCGTATCCTTAAAAAAGCGAGGATGTGATTGCCTGTATCAATCGTACAAAGCGATAGGCAATACCCGGCAGTCTCTTCATTATTATGAGCAGGCCAACGCGTTTGAAGATAGTTTGAATTTAGCCGAAACATCCAATAAGGTGATGGGCATGGAGTTTCAGAAGCAACAGTTGGTCGACAGCATTGCCTACGTGAAGAAAGAACATTCGATTCAACTGAAGCACAAAGAGGAGGTACAGCGACGCGAGAAACAGCGTAACCTGATTATTCTCTCGCTGGGCTTTATACTCCTGATTGCAATCGGTCTGTGGAGCCAGCTGAACTTCGTCAGGAAGTCGCGGGCTGCGATAAAACATGAAAAAGACCGCTCGGAGGCCCTACTGCTGAATATTCTGCCCCAGGAGATAGCTGACGAGTTGAAAGAAAAGGGCAGTGTAAATGCCCGTGATTACAACTTAGTATCGATCTTGTTTACCGACTTCAAGTCATTCACGCAGACGGCTGAAAAGATGACCCCGCAGAGTTTGGTGGAGGAGATCAACATCTGTTTCCGTGCCTTCGACCTGATTACGGAGAAATATCAAGTTGAAAAAATAAAAACCATTGGCGATGCCTACATGGCCGCTGGCGGTATCCCTCACGCCGATGAAAGCTCATTAAAGAATACAGTGCTCGCAGGCCTGGAGATGCAGGCGTTTATGACGCAGCGGGCGGATGAAAACCGAAGCATAGGTCGTCCGGCTTTTGAAATGCGGTTAGGCATCCACGCCGGCCCAATTGTTGCCGGGATCGTCGGGGTGAAGAAATTCCAGTACGACGTATGGGGCGATACGGTCAATACGGCGAGCCGGATGGAAAGTAGTAGCCAGGTAGGAAAGGTTAATATCAGTGAGACATTATATCAACTCATAAAGGATGAACCGTGCTTCAGCTTCGAGTACCGAGGTAGCGTCAATGCAAAAGGCAAAGGCGATATAGCGATGTACTTCGTTGAGAAAAGCGCTGTAGCTCAGTTGGTCGCCTAATCGGTGAATACGTTCCCCAATCGTGCTATGAAAACAGAAGAAGATTACGCAAAAATGACGCCTGATGAGTTAGTGTCAGCGGAGAAAAAGTTGAAATCATGGAAGATGCCAACGGCTCTGTTCATAGGGGTATTAACTGGTATCGCCATTTGGTCGGCTACACACAACGGTTCTAGCCTCACTTACATGTTGGTGATTGCTGCCATCTTGGTAGAAAACGTATATTCTAAGAGGTTAAAGAGCATTCAGGCAGAAATCAGCCGACGGAACACGGTCAAATAACAGAAGTTTCGCACTAATCGACTCAGGATAACAAATAGTTGTTTAGTCGGTGCCTCTGCCGACTGTTTCCTGAACAGCGACTCCCTACAACCTACCCAGTTATCTGCAAAGCTTGCGCTATTTACCTGATAACTGAAGAGATATGGTTAGGCACTTTTGACAGTCAATTTGGCAAATTCGTCAGAAAGTATAAAGATAGCTTTGTATCATACAAATAAAGATATGGAACAGAGAAAACAAGAAATCATAGAGACGGTCATCTCAAAAGCCTGGGAGGATACGAACTTTAAAACAGAGCTACTAGCCGACCCAGTTAAGGCAATTGAAAAACTGACCGGCGTTAAAGTGGTTGTGCCGGAGGGCAAAAGCCTGGTGTTTCTCGATCAAACCGACAAGTCAACGATCTACGTAAACATTCCCGCCGAGCCCGAAATTGAAAACATGGAACTGACCGAAGACCAACTCGAAGCGGTTGCGGGCGGTGGGCAAAGAATTTGGGGCGATTTTATCCGAAACTTGTTCCCAAACCTCAACGATTGCATTACCCTATAATACATCTATAAATAAACCAAAACAAACAAAACAATGGAGTTTACACAAGAGCAAAAATTGTACGCCGAAGTTGTACAAAAAGCCTGGGAAGATGACCAATTTAAAAGTGACCTGGTGGCTAACCCTATAGCAGCCATTGAAAAGCTGACTGGCCAGAAGCTCAACATTCCCCAAGGGAAGACCTTGGTAGTTCGCGATCAGACCGACCGGAGTACCGTGTACATCAACCTTCCGGCTAAGCCCATTACAGAGGACGTCGAGTTGAACGAAGATCAGCTTGAAGTTGTGGCAGGAGGAGTAGATGGTGGAGTTTGGCCTATTCTTCTCCTTCCAATTTTACCCATTTTGCCTTTACCTACTTACCCTATTCCAACTGTGGAATGCTAATGAAAACCCATTAGTTATATCAACTATTTCGATCATACATTAGAACAACCAATCAAACAAATGGAAATTTCACAAGAACAAAAGCTATACGCACAAGTCGTAGCAAAAGCCTGGGAAGATGCTCAATTCAAAAGCGAGTTGATCAATAACCCGCTTGAAACCATCGAGAAGCTTACGGGTGAAAAAATTCTCATCGGACAAGGCCAAAAGTTTTTGGTTGTCGATCAAACTGATGAGTCTACAGTTTATTTCAACCTCCCAAAAAAGGTAGAGCTAGATTGTATGGAATTAAGCGATGAACAGTTAGAAATGGTTGCAGGTGGCGAGTCAATTCTTTTAGCTATTGCAATATGCACTTTTGTAGGCGGTGCTTTTGTAGGTGGTTATGCGATAGGAAAAGATATGGCAACAAGAGACAATACAGAATCAGCAACAGCTCAGTAAAAAGTAAACTAGTTTAAACACCTAAAAAATATAATAATGAATAGCTATTCTGAAAGTCAAGCTGCTGGTTTACAGGTTTTAAATAACTTGTATCAAAACTCATGGGATAGTCCTGAGTTTAAAGAAAGATTAATTAAAAATCCCCACAAGACACTTGAAGAGGTGGTTGGACATAGTCTTTCAGCTGATGTTCGCTTTGTAGTCGAAGATCAGTCAGACGCATCTACTATCTATTTAAACATTCCTTCAAAAAAGGACCTGGACACGTTAGAATTAACGGACGAACAGTTGGAAACAGTTTCTGGGGGAGAAGTAATCGGAACAGTAAGCGTCGCAACACTTTGTTGGTATGCCGGGGCTGCCATTGTCGCTGCCGGTGCAGGAGCTGTAGTAGGGTATTACGCTAACAGAACTGATAGTGAATAATTAAATCGGTGCAATTCAAATTGTCGTGGGACATAGTTGTTCGCTTTTTGGATAGATTAGCATACGACACATTAGCTTATCAAGTCAGTAAAATAGGAGAGTGGTTGGAGCCAGTTGTGCGATAAGATCAACAGTCTCTCTATAATTAACCTGCTGACTGCGAGTAGTATAATCTAAGAAATATTTATCCGATAATTTGAATTGCACCCTAATTTACTAGCCATGATATCCAAAGATCAAATGACTGTTTTGGTACCTCTTGTGACTATTTTGATCGGAATAGGCTTAGAGTATTTTGGTTACCAGCTGATACATTACTACAACCATAAAAAAATAGGATACGCATTCATTGTATTAGGGGTTCTTGTACTGTTTGTTAATGTAATCACCATGATTTCGAAGACAAAAAAGTAAATTACTAATGATCAAAATGATCTCCGTTGTTTTCTTGTGAGGTGTAAATGGAGGGGATGTTTAGCGTGTTCCCAGATTTATCTATTAGTTATACAATTTTAGTAATAATAATACTTTTTAGTTATCCTAAAGCTAGCTACAGATGGAAACCGATATTGAAACACGAGCCACAGTTAAACACTTCTCTGATTTGATTCAGCCAATAGGTCTACATGATTTTGAGGCCAATTACTGGGAAAAACAGGTTTTACATATCCAAAGAGATAACCCTGATTTCTTTTCATCATTATTTTCAATCGCAGATTTAGATAAGGTATTAGACTATAACCGTCCGAAAGGGGGGAACTTGCGAGTGGTTAAAAGCCAACAGCCTTTGAATCCCACCATTTATGAAAACAAGGATGGAAGTCTGAATTTGAATCAACTTTATACGGCTTATGCTGACGGTCATACGATTGTAATCAACGAGATTCAACATTATTGGGACCCTCTCAAAATGCTTGTCGAGAACGTTCGTCAATTTACAAGCCATAATGCGGTTGCGAACCTCTACTTAACGCCGGAAAACGAAAAAGCGCTGTCACCTCATTATGACTCACACGATGTTTTCGCCTTGCAGATTTCTGGAGAAAAGCACTGGATCTTGTACGACGACACCTATTTTAAAACTCCACTCTTACATAGCTTTCAACCCGTTTTTCAACGTGAGCAACTGGGTGGGGCCAGAGAGATTACGATGAAAGCGGGCGACCTACTGTACATGCCGCGTGGCGTACCACATGAGGCATATACCACCGATCAGTCGTCAATGCACATCACTATCGGGGTCCATTCTACGCAGTGGATTGATTTTATTTCCAAAGCATTGGTAAGCTTGAGTCAAAAGCATATAGAATTGCGTCAAGCACTTCCTATTGGTTATTTGAATGCACCCAATAGTGAACTACTCTCAGCTGACGCAGAACTCAATTTCATCACGATTCTTCAACAGGTATTCAAGAAAGAAAATATAAATGGTTGCCTAAGTATTTTAGGAGAAGAGTTTCGAACAAAAGAGCAGCCAAGACCCGACGGGCATTTTTCTAGCCTAAACAAGCTCAACCATATTAACCTGGACTCGCAGCTTTCCCGGAGGGAAGGATTGAGTGCCACCGTAAGCAATACTATTACCGGAGCCAGGATTTCGTTTCAGGGTAATGTTATTAAAGGCCCTTCTCAGATTGCAAATTCACTCGCATTTATTGCTCAGCAGGAGGGAACATTTTCGGTGAATGATATTCCATTCCTGAGCGCTGAAAACAAGCTAAAATTAGCTAAACGGTTGATTCGCGGTGGCTTGTTAAGGGTCGTTTGCTAGTTTATCGTTCTGATAGAGAATAGAATACACTGAGGCTATTGTTAAGACAACAACAGCCTCAGTCCGTATGGTTATCAATACATTTCGATCATATTTGAGAAAAACAATAAACATAGTTTTATTTTCAACCATACATTTCATATGCATACGATTTGTAATCAACCTATCAACTGGAATTCACCCAACGTCCTGGAACAGCTTGCTCAAAACATCAAAAGTCCGTTAGAGAGTATCATAAAAGCGGGAAGAGAAAGTGATACCTACGACAAAGACAAAATAGAGGAAATCATTTTCAGAAATAGTCGAGAAATAAGTGATATAGTAGAAGAAATCCTGGCTAAAGCCAAAGCCAAGTCCCTTAGTGTCACCTATCACCATCGCCCGGAGATTTTTGGCATTTACGAGTCGAATGAAAACGTGCGGAGTATGTGTGCTGGGGAAGTAAACCCGCAAAAGGTGGCGAAGGTGGATCAGGAGTGGCTGGTGGGACTTGAGAAAGAGGTATATAATAACATTAGTCAGGACTACCTGGACCTCGGCGAACTCTCGTACAAGATGGCAGTGAGCGAGCGGCAGTTGCACCGAAAGATTGTGAACCTGGTGTTTCTGACGCCTAACAAGTACATCCGAATATTGCGTCTGCACCGGGCAAAACAGCTGATCGACGGTTACGTGCAGCAGTCCGTTTCTCAGATTGCCTATGCCGTGGGCTACAGCGACGTCCATTATTTCTCGAGGTTGTTTGCCTGTCAATACAATGTAGCTCCGAAAGAGTTGCTGCATTCGCTGCGGTAACAAGCCTGTCCGATTTGACCCATATTTTGACAGTTTTGTCAGTCATGCGCCCGATATATTTGCCCATACTACTTTAAGATCTGACTATACTATAAACTAAATTAATCATGAAACGAGCACTTTTTTTCTTAGGCCAGCTGAACGACAGAGATGTAGAATGGATGCTTCAGAATGGCAGCAAACTGTCCATGGAGACGGGCGACCGTTTGATCAACAAAGGAGAAGCTATTGATAGTCTGTACATCGTACTATCGGGTCAGTTGGCGGTGTGCGCCACTACCAATTCCGACGAGTGCATTGCTACCCTGGGAGCGGGTGAGGTGGTTGGTGAGATGTCGTTTCTGGAGTCGCGGCCGCCGTCGGTGTCGGTGATCGTTACCAAACCCTCCGATATTTTCCAGATCTCCCGCGACAAGATCAGCGCCCGGATGCTGACAAACGCCGACTTCAAGGCCAACTTCTACTATGCCTTGGCCCTGTTTCTCTCCAATCGTCTGCGGAAAACGACCGATCAGCTTGGCTTTGGCAATCCCGAAGAAGAAGACATGGTTGAGATGGGCGTGCTCGATAGCGTAGCCCAGGCCGGATCACGGTTTACCAAAATCTTACACCGGTTTTCGGAGGTATAGTCAGGCACATTGGCTCCGGTGATTGGTCATCATGGGTCCGTAAATAAATGACAAATTAGGATATCGTATATAGGTATACGTTAGAAGATCAATTCATAGAAAATGAGACATTTTATCGTCATGCTATGGCTGCTCTGGTTGGGGCTAGACCACTACGCAAACGGGCAAACAGCCATCAAGGCAAACCTGCTCGACATTGCATCGAGTGCGCTGTCCAGGAACCCAACCATCGTTCGAAGTGAATACGCCGTGCGGAGTGCCGAGTCGAATTTACAGATTCAGCGGAGTGTTTTCGATCTGAATTCGTTTTCCGAGTTGTTGCTTCAAACCAATCAATACGTGCTGCCGGGTGCCGACCCCCGAGCCCCTCTGGTGGAAAGCAGCCTCCTGAAGTCGAACACACTGAACCTGTCGGCGGGGATTCGTCAACGGCTCCGCACGGGGCAGTTGACGGAGGTAAGCATGAACTATCGGTTCACGAACAACAATTATCCGCTTAACGCCTACAACCAGCAGATCAACCCGTTTTTGGGTAACAACGCAAGCACCCTCAACCTGTCTCTGACGCAGCCCCTGCTCCGGGGCCGGGGGCGCAGCGTTACCACCGCACTCGAACGGTCGTATACGTTGTACGTCGATAACGCCAAAAGCAACAATGAATTTGCCAACTCGTACGAACTGTGGCAGATCGCAACGGCCTACTGGGGCTACACGGCAGCGTATAAGAACCTGGATATTTACAAGCAAAGTGAGAACCGGCTCCGCAACGTGCTGTCGGTTACCGAAGAGCTGATTAAGGGTGATAAAAAGCCCGCAGGTGATCTGGTGCAGATTCGCGCCGACTTAGCCAGTCAGGAACGGCTCACGCTGATGGCCGAACAGGAGTTGTACGCAGCCAAAATCTACCTCGGCAAGGTAGTCGGGTTTAGTACGGAAGAAAGTCTGCTGCTGGATATTCCCCAGAACGATTTTCCAGGCATTGCGGGGTCGGCGTACCGGCCTGATCTGGAGAAGGCCGATTTTGTACGCGTAGCGAAGGAGCGACGGGCCGATCTGCGGGCGGCAAAACAGGGTAACGAAGCTCTGGAGCGGGAGTATCAGTTAGCCCAGAACAACGTGAAGCCGCAGTTGGACTTGACCGGCTTTTTTTCGTACGGGGGCATCAGTACCGGCAACGGAATGACCGACGCCCTGTCGTCATTCTCCAATTATCAGGGACGAACCGTGGGTACCGGGGCCAAACTGACCTTTACCTTTCCCGTCAACAACAACCTGGCGAAGGGTAATCGGATAAAGAGCTACGTGGCTATGAACGATCAGAACGTAGTGGTTAACAACCTGCTGCGCACCCTTGAGCTGGACATCAGCAATGACCTCAACTACCTGAACAATAGTGTTCTGGGCCTTCAAAAAGCCGAGGAGGTGCTGAACTACAACCAGGATGTGTACAACAATGAGCAAATTAAGTTTAAGTCGGGCCTCACGACCATGTTGAACCTGATTCTGTTTCAGGATCGCCTGACCTCGGCACAACTGAAGTACTTGCAGGCCTACCGGCAATTTGCCATTGCGATTATTAACCTCCGGCACGATACCGGCACGTTGATTCGCGCCAATGCAAACGGATTTACCATTGATCAGAACGTGTTTTACACAATTCCTGATCCAACCAACCACTAACCGAAACAGCCATGTCAGCAGGTTTTTTTAGAAAGTCAGCCTTAGAAAAGCTGTCAACACCCGAAAAATTAGATCAATTAATCAAGGTGACCGGCCCGAAAGCCTGGATTACCCTTTCGGTCGTATTTGTCGCCCTGGCTACGGGTATCGCGTGGTCTGTTTTTGGCCGGGTGAGTACCAAACTAAACGTTACGGGGGTCGTGCTGGGGGGTGAAGTCCACGAAGTGGTGGCCACCGCGCAGGGGCAACTGATGAAGTTGAACGTACGCATCGGCGACAAGGTGGCCAAAGGTGACGTTATCGCTACGATTCAGCAACCCGATCTTCAGCAGCAGATCGAGAACGCCCGGGCCGTTGTGGCCGAAAAAAAGAGCGAGCTGAACAAGGTCGTTTCGTACGGTAGCAAAGGAACCGCGCTGGAGGGCGAACTCATCAGTCAGAATCGGGTAAGTATCCAGGGTGAGATCGAGGCTGAGAAAAAGAAGCTGTCGTTTCTGTCCAACCAGTTGGAATCGGAGGTGAATTTGCTCGAAAAAGGGTTGATCGTAAAGGCGCAGGTAGCCAACACAAAGCAACAGATCGATGCCTCTCAAAATACCATTGAGCGACTGAAGGGACAATTGGCCGAGGTGTCGAGCCGGCAGCACGACGTGGGCTATGGCATGCAGCAAAAGGTCACGTTTCAGCAGCAGCAGATTGCCGAAGCCGAGCGCAGCTTGCAGTATCTGACCGAGCGCTACAACACCCAGTCGAACATTGTCAGCTCGTACAGTGGCGAAGTGGTGGAGGTACTGACCGATGCCGGGGTGATGGTCGGGCCGGGTACGCCCCTGTTCAAACTCAAAAACGGACAGGATGGCCAATTGGTCAGCCTGAAAGGGGTGTTGTACATTCCGTCGCAGGATGGCAAGAAGATCAAGCGAAATATGGAAGCCTTCGTGGTGCCCTCCACCGTGCAACCTCAGGAATACGGCTTCATAAAAGGCAAGGTTACCTACGTTTCTGATTTTCCGATCACGCAACAGGGCATGATGACCTCGGTCAAAAACGATCAGCTGGCCAAAGGTCTGCTGGCCCTGGGGCCACTGTTTGAAGTACACGTTGAGTTTGAGAAAGACGCCGACTCGCACAGTGGATTCCGGTGGACATCGGCCAAGGGGCCGGACGTTGCCATCAAAGAGGGCACAACGTGCATGGGGCAGATCACCGTTAAGCAGGAGAACCCCATTTCGATTGTTGTACCCGCGTTCAAGAAATTCTTCAACCTGTATTGATCCGGCGTTTTCCAGATGGCAACCACGACAACATTTCCCATTGGGAAACAGGCCGGCCCGGTCAAAGTCCCCACGGTCTTACAGATGGAGAGCGTCGAATGTGGCGCAGCTGCGCTCAGCATCATGCTGGGGCACTTTGGTAAATTTGTTCCGCTGGAAAAACTCCGGATTGCCTGCGGGGTATCGCGCGATGGGCTCAAGGCAACCAACATTATTAAAGCCGCCAAACAGTTCGGGCTAGAGTCGAAAGGATACGCCAAGTCGATGGAGAAGCTGATGCAGATCGAGACACCGGCCATTATCTTCTGGAACTTCAACCACTTTCTGGTGCTGGAGGGCTTTACCAAAAACAAGGTGTTTCTGAGCGACCCGGCCCAGGGCCGCTACAGCGTCACCTACGATGAGTTCGACGAGGCTTACACGGGGGTAGTGCTCACGTTTAAGCCAACCGAGCAGTTTGAAAAGGGTAACGAAAAACGGGGCTTGGCGTCGTCGCTGGCGTCGCGGATTTCCAACTCCAAGCTGAGTATCGTTTATATTCTGCTGGCCAGCCTGTTTCTGGTTGTGCCGGGTTTAGTGATTCCGTCATTCATCAAAATATTCATTGACAAGTACCTGGTGAATGGCCACGCCGACTTTGTGATGCCCCTGCTGCTGATTATGGGCGCCGTGTTGGTCATAAATGCCGCGTTGGTCTACATTCAGCAATATTACCTGCTGAAGCTCGAAACGAAGCTTGCCCTGGCTACCTCCAGTAAGTTTCTGTGGCACGTTTTTCATCTGCCCATTTCGTTTTTTACCCAACGATACAGCGGGGAGATTGGCAACCGGGTGTCGCTCAACGACAAAGTAGCCCGGTTATTGAGTGGCGATCTGGCCAACGCGGCCCTGAACGTTATCATCGTCCTGTTTTATGCCATGCTGATGTTCTCTTACGATGTGCCGCTCACGCTGATCGGCATTGGTATGGCCGCCTTGAACGTGATTGCCCTGAAGTTCGTGTCGCGGGCTCGGAAAGATGGCAGCCGGACGCTCAGTAACGAAACCGGGAAACTGCTGGGTACCACAACGTCGGGCATCAGCATGATCGAAACACTCAAAGCGTCGGGTCGCGAAAACGACTTCTTCACCAACTGGATCGGCTACTTAGCCAAAGTCACCAACGCCCAGCAGCAATTAGGGTGGCTTACCATCCGGCTGAACGTGTTGCCCCCCCTGATTACATCCCTGACCACTACCCTCATTCTGGGGCTGGGGGCGTTGCGGATCATGGATGGCGAAATGACCCTTGGCGCACTGGTATCGTTCACGTTTCTGATGGGCAACTTTATCGGGCCGGTCAACCAGTTGATTGCCGTGGGTACCATGCTCCACGAAACCGAAAGCGACATGAACCGCATCGACGACGTGATGAATTATGAGACCGACGAACAATTCAGAGGCAGCGCTGCCATAGCGACCCACCAGGCCGAGGCTGCCCAGAACAAGTTGGTCGGTTATTTCGAGATGCGGAACGTGACCTTTGGGTATAACACCACGGTAGCCCCGCTGATCGAGAATTTCAATCTGAAAGTAAAGCCCGGAAGCCGGGTGGCGCTGGTTGGGGGGTCGGGCAGTGGCAAATCGACCGTGGCCAAGATTGCCTCCGGCTTGTACCCCCTGTGGAGTGGTGAGGTTTTGTTTGACGGTAAGCCCAAGAGCGAATACCCCCGGCATGTGATTACCAATTCGCTGGCGGTGATTGATCAGGAAGTGCTGATTTTCAACGGGACAATCAAAGAAAATATCAGTTTCTGGGATTCGACTATCCCCGACAAACACATCATTCAGTCGGCCCGCGATGCGGCTATTCACGACATCATATCCGTGCGAAAAGACGGGTACGATAGCTCGGTGATGGAGGGGGGATCGAATTTCAGCGGTGGTCAGCGGCAACGTCTGGAGATAGCGCGGGCGTTGGCCACGAATCCGTCGATTCTGATCATGGACGAAGCCACGAGCGCGCTGGACCCCACGGCCGAGAAGATCGTGATGGACAACATTAAAAAGCGGGGTTGTACGTGCCTGATTGTAGCGCACCGGCTCAGTACAATCATTGATTGCGATGAGATCATTGTGATGGAATACGGCAAGGTAGTAGAGCGGGGTACGCATGCGGAATTGATGAAGAAAAACGGCGTCTACGCCCATTTGATCGAGACGAAATAAACGGTATTCTTATGTCAGCTATCAATCAAAAGATATACGTCTGTGCCGAAAGCCCGTATGTACTCCAAAGCCCGGAAACATTCTGGATGGTGCTTTCGGGCGAGGTCAATCTATTCTATACCAAAATTGATGAGGCCGGCAATTATCAGCACCGGCTCAAATACCTATACACTGCCCAAAAAGGCGAGGTACTGTTTAGCTTATTACCCCAGTCAACTACCGAAAACACCCGGCTCTTAGTATTCTCCAGCGAGGCCACCCTGTTGGCCATTGATAAGAATAAGCTGCTCGACGTGGATCATTTCTTTTTGAAGAATATGATCAATAAGTGGATTGCCAAAACCGCTGCCGCCCTCAACACGACGCAGGCACCCCGCGTTTACAAACCGCTCGACCAATTTGGTGAGGTAACACTGGATGCCAACACGGTGGCGTTCCCGTCGACGGGCATCCACTGGATTCATTTGCAGAAGGGAGCCGTGAGCCTGTATGCCGAAAGCACGGAGGTTAGCCATGAAGAGTATCAGGACTTTCTGGCTCCCGTGTCGAACAAGCTGTGGCTGAAAGCCAAAACGAAGGATACGGTGGTACGCGTGCTGAGTACGCGGGAAATCCTGTTGCAGGACGAGATCTATTTTCTGCTGGCCCTGAGTAAGTTAGAGCGTTATTTTTATAGCCAGATCAACGAGGCTATTACAACGCAGCAGGTCGAAGAGAGCGATCACCTGGCCGTAAAACAGGCCAACGATCGGGCCGCGCTGGAAATCACCCTGGGTAAAATCAGGTCGGTCGTGGCGGGGAATCCGGTCGAGGCCGGGGCTGCCACAGGCCAACGCGCGCGGGGACAAAATCTCCTGTTTCGGACCTGTCAGGCAATTGGCGATCAGATTGGCTTTACGCTCGAAGAACCCAAATACGTTGAGTCGCATCAGAACAACGTCACGAATCAACTCCACCTCATTGCCAAAAGCTCGAAGCTTCGTATCCGCAAAATTATTCTGCGCGATACCTGGTGGAAGGCGGAGAATGGCCCGTTGCTGGCCTTCACTAAAGAAGACAAAACGCCCGTGGCCCTCCTTCAGAAATCATCGAGTAGCTACGTCCTGAAGAACTTGTCGACCGGGGCCGAATCGGTGGTGAACCATGAAGTAGCCGCCACGCTGGAACCGATTGGCTACATGTTCTTTTCGGGCTTCGACCGCAAGATGAGCTCGGTGAAAAAGGTGCTCCGGTTTGCCATCAGAGGGGTCGAAAAAGACGCGAGGTGGCTCATTACGGCAGCTTTGGCCGGCAGTTTAATTGGTCTGTTGGTGCCGATTCTGTCGGGCATTATGTACGACGACGTGGTGCCTACGGCCGATCGGTCACTGCATCTGGAGGTGTTTGCGATCCTGATCATGATTGCCCTGGTTAAAGCGGGCATTCAGTTGGTGGAGGGTGCCCTGCGGCTTCGGCTCGAATCCAAATCGAGTATCAATTTGCAGGCGGGCATGATGGACCACATGCTGCGATTGCCGGTCACGTTCTACAGAAAATACTCCGCTGGTGACCTGACTAACCGGGTGCTGAGTATCAACTCGATCCGGCAGATTATCTCCAGCACCCTGATGACGGCCGTGTTAAGCGGAGCATTTTCGTCGGTAAACCTGTTCCTCCTCTTTTATTACGACAGTAAATTAGCGTGGGTAGGGGTGGGGCTGGGCGTGCTTGCTGCCGCGTTTATGACGGTCATCGGTTTGTTGAAGCTCAAGTATGACCGTGAGGTAGCTACCTATCAGGGTCAGATTCAGGGGTTTCTGTTCGAGTTTTTGTCGGGCATTACCAAGATCCGCATTACAGGGGGCGAACGGCGTGTGTTTGCTCTGTGGGCCGATAAGTTTTCGACTCTGAAAAAGCTGGGCTTTAACTCGGGCACGTATCAAAACTTTGTAGAGGCATTTAACGCATCGTACCCGCTATTCACAAACATCTTCTTTTTTGCGTTCCTGTACTACACCGTATCCACGGCCAACACGGCCGCCGGTCTGTTATCCGTCGGGGTGTTTATGGCGTTCATTACGTCCTTCAATCAGTTTCTGAACGATAGTCTGCGGTTGAGCATGGCCCTGATTACGTCGCTGAATGTAATCACCCTTTACGAACGGGTAAAGCCGATTCTGGAAGAGGAAACCGAATCAGCCGATCAGAGCGTTGATCCCGGCGAACTGGCCGGGGAGATCGAAATGAATTCCGTGTCGTTCCGCTACAAAGACGATCAGCCGTTGGTGTTGAACAACGTCACGTTTAAAATCAAGCCGGGCGAAATGGTTGCCTTTGTGGGGGCTTCGGGCTCGGGCAAATCAACCATCATGCGATTACTGCTGGGCTTTGAGCAGGCCGAAGCCGGTTCCATTTACTATGATGGCAACTCATTCGACCTGATGAACCGGGAGTTGGTACGTCGGCAGATTGGCGTTGTGTTGCAGAATGGTGCCTTAATGTCGGGTAGTATTTTTCAGAATATCATTGGCAACTCGGAGCTAACCTTAGACGATGCCTGGGAAGCGGCTCGCATGGCCGGTATGGAAGAGGACATCAAGCACATGCCGATGGAGATGCACACGGTGGTGAGTGAGGGGGCCGGTACGTTTTCGGGTGGGCAGCGGCAGCGACTGATGATTGCGCGGGCCATTGCCCACAAACCACGCCTTCTCTTTATGGACGAAGCCACGAGCGCGCTGGACAATCGAACCCAAAATACCGTGACGCAAAGTTTAGATAAGCTTCAGGCAACCCGGATTATCATTGCACATCGGCTCAGTACGATCAAGAATGCCGACCGCATTTACGTACTCGATAAGGGGACCATCGTTGAGTCAGGCACCTACGACGAACTCATGGAAAAGGATAGCCTGTTTGCACAGCTGGCCAAACGTCAAATCGCCTGAGTCATGGTAGCAACCGCATCAGAATCCGTTGTGAAGGGCTCCGGCAAAGGGGTGCCGGAAGAACTGAAGGATTATTTCATGAACAAGTTCAGATCGGCGGACAATTCCCTCGGAGTCGTTTCCGATAATGAACCATCCATCGCCTTTTGGAAGAGTCACGCATCCGATTGGGCCGGGGATAAGGCGTTTCCGTTTCTGCGAACGTGCTACCCGCAGCTGAACTTTCCGGTTGTGGAAGGCATCAACAAAACGCAGGCCTACATAGATGCCGTGCTGAAAGGCAAGCCGCCCGTAGTAGACGCCGACCTTTCGCCAGCTCTAAACCAGCCCGAAGCCCTGCGACTGACGCTCCACGAAAGCATTGCCGGTCCGGTACCGGTTCTGATTGTGCCCGACGCCGACGATTTTGTCAGGCTCGTTCGGTGCCTTATCCACAAAAATAACCCGGTGGCCGTTCCCCCGTCGATGGGGGCGCTGCTGGCCAACGGAGTTAATAATTGGGAACGGATTCGCGAATTGAAAACGCAATGGGAGTCGACCCATCCATTGGGAGGCTGGAACGAACAGTTTAGCCGCCATGTGCTGCCCAATCCCGGTTTGTTTAAGGATAAGTTGATCATCCTGAGCACCAAGCCCTACAGCAACGTGTCGGCTGAGCAGGTCGGCGTAGACCCAAGCGAATGGGCCTCGTATTCGCTGGCGATACGGCTTGCCCACGAATGTACGCACCTCTACACCCTCAATCGGTTTGGCTCGGCGTCCAACAATCTGCACGACGAACTCGTGGCCGACTACATGGGCATCTGCAACGCGGTAGGCCATTTCAGAAAGGAGTGGATGCTGGCGTTTCTGGGACTGGAAAACTACCCGGCTTACCGAAACGGGGCACGTTTGGAAAACTATGTGGGCAATACCCAACTATCGACGGAGAGCTTCTATCAGCTTACAAGCCTCATCAAACGCGCCATCGACACCATTGACCGCTTCGATGCCCGGGTAGGGGAGGTGCTTTCGGCCCACGATGGGGCTTGCCGAATGGATGCGTTGTGCCTGACGGATCTGGCTGTGCTGGCTTCGGTGGATGGACCGGAGCGACTGTTTCAAACCTATACGAACCGGATGATGAGTTTGCTTTATAACCAGATTGACTAAAGTACAACCCCTTGTTATAGCTTTCGGGAGGATGCCGTCCGACCTTTGAATCGTAATTAAACACAAACCAAATAGATCATAGTAATTATGGAAAAGCCAATTAACAACAAGATTGACACCCTGCGCAACGAAGCCGAAACCCAGGAGGAACTGATGAAATCGCTGGCTCAAATCGACGAAGAAGGACAATTGACCGACGATGTCCTGGATGCAGTTAGTGGCGGTGATCTGAGTAGAGGGGATCTGAAAGCAATCATCGGCATTGAGCCCATCGGCATTATGCCCATCGGTATGATGCCTGAGCCTGATGTTATGCCGCTTCCGGGTACGATCTCACTCTAACTAACGTCGAATCAGGCACCATACGAAACCGACTTCGCTGGTGCCTGACTCGCTCGACCCTCACTCAGATTATGGCCTCCCTTCTCTGCCCCAGCTCAATTGCAAAGCCCGGTGCTAAACTCTTCGGTGTTCAGAACGCAGCGGGTCATATAGAATATCTTGACGAGCCGATAATTGTCGACAAAACGTTTGTAGAAACTGCACGGCAGGGGCGTGTACCTGAGGAACGGTTTCGGTTCGCCAGCAACTGCATCAAAAACGGCTGCGGCCACTGGACCGGCGAAGGTACGGGCTGCGGGCTGGTGGTCAGGATTGTCGATGGCATGAACCGAAAAGCTGAAGCCTCCCTGGTAGTCTGCTCCATCCGCGAACGTTGCCGCTGGTTTCATCAGCAGGGGGCTACTGCCTGCGCCAGCTGCGACGAAATTGTCCGAAACGTGCGCACCCGGGAAGCCATGGCGGTGTAATCCCGAACAAAGCAAAAGACTGTAAAGCAGGGGTCAGATGGTGCGAACACTACTTTCACACCATCTGACCCCTGTACGAATTTAATGGGAGGGCAGCCAGCTTCCATTGCTCACGTTGTATTACTGGTTGGCCATTGATGTACCCCTTCTGAGCATAATACCCATTTTGGATATTACGCCTTAACAAACTGCACAAACTAATAATAAGTTGACATAACTGCCTGGTCAGATTTAGTTAACCGCAACATCTCATACGTGACGAAGGCCAAAGGGTTGCGCTATCTTTACGCGCCGGACTGGCGCTTGTAGGTAACCTAATCACCGGTACTCCTTCCCTGTCGGGTGTGAGCACCGTAATGGTAACCGCCACTGACCCCGGTGGACTAAGCAACAGTACGAGCTTCGTGCTCACCGTCAGCTCAACGGGTAGCCACACAGTGGTTCCCCCCCAACTCGGCTCCGGCGGTAGCGAACCCCGTTGGGCCCCAGTCGGCCACGGTGGGCGTGGGCTACAGCCTGAATGTGGGCAGCGTGTTTACCGACGCTCAAACCCCGACCGGTCTGGTGCTGCCGTTCAGGGCCTGCCCGCCGGACTGGCCCTGAACGGCAGCACCCTCACAGGTAGGCCCTCTACCTCGGAAATGAGCACAGTGACCTTGACTGCCACCGACCCCGGTGGACTGAGCAACAGCACGAGCTTCCAACTCACCGTCAGCCCGGCGGGTAGCACCACGTCTACACCACCCGTGAGCGGGCCATTGGCGGCCACCGTGGTGAGCTACAACTGCCAAACCGGAGCGATTGTCATCGGGTCAACGGGCGGCAACGGGTCGGCGGTGGAGTACTTCGCCATCGGCACCACCGGCTGGACCACCAACGCGAATGGCATGATCGAGGCCGGGTTGCGGGCTGATCCCAAGCCCGTCACCATCCGGGTGCGGCAGAACGGGGTAGAGGGCACGCCCTTCGTGTTTGACTTCGGGGCCTTCTGTAGCCGACCCGTGCGGGTGGCTGCGGAAACGGTGTCTGAACTAGAGGTAATAGTGCTGGGTAACCCGACTCCCGAAAGCTGGGTAGAGGTGCAGGTGGCCAACTCTGCCAGTGAGGCTCTGCACCTGCGGGTGATCTCGGCTCAGGGCCGTCTGCTGAACAGTCAGGAAGTGACTCCGACGAGTCAAGTTATTCGGCAGCGTGTTCAGTTGGGCGACAATGCGGGAACCTACCTCTTGCAGGTCGCAACGCCCACCCGCACCAAAACGGTGAAAGTGATTCGGCAGTAAGATTTCTCTGATCCCACTTCTTTCGATAACCCGTTGTCCAATGCCGTGTATTGGGCGACGGGTTTATTGATTAACCTGTGGGCTGTTTGTCTAAACTTCTCGTCCACACAAGGGAAATGACCTCTTTGGGTTTATTGCCTGCCATCGCCCGACGGGAAGTAGTTATCTTCGGTAGTTTATCCGTGCATACCGGCCCCATTCATGGCATCCGCGGGCCAATCTGCTTTGTTAAATTGGAATGCAGTCGACGCAGATTGGGTACTTTTGCCGGATGGAATCGACGAAACATGTCATTATTGTGGGCGGTGGTCTGAGCGGGATATGTCTGGCTTATTGGCTCAGAACGCAGCCTATATCCGTAACCCTGCTCGAAGCCTCAGCCCGGCTGGGAGGCCGGATTCACACGGTCGAAGGCCCGCGCTCGACACCCCTGGAGCTGGGGGCAACCTGGTTCTCCGACCGGCACCCTAGCCTGCTACAACTGATTGACGAACTGGAGTTGACCTCATTCCCGCAGGTTTCGGAAGGCGTCACCTTATTCCAGACCAAATCATTTGAGCCTCCGCAACGGTTCTTCGTACCGGCTTCAGAGTCACCCTCGTTTCGGCTGGCGGGCGGCACCCGTGCGCTCATTCAGGCCCTCGCGGAGCGGCTCGACCCGCAATCCATTCACCTGAACACATCGGTAACGGGCATTCGGGAAGACGGGCCAGCCGTGGTAGTTGAAACGGCCGATGGACGAACGTATAAGGCCGATCAGGCCGTAGTTTGTTTGCCCCCGCAGCTAATGGGGGCACAGATTGAGGTGACACCCGCGCTGCCGCCCGACACCCTGGCGCTGCTGCCAACGGTACAGACCTGGATGGCCGGGTCGATTAAGTTTGTGCTTGAGTATACCCGTCCGTTCTGGCGAACCGAAGGGTATTCGGGTATGCTCTACAGCCATGCGGGCATCGTGGTGGAGATGTACGACCATACCTCAGCCGATGGGCAACGATACGGCTTTACGGGGTTTCTGAACAGCGGGGCAGCCGCGTACAGCCCCGAATTGCGGCAGGAACTGGTGCTGCGGCAACTTGGCGACCTGTTCGGTCCGGAGGCTCTTCAACCCACCGCCTATTTCGACAAGGTATGGAACGATGAATTTGTGTTATCGGGCTCTCCCTACTTCAATCGGCCCCATCAGAACAATGGACATCCGCTACTTCAGCAGTCGTACCTGAACGGAAAGCTGTTTTTGGGCGGCACCGAAACGGCCACCGAGTCGCCCGGCTACATGGAAGGGGCGGTTATTTCATCCCGTCGGCTGGCGTCGGTGTTGTGTGCGTAAAGGGCGTAACTGGCACATAGTTGCGCCAGTTGTGCTTTTCTTTGAAGCCAAGGACTTCGCGGATTTTGCGGTTCGAAAACAGGGCTTCGTGTTCGCCCATGGCGCGGGTTAGGGGCACGTTGGGGAAGAACCGCTCGGCCAGTTCTTTGGTCGGGATCACGGCCCCGTTGTGGTCATTGCCGGCGTTGAAGACCTGAAAGCCGAGACCATCTTTTTGCAAACACAAATCGACGATCTGCCCCAGGTCGCGCGCGTCGATGTAGCAGAACGCATTCCGGCGTCGCACTTCGGGGTGCCGAAAATAGTGCGGAAACAACTCGGCGTATTCGTGCGGCTCAATCACGTTTCCGATGCGCAGGGCGTAAATGTCAATCCCCGACCGACGCGCAAATGCCCGGGCGGTTTGCTCGTTTACTACCTTCGACAGACCATAGCTATCCATCGGGTCGACGTCGTAATCTTCTTCCAGCGGCAACGATTTAGGATCGGTTTGCCCATCGGAAAAACAGATGCCATAGGTAGTTTCCGACGATGCAATGATTACTTTTTTGATGCCCAGCTTCACAGCCGCTTCGATCACGTTGTACGTACCGACGGTATTCACCCGAAACGTCTCATTGTCGGGTTTGATCAGGATGCGGGGCACGGCGGCAAAGTGAACAACGGCATCGAATTTGGGGACGCCGGTACCGGGTTCCAGCTCGTCGAGCCCGGCGTACGAAGTCATGGCGTTGAACATTTGGCCCGAATCGGTAATGTCGGCGTTCAGATTGTACACACCCGGATGATTCAGCGGGGTGAGGTCGACGTTCATCACGGTATGTCCCTGTTCGAGCAGGTACGGGATCACGTGCTTGCCGGCTTTTCCGGATCCGCCGGTAAAAAATAAGCGCATAGTCGGTATTGAAAATTAGGTATTCAGGAGGTTCGCGACAAGTTGCTCAAACTGGCTGAACGAGATCAATTCCGTCTGTTGCCAGCGTTCCAGTACAAGTAAATCACGATCAAACCCAGATGTTGGCATCAAAAGCGATGTTCATAACCGCTTCCTGGCTCGGCGCACCACGTTGATTTCAGCCTGAATGTCCTCATCGGTCAACGGGACTTCCTTAGGCGCATCTTTAACGTACTGTTTCACCTGTTTTTCCAGCGGCTCAACCTCCACAAAATCAAATAGTTTTAACATCCGCAAAAACTCAGACTTGCGACTGGGGTCTATTCGGAGTGTAATCCGATCGGTTGGTCTGTTGGTTAGCGTTGCCATACAAAACTAAGATAACGAAAACGGAGCTTTAAAGCTATTAACTCCTTAACGGGTTTGTGTCGGGAGTTGTTGAACTGATTGGCATAACCCCAACCCGTCAATTAACATCTACTTTAACATCCTTAAACATAAATGGGTTTTCGCTCGTGCGCAGGGGTTTGCCGCTTGCGGTAGTTACGTTCCGTAGAATCACCTCTTTGGTTTTCACGTACGGAAACTTCTCCTGATAGGTTTCGTCTTTCAGCTTGGGGTTGAAATTGGCAAAAATCGCTGGTCCGGCGTAATTGTCGGGATGGTTACCGTCCTCAATCCGCAGGTTTTCGATCCGAATCCGCTCGGGCATGTAGCAGGTGTAGCCAAAATCGTGGTCGCCCGCATACGAACCACCAATAAGCGACGCACTCACCGACCGGCCGCCCGAGGGCACAAACACACAGTTGCGAATCACAAACTCCCCTTGCCAAGTGCTGCCGTAATCGGAGCGCAGATTCACGAGGGTACCCCCGCGAATGGTGCTGTTCTCGACGGTCAGAGTGCCGCTGCCGATCGCGTTGATGCCCATGTGGCCCAGCGTTGAGTTGCGGATGGTGGCATTGGCTACGCCCATGTGCGCATCGAACCGCGAAAACACACAGCGGTCGTAGACCATATTCTTGCAGAAGTTGGAGCCCATGATGCCCCAGTATGCGCGGTCGTTGATGTCGTTGGTTTGGCTGCAATTGATAAACGACACGTTGAGGGCGCGATTGGCTGAGATGTCGTACGTACCCATCGACACGGGCTTACCGGCAGCGCCGATGGTATTATACACCTTGTGACCGGTCAGCACGGTGTTCCGAACGGTTACGTAGGCGCAATCGCCGATGTTCAGAAACCCGCCATACGGAGCTCCGTGCTCGCCCTCACCCGTAATGCGGTGCTGAAGCCCGTCGACCACCACGTTTGAGCGTTTGATGGTCAGGTTCCGGTTGTAGTAGGTGTATTTCGACTCGGCCTGGTTGGCAATCGTCGTGAAGCGCCCGCCAGTGATCGTGAGCAGCTTTTCGTCGATGGGCAGGGCGCTGATGTCGGTGATCTGGTCGAAATCCCAGATGATGGGCGCGTTCATATCCACCCGACCCGCTTTATCGACCATAAAAATGTCGGTTTGCGACGCGCCATTGTTCTGATTCAGCCCAAAGCGGATGTAGCGCTTCACGTGCGAGTCGGTCACGGTGATGAGGCAGGGGCCGGGTAGGGCGGCCTCAATGATGGCCTGATTCCGCTTGAGCGATGTGATACCCGTCAGCTTAAACGGCTGCAGCATGGAGCTAACCAGAAACACGGCGGCATTCCGGTTTTGCACCTCGGTATCGTCGATGATGAAGTTGGCCGTTCCGAAATCAGTATCGGTCCGGATCACGGCCGTCCGGTCTTTGGGGCCGATGTAGTACGTAGCCCCGGCATCGGCTTTGACCGGCAGGCCCTGCGCGTTAGCGTAGGCGTGGGCGCCGGCAATGGCGTCGATATCGTCCGTTTTACCATCGCCCCGCGCGCCAAAGTCGGCATACCGAACCCAGCCCCGTTTCTGTATCGCCCGGGCGTCTTTGGGAGCAACGTTTATCTGAAGCACACCGTTTTCGCCGACCTGCACGCGGGTTGGCCCATCGGAGGAGGTGATGGCGACTTTATCGGGCGGGGTCTGCGACTGCCCCAATACGGCGACCGACGAGGTTATCAGCGTGAAACAGGTAAGCAGGCAAGTAAACACGAAGTTGCGATTGGATAGAAACATGGACGAACTGATTGGCGGAGGTTGAAACGACAGGTACATGGTGGTGTATTACCCTGAACAAAGAAGCCACTCCCCCAATTCTATTGATCATCTCCTCCTTGCCCTATATAAGTTATTGATATACACAAATACTAACCCCATAGTATATTTTGGTCGCCAATTCACAAATAAATGGACATGTCACTTGCATTACACTAATAAAACTAGTTCATTTGGGTAGCCTTACTACTTAACCATCCACTCATGCACCTCTCATTCTTCGCTTCAACTGGGTCAATCTTCACCCGTTGAGACTGCTGGCAGCCACTTATCTATCCTGTCCGCCTGCCCAGGATTTTGCCCCACTTTTGGCTCCCCTGTACGTTTCTCGTTTTTTAACCTACCCTCTTCACGCCTTCCATGAAGACATTTCTACGATTTGTTTGCGTCCTTCTTCTCACTGGCCCCGTACTGGCCCAACACACCCGACTAACCCATCACAAGAGCCCCCTCACCCCCACCGATGGGGACGAGCTGAGCATCCAAGCGGGTGGATGAAGAACTGCCCATTGCCCTGCGCGTAGGGTAGGTACTGCGAGTGCAAACATCCACCCGTAGCCAGCGTATCGGTGTCGTAAAGCTGCCCTAATGGGGAAGGCATCGGAGCCAGCAAAAATCCATAATTCATTCCTTTTTGAAACCAACTCGTTTCGGGTGGTATCGAGTGCCGATGTGCCCATACCGCCAGAATGCAGTCTTATTTTTTACCCCCATGAAAATAGTCCACTCTATCCGAACAAATCTCAACCTCGTTTGAGCCCGTGTTGAGTCGTCTTGCAACTTTTTTCCATCAACTCCTTCCATCCTATGCGTTTATCCTCTACCTCTCTTTTCTGGCCTCTGACCACTCCTCCTTGCGGAATCTCCTCTTACAAACTGGCCTTTTCGGGTTTGTTGCTGCTACTCGCCCTCACGGTGCAGGGGCAGACGCCCTTCGTCACCCGCTGGAACCTGGCCACGGCAGGCTCAGGGGCAAACCAGTTGAGTTTTGGAGTAGTCACCTCCGGCACGGTGAGCTACACCTGGCAGGAAGTCTCTCCAGGAGCGTCGTCTGGCTCAGGCACCTTTACGGGGGCAACGGCCACGATTAGCGGCCTGCCTGCCGGGGCCACCATCGACCTGAGTATTGCGCCGACCAATTTCCAGAGCATCCGCATCAACGCTGGTACCGACCGAAGCCGGTTGATCGATGTGAGACAATGGGGCACGGTAGGCTGGACGTCGATGAACGGTGCTTTTTTAGGCTGTAATCAGTTAGCTGTTTCGGCAAGTGATGTGCCCAATTTGGCCGGTGTTACTACTATGAGTGGTATGTTCCTAAATTGTACTTCACTTAATGGTCCGGCCAACATCGGTTCGTGGAATACGGCCAACGTGACGAATATGAATCAGATGTTTTCGGGAGCCAGTGCGTTCAATCAAAACATCGGTTCGTGGAATACCGCCAATGTGACGAATATGTCTGGGATGTTTCGGTTTGCCCGTGCGTTCAATCAAGACATCGGTTCGTGGAATACGGACAAGGTTACGGATATGTTCCAGATGTTTTCTGGAGCCAGTGCGTTTAATCAGTCATTAGGGGCTTGGGGACCCCGCCTGAATTCCGCCGTCAATTTAGCCAATATGCTGGATAACTGCGGCATGAGCGTGGCCAACTACGATGCCACCCTGACGGGCTTCAACTCCGGTACGGTAACGGGCCGGAATTTGGGGGCCGCCGGTCAGCAGTACTGTGCGTCGGCGGCAGACCGGGCCAATCTGACGGGGGTCAAAAGCTGGACCATTTCCGGGGATGCGAGTCTTGTCCCCAGCCTGACCATCACCGCCAGCCCCTCGCTCACCCTCACCGCCGGGCAGACTCTCTCGCTCACAGCATCGGGTGGTACGTCGTACACCTGGACGGGCGGAAGTACAAGCAACCCCATCACGGCCTCACCCTTCACCACCACCACCTACTCAGTCACAGGTACGAACGCATCGGGTTGTACCAGCGAAACGAGCGTAACCGTCACGGTCACGGGCAGCCCCTTCATCACCCGCTGGAACCTGGCCACGGGGGGCTCAGGGCCAACCTCATTAACGTTTGGGGTAGCCACCTCCGGCATGGTCAACTACACCTGGCAGGAAGTCTCGCCAGGATCGGCGTCGGGTTCGGGTACGTTTACGGGCTCAACGGCCACCATTGTCGGCCTGCCCGCCGGGGCCACCATTGACCTGAGCATTGCCCCGGCTAATTTCCAACGCATCAGAATCAGCAATGGCACCGACCGAAGCCGGTTGATCGATGTAAGACAGTGGGGTACGGTAGGCTGGACGTCGATGAACGCTGCGTTTTACGGGTGTGATCAGCTGGCCGTTTCGGCCAGCGATGTGCCGAATTTGGCCGGTGTTAGTGATATGAGTTATATGTTCCGGGGTTGTAGTTCACTCAATGGCCCGGCCAATATCGGTTCGTGGAATACAGTCAATGTTACTATTATGTTCCAGATGTTTACGAATGCCAGTGCTTTCAATCAAAACATCGGCTCGTGGAATACGGTCAAGGTGACGGATATGAGTTTCATGTTTTCTGGAGCCAGTGCTTTCAATCAAAACATCGGCTCGTGGAATACCGCCAACGTTACTACTATAAATTCGATGTTTAATGGGGCCAGTGCTTTCAATCAAGACATCGGTTTGTGGAATACGGCCAACGTTACTACTATGAATGGGATGTTTTATAGAGCCAGTGCTTTCAATCAAAACATCGGCTCGTGGAATACGGTCAAGGTGACGGATATGAGTTTCATGTTTTATGGGGCCAGTGCTTTCAATCAAAACATCGGCTCGTGGAATACGGACAATCTTACGAATATGTATGCGATGTTTTACCAGGCAACGGCATTTAATCAAAACATCGGCTCGTGGAATACGGCTAATGTTACTGACATGAGTTTAATGTTTGTTGAAGCCAGAGCTTTCAATCAACCCATCGGTTCGTGGAATACGGCCAACGTGACGAATATGTATGCGATGTTTAATGGGGCCAGTGCTTTCAATCAACCCATCGGTTCGTGGAATATGGCTAAGGTTACGGATATGAGTCTGATGTTTTTGAGAGCCAGTGCTTTCAATCAATCGTTAGGAGCCTGGGGAACCCGTCTGAATCCCGCCGTCAATTTGGCCAATATGCTGGATAACTGCGGCATGAGCGTGGCCAATTACGATGCCACCCTAACGGGCTTCAACTCCGGTACGGTCACGGGCCGGAATCTGGGGGCCACTGGTCGGCAGTACTGTACATCAGCGGCAGACAGGGCCAATCTGACGGGGCCCAAAGGCTGGACCATCTCCGGGGATGCAAGTCTTGTCCCCAGCCTGAATATCACCGCCAGCCCTTCGCTCACCATCACCGCCGGGCAGACCCTCACCCTCACCGCATCGGGGGCAACCAGCTACACGTGGACGGGCGGCAGCACGGCTAACCCCTTCACGGCCACGCCCGCCAGCACGTCCACCTACTCCGTTACGGGTATGAATGCGTCGGGTTGCCGGAGCGAGACAAGCGTAACCGTCACGGTCAACGCCCCACCCGCGCCCACGTTGGCGGGCTTGGCACCCACGGCGGCCACCGTCTGCGTGGGCAGCACGGCTACCTTCACCGCCACGGTAGGCAACGTGAGTGGCACCTACAACTTTACCCTCACCAACGGCAGCAGCCCCATCAGTGGCACAACTTCAGGGACGAGCTTCAGCCGGACGTTCACGGCAGCAGGGTCGGGTGAACAAAATTTCACACTCATCATTGAGACCAATGGAACGACCGTTTCGGCCACGACTACCCTCAACGTGGAAGCTCCACCCACTATTTCCCTATCGGCAGGGCCTTCGGGCACGCTTACCTGCGCCCAGACCAGCCTGACCCTGACGGCTTCACCGGCTGGACAAGGCACCTACCGATTCAGCGGGCCGGGACTAGACCAAACTGGGACAAACAACACCGCCACCCTTACGGCTGGGGGGGGGTATACCGTCACCCTCACGAGTGCGAATGGTTGCACGGCTGCGGCAACTACAACGGTCGAAAGTGCCACCAATGCGGTCAATGCTACCCTGGTTGCTTCGGGCACCATCACCTGTACCACTCCCTCGGTGACCCTCACAGCCGCACCTGCCGGAGCGAGCTACCAATTCAGTGGGCCAGGCCTCAATCAAACCGGAGTGGCCAACACCGCAACTGTCTCAACGGCCGGTACGTACTCGGTGGTCGTCACCGGGGTAGGCGGCTGCTCGGCTCTGGCCACCGTCATCGTGACAGAAAACACGACCCCGCCTACGGCCAATATTGCCGCTTCAACTACCCTGATTACCTGTGCAAACCCTACGGCTACCTTAAACGCTTCAGGTGGAGGCACGTACCGCTGGAACAGTGGAGCCACGACAGCCCTAATCAGCGTGTCGGCTGCCGGTACCTACTCGGTCACGGTTACCACCACCAACGGTTGCACAGCCACCATGTCGGTCAGCGTGAGCGAAGACAAAGCCCCACCCACCGTCTCGCTTTCAGTATCCGGCTCGGTCACCTGCGCCAACCCCACCGTCACGCTCACGGCCTCACCCGCCGGACAGGGCACTTACCGCTTTGCCGGGCCGGGACTGAATCAGGCTGGAACAGCAAACACGGCCACCATCTCCGCCGGGGGTCTGTACTCGGTCACCGTCACCGGAACCAACGGCTGTACGGCAACTGCCACCACCACCGTCGAGAGCGCCACCAATGCCGTCAATGCCACCCTCGTGGCATCGGGCACCATCACCTGCAATAACCCCACCGTGACGCTTACGGCTTCACCAGCCGGGGCAGCTTATGCCTTCAGCGGACCGGGCTTGAGTCAGACCGGGGCGGCTAACACGGCTACTGTGTCGGCTGCGGGCACTTACTCGGTGGTGGTCACGGCGGCTGGTGGCTGTTCGGCTCTGGCTACGGTCACTGTCTCTGGAAACACCACGCCCCCCACAGCGGGTATCAGCCCTACTTCGGCTACACTTACCTGCACCAACCCAAGCGCGACGCTCACGGCAAGCGGTGGAGGTACCTACCGCTGGGAGGATGGCAGCACCAATGCTTCGCGTACGGTGAACACGGCGGGCCCCTTCTCGGTAACCGTCACGGCCGCCAACGGCTGTACGGCTTCGGCGTCCGTCTCTATCAGCGAAGACAAAGCCCCACCTACCGTCTCGCTTTCAGCTTCGGGCACGGTCACCTGCGCCAATCCGACCGTTACCCTGACGGCTTCGCCTGCCGGTCAAGGCACTTACCGGTTCGCTGGGAACGGGCTCAACCAGAACGGGTTGAATAACACGGCCACCGTTTCGGCCGGGGGGCTCTACTCGGTGACCCTCACGAGTGCCAACGGCTGCACGGCTTCGGCTACCACCAGCGTCGAGAGCGCCACCAATGCGGTCAATGCCACCCTCGTGGCTTCGGGCACCCTCACCTGTAGCAATCCGACCGTCACACTCACTGCAGCACCCGCAGGGGCTAGCTATGCCTTCAGCGGACCAGGGCTTAGCCAAACTGGCCAAACCAATACCGCCACCGTTTCCTTGCCCGGAACCTACTCGGTGATTATCACCGGGGCAGGCGGATGCTCTGCTCTGGCTACTGTCACTGTCACCGGCAGCACGACCGCGCCATCCGTGACCATTAACGCGGCTCCCGCACCCGCCGTTGCTCAGGGACAGAGCGTCACCCTAACCGCTACCGGGGGGGCCAACTACCAGTGGAACACCGGGGCCACCACCCCTGCCATCCAGCCCCCTACGTCGGCTACCGGCTCAACCGTTTATTCGGTTACCAGTACGGCATCCAACGGCTGCTCAGCTACCGCCCAGTTTACCCTTACCGTCCTCAATCCGCCCGTCTTCTGCGGGGCTGACCCCAGCTCCCTCGGCACGCCACTCACCCTGCTCGA
This sequence comes from Rudanella lutea DSM 19387, assembly GCF_000383955.1. NCBI lineage: Bacteria > Pseudomonadati > Bacteroidota > Cytophagia > Cytophagales > Cytophagaceae > Rudanella > Rudanella lutea. Next base: position 86,395 of record NZ_KB913014.1, on the reverse strand, counting down.
GCCCGCCTACAACTGCAGTACCGGGCAGATTCAGTTCCGCGTCAGCGGGGGTAACGGCACGCCCATCACCTACGCGGCCATCGGCATTACCGCCCCCACCACCTCCTGCTCGGCTATGGTCGACACCCAGCTCGCCCAGGACATCCGTAACCAGAGCCCCAACGTAGAGCCCTTCACCATCCTGGCTACCCAGAATGGCATCACCGTCTCCCTACGCTGGGACGCCCGCGCCACCTGTGCCGGGGGGGGAGGCAACACCTCGCCCACCCTCGCGAATGCCGTCGGCCCACAATCGGCCACCCTCGGTGTGGGCTACAGCCTCAATGTGGGCTCGGTCTTCACCGACGCCCAGACGCCGGCGAGTCTGGTGCTTTCGGCCACTGGCCTGCCCGCCGGGCTGGCCCTCACCGGCAACACCCTCACCGGGACGCCCTCCCTGTCGGGCGTGAGTACCATCACCCTCACCGCCACCGACCCCGGCGGACTCACCAACAGCACCAGCTTCCTGCTCACCGTCAGCCCCCTGACGAGTCAAACCACCACCCCGCCACCCACGGGCAGCGCCCTGGCCGCTACCCTGGTGAGCTACAACTGCCCCGCCGGGGCCATCACCTTCGGCTTTACCGGGGGCAACGGGAGCCCCGTCGAGTACCTGGCCATCGGGGTGACGGGCTGGACCACCAACCCCAGTCATGTGGTCGAAGCGGGCCTGCGGCTGGATCCCAAGCCTATCACCATCCGGGTGCGTCAGAACGGGGTGGAGGGCACGCCGTTCGTGTTTGACTTTGGCGCTTTCTGCGCAGGCAACCCCCAACCGCCCACCAACACGGCCCCATCGGTCGCTAACGCGGTCGGGCCCCAGTCGGCCACGGTGGGCGTGGGCTATAGCCTGAATGTGGGCAGCGTGTTCACCGACGCCCAAACACCGACGGGTCTGGTGCTTTCAGCCTCGGGTTTGCCCGTTGGGCTTGCCCTGAACGGAGGCACCCTTTCGGGTACACCGTCGATGACGGGTGTGAGCACGGTCATCCTGACGGTCACCGATGCGGGCGGGCTAAGCAACAGCACGAGCTTTGTCTTGACGGTGAGTCCAGCGGGCAGCACCACGGCAACGCCACCCGTAAGTGGACCGCTGGCGGCTACCGTGGTGAGCTATAACTGCTCTACAGGAGCCATCACTTTTGGCCGCACGGGCGGCAACGGCTCGGCGGTGGAGTACTTCGCCATCGGCATCACGGGCTGGACCACGAGCGTGAACGGCATCATCGAGGCTGGTCTGCGGGCTGACCCCAAGCCGGTGACCATCCGGGTGCGTCAGAACGGGGTGGAGGGCACACCGTTTATGTTCGACTTTGGCGCTTTCTGTAGCCGACCGGCGCGGGTGGCCAGTGAATCCCTCTCTGAACTGGATGTGGTTCTGTTGGGCAACCCCTCTCCCGAAAGCTGGGTGGAGGTGCTGGTTGCCAACCCCGCCGGGGAGGCCCTGCACCTGCGGGTGATTTCGGCTCAGGGCCGGGCGGTGAGCCGTGTGTCGGTAGCGCCTACTACGCAGCCCATCCGGCAGCGGGTGCAGCTGGGCGACAATGCGGGCACCTACCTCTTGCAGGTAGCAACGCCCACCCGAACCAAAACGGTAAAGGTGGTGCGCCAGTAATTCAGTGGGGAGTCCCCTCCGTTTTAGGGTGCTCTCCATTTTATCGATCATTCGAAAATAAAGAAAGCCTGACCAAAGAGCCAAGTTGTAGTGTTTTATAACACAATTTGGCTCTTTAGTCAGGCTTTCTGGTATAAACTGAGCCAATTTTAAAGCCTCAAGTCAAAGCTGACAAAACCTTTTGTTGAAAGAAATGTATTCAACAAAAGGGGTAGGGGAGGTGCCATTTTTTTATTGACTAATCTATAGTCAGAGGCAAGCCAAACCGAGTGGCTATACTCTTTACTTCGTAAATCTAAATGATAGGTTCAGTATTACTGGTGTTGATCGAAATAGTAACCTGGTAAGTGAAGATAATTCCGCAAATGAGCCGCTAAAAGGGTTGAGCCGAAGGGAGCATATTGGGTCGTTTGGGACAAGAGGGGTACCACTGTGGTTTCTTGTCCGCCCCCATATCGCGAAAGAAGAAAGTTAAGCTTGAAACTTAGAGTGCGGATATGGCTCCGTTTACGTAATAAAGCCAAGACGTCTTTTTCTATATGTTTTTTCTGGGTATATGTTTGATTAACTAGGAGTAGTGCGTTGTTTTTAGAAGTGGATAAAAACTTCATGACAGAACTCTCCGGTTAAATCGCTTGCATCAAAATACATTACGTCCGGAAGATTAGTAAGTCCATCTGGGCAAAACTTGATTTGCTCTTCACTGGGATTAACATGAGCCGCAGTTCTGGCTTGAATCAACTGACGCGTGCCATACTCAGTGTATCTGACATTTGCTGCTAATACATACACTAGTCGCTTCGGTAAAATTCTCAAAGATTTTGATTTTGTGTGCCTGCAAAAGAGTAACTCAACGTTTTTTTCAGCGTAGCAGTGTCAGTGCTCACACTAACTTATTACAGCTCGCCCTTCTGTAGAAGTATAAGCCGATGTCGTAACAGCGGCAGTGCTTCCTGCAACTAGAAATCAACACTGATTACCCCGCTGTTCATTCAACCAAATTTGTAGCGGGGCACCTGCACTTCTGCACTCGGTCGGAGTACCAGCCCTGTCAGGTTGTTGATCAGCATTTGTAGCAGTTCTTTCAATTCACTGGTCGACGCGGCAGAATCAGCGTTTCGCCTACCTGTTTGAGTTCAGCCCATAAGTGCGGATCACCACGAAGCCCCCATCGTTCAGGCTCCTTTCGGAAGAGAACGGCCAGCCGTTGATTACTCGTCAGCGCATCGTATAGTATTTTGCGATATTGCTGAAGCTGCTCAGAACGTAAACCGCTACCTCTGTTACCTGTTACATTCAGCACCTTTATTTGATGCTCGATCAGCCAGTCGCGCAGCTCATCAGGCGTTGGGTTTACAATATGCGGTTTACCTGCCTTCTGACAGGCATCGACGGTCAGCTTCGTTCCTCCTGACAGCTTACCAAAAACGACGGTTCAGTCTGACTGCTGAACGTTACTTTTTGTTCGGGGTGGGTAGCTTGCAGATTCGTATTCGGTCAGGCCGTACCAGTCTCGTAAACCAATATTCGGGCCTTCTTCCGTCAAATAGCCTTTAGGAGCAATTCCGCCCGTTGGAATGCCGAGCGACTTGCTATTTCCAGACCGAGCTGATCTATACCGGTTTGACTGCCTGAAATGACGCGTTGAAGAATGAGAATCCTCAGAAGCTGTGTGAGTTAATTCCAAACCCTTTTAATGGTACACCTGATATGGGCGATCCAGATGAAAGTTTGAGCCGGTAAAGTGGTGCGTTCATAGGCCTTAGCTAACCGTCGGTTATTACTTAACCAAGAAATAGTTCGCTCCACTATTCATCGCCAATGATGAATAACCAGCTTGCAATAAGATAGTTGATCGTTGATAACGGACTTAGCAATGATCACACGCATAGCATACATCGTTCCAAATTGCTCGCGAAAATGAACGCAAAACCTACTGTCGGCCTACAGCAAGACCAAATCGTCCAGCAAGGGGATGAGATGCTCGGCTTGCTCCCAGAGTAATACCCCTGCCTTGCTATTGGTTACGTTAGCAGGGCGCACGTCTGTCCACAACAAGTGCCCCATCGTATCGACCATCAAAAACCGTTTGCGTCCTTTGATCAACTTGCCTCCATCAAATCCTACTTGTCGAGTAGTCCTAGAGTGTGTGGACAATCAGAGCAACAAAATCATACTTGAAGCCAGATGAACCATCGCCAAGAAGCTGCTGGCTGTTTTTTCGTAGCGAGTTGCTACCCGGCGATACTGTTTCAAGCGGTTAAAATAGCGTTCAATCTTGTTGCGATCAGCGTACAAATTCTCATCGATTACCCGCTGCTCCACCCGATTCACTTTGGAGGGAATGATCGCGTCACAACCGTTGTGGGCCAACCCTTCCAGCAACCAATCGGCATCATAAGCCTTATCGGCAATCACAGCAAAAGCCTCACAGTCAGCCAGTAAGGTGGCTGCGCAAGGCGCATCACCCGCATGGCCAGGACTTAACTCAATGCGGATAGGATTGCCTAAGGCATCCACCAGAGCATGAATTTTTGTGGTCAAGCCGCCCCGTGAGCGGCCTAATGCTTGTTGCTGGAGACTACTTTTTTTTGCCCAGCAGCCTGTTGATGAGCTCGCACCGTTGTCGAGTCAATCATTACCCAATCCAGGTCGGGCTCTTGCAGGGCATCAAAGACCTGTTTCCACACCCCAGCCTGAGCCCAGCGCCGAAATCGTCGGTAGTTGCTGTTCCAATTGCCGAAGCGTTCAGGCAAGTCGCGCCAAGGCGCACCCGAGCGGGCAATCCAGAGCACGGCGTTGATAAACAAGCGGTTATCGAGTGCTTTTCGGCCTGCTGAGCCTGCCTGTCCTGGTAGAAGAGGGGTGATTTTAGTCCATTCCTGCTCGGTGATCTCATAGCGTCTCATGCCACAAAGATCGTAGGATTGGGTAAGTTTATCCTAATTGTCCACACACTCTAGTACTATTCTTGACGCTTTGCGAATTAATTATAGCACCCCTAGGCAAGGGCTATTTGTCAACCTCAAGTCGATGGCTTAGTATCAACTCGTTGGCAATTATCACCCAGGTGTCACCTTTGCTCCACTTCCTAAAATACCAATAAACGGTCCGCCAGGGCGGAAAGCCTTCGGGTAAGTCGCGCCAGATAATCCCGTTTTTGGTCAAGTAAAAGATGGCTTCAACAATCCGTTTAAGCGGGCAAATACTTTTCGTTGGACGTTTTCAATACCTTGTCATTGAGTAGCTGTCAAGTCGGATGAATAAGGTTGCTGTACACAACTTAACCCCGATTGGCGGCTTTCTCGATTCCAATACAGACTAACTCAAACAGCTTTTTAAGTCGATTGTCAATACTTGCATGAATTGCCTTGTCCTTCCGCTATAATCAGGTTAGGCTTATCAAACAGTCGGAAACTACCATCCATATATTGAACCTTGATTTGAGTTATTCGTACACAATCAATAGTTTCATTGTACCATACATTCTCAAACTCCCAAGATGCTTCCTGCCATTCTTCTAATGGGCCCACCCCCTTGAGCGTGGCTGGCTGTGTACCTCGTAGACGGTCGCCGGTACGATCTCCTACCGCGTTGTATGCTACGACTGTAAACCAAATGTACTTGAGTTTCTTCTTTACCGGATTTAGAATTTTGAAGCTAACATTTACATTCCCTACTATGTCACCGGGCTCAGTAAAACCCCATTCAGACACCAATAACCCTTGTCTCTGGTATTTTTCAAGCTTCTTCAAAATGGCTCTTGCCGCTTTGACCCTTTCCTCGGCTATGAAATTTGCGGTGATTGCGGCTATATTTTTACGGATAGCTTCACCACTATCTCCTCGTTTCTTAAGATAGTCAAGACGATCTTCGAGTATGAAAACATCTGAAAGTGGCACATAGCCTGCTGTTGTGTCATCAAGCACATACAGGTACTCAAGCACATCTTTTTTGTAAGATATTACTGCGAGCTTACGCCCTTCATCCAGCAATTTAAGCTCATCAGAGGCAAGACTTGTCTTTGTATATAATGTTGCTGTCTGCAACGTCGTAGCAAGAAAAAAAGTTGAATCGGAGGGAGGAAGAGCTGTTTTCTCCTGAGCCCAAACAACTGTGTTTAGCAATGAGAAGAATAGTAATAAACTGAACTTCATAATTTATTGATTAATAACAAATCTTACAAGGCATGTACCCCGCGTTTCTGGCCTGAGGAATTGACATCTTATTGACTCCATGCGTACAACGAGCCAAACCCCTGCACATTCCGCTATGGTACGCGTAGGCGCTTCGACTTTCGCAGATGGAGACGTATGCAATTTGGGGAGCTATCTGCCTGCCTCTGTAGCGATGGCGGCCAGTGACAGTTTGGGCATCGGCAATGCCTGTCGCTATTAGCAACAGAACGAGCCACAAAAACCGTTTTCGGTTCGGATAAGGGTGCTTCATGGAAAGGTGTGGAGACTTACTGTTCACAAATCTCAACATTAATTTGAAAAATGACAACCCATCGAGAAATCGGAAATCGGTCGAAAAGGTGGACGCGACGCTGCTATCGGATAAAGCATCTTAAACCCAAAGTGATCAATGCCAAATTTTACATTCGCCTTGATTCAGAGTCGGATACTATTGTAGTTATAGGCACGGCCGCTCAGGGGTAAAATTGCGGGTGCTGGCTAGATCCGACCTGGAAGCATAAGCGGGAATGGATGTCGAACCGGTATACGACGCGTTGGGTGAGATATTACGGCTGACTTATTTTTTGATATTAATTACTACAAAAAAATTCAAACCATATAAAATTAGGTTTGGAGCATTTAGAATTATAAATTTACATAAATATAGAATCAATAGGCTATGGCTAGGAACAACGCAGGTGCAAGCATATTGCAAGATTCTGACAAACATTTAAAAACAAAACCTGTACGGAATATTGCCGTCGTACAACAGCCAGTCGCCATCTCTAAAGCGGAGCAGCAGCTAAACGTTTGGATTCCCAAAGACTTAATGAAACGTCTGAAGGTAAGAGGTATTGAGTCAGATAAGAGCCTTAAAGAAATGGTTACTGAGGCACTTGAACAGTTTCTATAAGATGGAGCCGATTATAAAAACTTACAGCGTCAGAGTAGTACGAGAACCCGGCGAGAACCCATTAACTGGCGAGGCTATGGAGTATGACGAGCAGTCGTTTGAAGTTGACGCTACCAGCGTTAAAGCGGCTTACTCTTTATCCCACTTGGTTTGTACTCTGCGATTTTCGGGCCAGCTACGACGCACGTTTATAAACGGACAGGAATACTTTGATGAACGCTATTAACCGCAACGGTACAAACACTAACTCAACTAACAGCAGAATGGCAGCGCGTTACACCCCAAAATTTCGGTTCGTTCTTGCTGATAAGCAAACGGGCAGGTTCCCCAAGATCGATACCGGATTGATTAGCGAGAAGCAGCTAACAGATTCATTAGAGTACACATACATTTTTGACGACCGCGACAACCCGGAGTTAAAAAAAGGGTATTACAACGCTGTTTATAAGGGAATCGCGGAGTTTGACACCCTTGTATTCTGAGTGTACGCAACTGACTGAGCGGAGCGATACGAGAGCATGGCAGATGTACAGACACCGGAACAGCGCAGCTTTAACATGAGCCGCGTAAAGAGTAAGGACACCAAGCCAGAGTTAATGGTAAGGAAGTTCCTACACGCGCACGGATTCCGTTATAGGTTGCACGACAAAAAATTACCCGGTAAACCTGATATAGTGCTGCCCAAGTATAAAACGGTCATTTTTGTACATGGCTGTTTTTATCATGGGCATGAAGGATGCAGGTATTTTGTAGTTCCCAAGACCCGTACAGAGTGGTGGCTTGATAAGATTAACTCAAACAAATCACGAGACAAACACAACTCTCAGTCAATCAGAGACTTGGGCTGGAATATAATATCCATCTATGAGTGCAGGCTTAAAGCAAAGACGAAAGATCAGACCCTTTTAGATTTATTAGAATTCCTTAACTCTTTGATAAACGTATAATAGTTACCTATTTTTAAGCTACAATCTGTCAGGCTTAATACATACAGACTTTTTTTAGCAACATCAAGCACGCAACCAAAAAAGGAGGAGTAAACTCATATGCCTCAAACTGGCAAACAATACTAGTTTATAGCAACTTAAGCACTCTGCTTTTACCCATTGACCTTTTAATTCCGGGTAGTATGCTACCTCTCTCCCCCAATACATTTACCTTTTACTATATTCGGTAAAAATTCGCTGGAACTAATTACATTACATGAATTACATCGATTTATTTGCTGGTGCCGGAGGCTTGTCAGAAGGGTTTATAAAAGCTGGTTTTAATCCTGTCGCACACGTAGAAATGGATAAAGCAGCATGCGATACGCTTCGTACACGAATGGCATTTCATTACCTCAAGAGAAAAGGAAAAATTGAACTGTATAATCAGTACCTGCAGCAGCAAATTTCAAGAAATCAGTTTTATAAAAATATTCCGGTACATCTACTGGAGTCTGTGATTCATGCTGAAATAGACGACAAAACTATAGAATCTGTTTTCAGCAAAATAGATCACCTTCGCAAGGGCTCTGAGATTAATCTGATAGTGGGGGGGCCTCCATGTCAGGCTTACTCTACTGTTGGCAGATCTAAAATCAACAGCCTGGAGAATCGACATGTGAGTGATGATGTTCGGTACAGTCTCTATAAACAGTATGGCAGATTTCTACAGCGGTATCAGCCAGCTTGTTTTGTATTTGAAAATGTGCTGGGTCTTTTATCTGCCGAAAATGGTACACTCATTACCAAGATAAGCAAGTTTTTCGAAAGCGAATGTGGCTATAAGACACAATGGCAGGTTCTGGAAGCGAATAAATACGGTGTCCTTCAGGTACGCAAACGGGTAATTTTGATTGGTCGCAGAGGTAATGACTCATTTGACTATCCGGAGCCAGATACTATTACACGGCAAAGAGACTGGACCGTAGGTGATGCTTTACTGGCTGATCTGGAACCATTGTCACCTGGAGAGGAAAAACATATTTCGAGCTACACAACCGAGAAAGCAAGCAGCTATCTATCAACATTTGGAATACGTTCTGACAGCAATTTTGTGACTCAGCATATAACACGGGCACACAATGAAAGAGATCTGGCTATTTATAAGCTGGCCATTGAGAAGTGGCAGTCTCGTCTGCGATTAAAATACACCGATGTCCCCGAAAAGCTCAGAACACATAAAAATCTCAACGCCTTTTTGGACAGATACAAGGTGGTTGACCCTCAAGGCCTTTGTCACACTGTAGTGGCTCACCTTTCCAAAGACGGACACTATTACATTTACCCAAACAAAGATCAAATACGATCAATCTCTGTTCGAGAAGCAGCCCGTATTCAATCTTTTCCTGATGACTTCTACTTTGAAGGTGGGCGAACGGCTGCTTACAGACAGATAGGAAACGCTGTACCTCCTTTGCTTGCCGAATGCATAGCAAATCGATTAAGAAAAACGTTTTTTCAGGAGCGCTGTGAGTTGCATTCAGCAAACGATACGGTGGTTACCCCAATCTAAGTCAATTCTATTTCAAGAATGTACAACTATTTCGGAAAACCTTCAAAGAATATCTAGTTGCCCGACGTTTGCAGCACAAGCTCATCATTCGCTCAAACGTCCAGTTTAGCCATATCATCAGGGCCCTGTGTTGCGATCTAGTGACTGTAACACAGGGCCCTGATGACAAAATATCCAATATTACCTGAATGATACAACAAGAAGGTAGAACAGCACTTCAGGCTGTATATTCCGACTCCTTAGAGATCCGTCGTAACATGGAATTTCATATAGCAAAGTAGCCAGTATTAGTTTGTCGGGCAGTATTAACTACAAATGCACGATCAAGGAGCATGTTGAACTCCTCACAGCTAGTTTCAGGAACAATTGAGCAGTTATGACAGGCTGCTCCATTAACGCGGTCGGGGCCCTGTCCTGTCTTTCCTCCGACATCTGAGCAAACGGGATCAGATGAACACCATTGTGCATCCTCTACAGCCTCTCTGATAAGCTTAGCCAAGTTTTTTTCCCGTCCCTGTCTGACCAGCCCCCCCATAGACCCTTCAGAATCCCCCGATGAAGTGTAAATTAGAATGCCATTCATACGTCTATTTGGTTCACTGCTGAAATATATTCTTTCCCTAAGAGATGAAGACCCATAACCACAGTTAAAACATAATCTGTTTATAAGCAAGTGGGCAAAGGTATGCATCATTATGAACGTAGGATTCAGGTTACGTTCATGATACTCTGACCATCGCTTACGGCGGGCATCATGATATCGAGCAATAATTTGTTGAGCTTGCGCTTGAACCTTAGGAGCTTGCAACCATTTGTCTATCTTCTCAGCATTGAACTTTAAAAACACCCCCTCACCATATACTACATGAGCGGGTAGCCATGTTACTTCATTAAGGCTTAGGTCTGTAATGATTTGGTGTTTACTACGATTGTCTTCTGGATTTACTCTTGTAAAACCGGTAAAAACACGAGTTTCGCGTAGTCGCTCAATTAGTACAACTTGCTCAAAGTATTCCGAAAGAAAAGCTGAGTCAACATAATCAGTGAAATCTTTAACCTGTGCTTTAAAATCGGCATTTTCAGATGGCCTACCAGCTAATATATAGTTATACTCCTCATTCCTTAAAGTCTCCTCATTGGTTTCCCCATGAGATTGATCGTCTTCTTTAAGAAAAGCAGTCACATCTTTCAGCAATTCTTCAAAAGAAATCTGCCCACTAATTACTTCCGGCTGAGAACCAAGGACAGCTTCCAAAACCACTCCTTGAACATCTTGTGCTCTCCGCTCTTCTAACTGAGTTTTTCCTATTCGTTCAATAATTACCCCAGAAATCGGATTAAGCTGTTCCCCAAAACCTGGTAAATACAATGCGGAGCGAATAACTGAATAGTGAATATTTGATCCCCCTCTAATGAGCACCCGAAGGTTGTTGTTGCAGTTTTGCGGATCCTCTATACCGGTTCGTCCAAGCCATGGTCTGTACCCGCAGCAGGTGTAAAATCGGGTATCATTATCCCCATTTTTATCACCCTGATCATCCCGAATATTTAATCGTGCCAAAGCCTTTTCACCCATAATACCAGCTAAACTCCGTTTAGCCCCGCAACTACAATGTATCCAGATACCACTCAGGTCACCTGATCCTGAACCTGCATAATAGCTTAAACTGTGATTATGGTCATCATTAGGAACAAAACCGTAGTGTACCCACTCTCTAAAAGGAACATCCTGAATATGACCATCAGAGCAAACAGCGACAAAACGAACGGGAAGCATATGCCCCTTGCAGTTTGTAGTGAGGCACTTTGGAGAGTCAGAATGTTCGAGAGGAATTTCACGCATTTTATGGCAATTAGTACAATAATGCCATTGTGGAAAGCGAACCGCCGGTATCGTTAGGTTTGTATTTACTCCTTGGCTTTTGGTATCAATGTATGGATATGGCTTTCTGAAACCAGAAACATTTAGCAAAGCCTTTAAACGGTCTTCCTTAATGGTGAGCCCGGACAATTGCACAGCATCCGTGCCAGCATGGTTTTGTCTGTCACTCAGTATCTTGTCCCATGCGTCAAGACCACATATCATTAAAGATTCATCGCCCGGGAAGTTAACCATTTGCCCTATTCCAAAGGGGCTTAAAAGCTGACCGGAACGTATAGGTCTTTTTTTCTCCATTAGGTTTAATTAGGGTTATATATTGAAACGTATACCTCCTCATCAACTCCTCTCATAGTTGTAGGCGTTAGCAAAGATTTATTAACGACCTCATCCGGAACATCTGTGCCCGGGGCATACATTAACGGTACGATTCTATGCTTTTTTATCTGCATATTGGCAGCATCACCATAACGCTGAAATCCGTTCTGCCATCGTGAAACTATTTTTTCGATCTGTAAAACCGTATTTTTGAGTTCTTCACTATCCAGTAGAGTTACCCGTTCACGTATAACTCCGGAAACCCATTCATAAAGAGATCTGTGATGTAGATTACCTTTCAGATCTAGGACCGGAGATTTCCTTAGATCGTCATTTGCAAAGTGACGCATAAGGCCAATTAACACCGCATGTAACGCCCGTTTACGTGCATCTATAGAGAACGGTGTAACTGACGTTGGTTCAACATGGGCGTATATACGACTGTGATATGCCTGAAACTGCTCATAAATAGATTTATCGCGAGGCTTGTTTGGGCTATACAACATCACCACAAGACCTGGCCCCTGTTTGGTACGCCCCACACGAGAACTCGCTTGAATATATTCGGCAGTTGTTTTCGGTTGCCCATGAATGTACATTAACCCAAGCCTAGGAACGTCTAAGCCAGTTGCAATCATATTGGTAGCAAGGCACACATCGATGGATTTGGAAGCCTCTCCTCCATATGATTTTTCAAGCTCCTTCAGTGCTTGAGGAATCTGACTACTGTTAATCCGGCTCGTCAACTCTTTCAGCTGAAGGTATCTTCGGCTATCAGATCGATCTATCAGATTACGATTTTGCAAAACAGTCAGATATTCAGATACGTCAGCGTAAATAAGTGATGACGCCATACCAAGCTCCCGAATACTGTTGAAGAAGCCAAGCAGCGTCCAGTAGTAATCTTTTTCATCCGGCCGGGCAGCAATCGACTTGACCTTTTGCAGAATAGGTGAGTAAGTCCGTACCACTGTTGTCTGACCTGACTGATATCCGGGGGCAAGTACACCAACGTAGCGTCGCCCAGGGTTGTCGGCATCAATCGGCATTTCCTTTGAAAACCAAGTATCACCAAAATCAAGTCCTTGAGAGGGAAAAATATGCAGCCGGTGAGATGCATACAGCGCTTTAACTTGCTCTGCTGCTCTGCTTATTGTAGCTGAAGATGCGACTATTTTAGGAGGTCTACCCTGATTTAAATCTTGTTGTAAAAAGAATGGTCCATGCGTTCTACCAAAGTTAGTGCAGAGTGTCTGAATCAGTGTTTCGTAGAGACCTACAACAGTACCGAGTGGACCGGAGATAAGGTGAAGTTCGTCCTGAACAATTAATTCAGGCGGAGTCACACGACTAATTATGTCCTCATGCTCCCTGAAGCCAAAAATCGAACCAGACTCTAGCTTCCAAGGAATCATAGCAAACTTATCGACTGTACCAAGCAAGAGTGTAGGTGAATACTCATAAATATCTTCATCTACGACATAAAGCGGCAATTCTTGTAAATGAAACTCACATTCTGAATTGTCACATCGGAAGAACACACGTGCCCCTTTTCCATCTGTCCTGTGAATCCCCCGAACTTTTACAGTGCTTGTTGGTTTGTCAATTCTGCCAATCTGTGCCCCGCAACAGGGACACTTCATAACAATAAAGTTATACTCAGCCTTGCTATTTTTCTCGGCTGTAAGGGCGCAGTACTGACTAACTGCCCTCTCCCGATCATTTGGTGTAGAATCCCCCCCTACCCATAAACCAATAGAGATCCGGTTTGAAGTCCGGTTTGGAGAGATAGTATCCGGGCCCAGAAACTTCTGATTTTTCTTTCGGATTAACTCACAAGCGCAAATAAGCGAAGCCGCCCGTTCATACTGTTGAGTAGTGAGTAGACGTAAGGTGTAACGCATTAAAATGGCAGTCCCTGATTGGGGAGCGAAATTGCGGGTTTCCGAACCACGTATCCGCCGGGCAAAAACTGTTAACGCAGTCAGGCCAAGATACGCTTCGGTTTTGCCTCCTCCTGTCGGGAACCAGATTAGATCAACCAAGCCTCTTTCCTCAGACGATTCGTTCCAGATACCTTCAAGGTTCATCAGAATAAAAGCCAATTGAAAAGGGCGCCAACGACCTTTTGGCCTTTCAGATGTTGAACTTTTATGAAAATCCAAAAGGCTTTCGTGCTGCGTGAGTCCACCGGGAAGAGGTGGCAGCTCAATGCTATTCTTATTCGTTACCCACTTTCGTTGCGGAGCTTTTGACCGCTGTTGTTGCCACAGCATTGCGTGGTTCATCCATCTAAAGCATCTGACAAGATTGTCTGTATCATTTGCATCAATCAACAACTCAACCCCTCGGCTAATCCGTCTGTGGGTCTCGCGGCATTTCGCAATGTTCTTTTTAGCCGCATTCTTATACATATCAGGCAACGAATCTGCCATACTATCCAAACCACCCGGCCCATCGATCCAAGCACCGTATTCGTCTCTTAACCGACATAAGTTTTCTTTTGCTTTACCCCAGTCGCCAAGATCCGAAAGGTCATACATAGCGAGTTCAACATGCTGGGTTGGATCAACAGGTGGAATCTCATAAACCGGAAGGAAGGAAGAACTAATACGTTCTACATTTCCATCCACGTCAGCTTTCCATTCAACAGAACAACCATGTCCAATGCCATATACCCGCTTCTTTCGGTACAATAGCCTTAACTCTTCTTCTTCTTCTGTATCAACCGTTGAAATTTTTTCACGATACGGCTGAATAACTCCTTTTTCAGTTACGACACTGAGCTCATTCTGATAAAGAATTTCACTGTTATCAAAGCTATCCCGATAGAGTTTGCAGTTCGTAAGTGTAAATGTCAGGGTTATCAAACCATCTCTGTCATCGTATTTTGTGCTCCGATTAAACACGCCTAACTTCAGCCATTCGCTAGTCGCACCCGGGATCGGTACAAATTCTTCTGCTACACTTCCCCGGTTGGAAAGCGCACTAACAGGATATTCTATTGAAAACTCAGGTATAGGCCGACGTACCCAGTATTTTCTTTTTACCAGTGAACCATGGCTAACTCGGCCAACAATCTCTCCTTCCTTTGTCAGCTTTTTCTCCTCAAACTGCCGGTTTGTAACTTGTTCGTACCATGCAGAACGAACAGTGATACGCACAACGGCCGAAGTATTCGATGTGCTGAAACTAGCAGTAAAACCCATCGCCGAAGGTTTGTACTGATATGCAAGGCCAACCGGTTCCTCAGTAGTATCAGTCTCTGCACCGCTTCCCGCATTACCGCTCGCAGACGGATCACCATTAAGCTCTACCGGAGAATCGCTTGCTGTGCTCTCAGAACTGTCACTACCACTATCAGCCTCAGTTTCAAAGCTTTTTCCCTGTGGATAAAGCATACCAGCCCCATAACGCACCCATGGGGCGCCATGCACTTTGTCAAGTAACACTTCTTCATTCGTGTCCGGATCTAAATATTGTGTATGTGGATCAGGACCGATGACTTCCCTTTGCAGTGCCTGTATGAGTTGGTCACGCATACTGATTAAGAATTAAGTAAGGAGCTATTTCCCGCAATCAATCGACTGAATACAGGTTTTTGCTCATTGTCTAGAATAATAAATAATTTAACCCGTGCCCTAGAAATACCCACGTACATCAGTCGACGAAATATCTCGTCCTCCAAATTATTGAACCCGGTAAGAATAATAACGGAGTTTTCAAGACCTTTATACGAGTGGATCGTCTGAAGAGCAAGGCCCTCCTTTTGTTTCCGATTCAGATACTCGGAGTCAAGAAAAGTTCTTTCCCAGCGATGTGCAGACAGGATAGTGATTTTTGTTAACGGAACTTTCTGCTGAACAAGTATTCTGATAACCTCTTCAACTTTATCCGTAATAGTTTCTTTGCTTACAAAATATATTCCAACCGGATCTCCATCGGGGAGCGAGGTATTTAGCTTTGCCCTTGCAACACCTGTAAGCAATGTGTTCTGATCGGCTATACGCCGAGTATTTCTGCAATTGATTCTTAATGGAGGATTTCTGGCAAATGTTGTCCGCCGTCCCAAATATTCCAATGCTTTTGCCGGTTCATTCAGGTATATAGCCTGTCCTGTAAAGTCCCCAAAACAGCACCATGCTCCATTTCTGAGCCCTCCCTTTAACATGGAATCAATAACATCAAGGTAGTTCTCTGTCAACAAATCCTGAGCCTCATCAATGATAATATAATCGAAAAGATTATTTTCAGAGATTGACTCTGAATGAATCAAAAACTCTAATGGTAAAACTTCTGAAAAAAAGTCATGAGTCTCCTTAACCTCCGCTCCAGTCTGCCTGAGCATAAAAGCATGAAGTGAACCTGCATAATATGACTTGTCCATCAGTGGAACCAGCGTCTTGGCATTATCAGCGATCTTTAAACCTAAGAGCCGATTATAGCATATCAAAGCTGTTTTTTTCCCTTCATTCACCTTCCTTCGGAATAACTCTTCGGCCAGCACCGTTTTACCTGTCCCGGCTGGACCTTCAATCAGACAGCGCTTGTTATAATCTGTAAAATCCAGTACATCAAACTGTTCCTGAGTAAACTCTTGGATAAGTGCTTCCTGATCAGTGATGCGGTTAATCTCCCGGTAGTTATAAGAAAAATCTCCCCGCAGCAGGCGCATAATATCCTGACATATACGGGCTGTTGGTCTGGATGCACTCTCTTCATACCAAAACTGGCCTCTATACTTTTCATGCCATCCACGCGCAAGTGCTTTTATAAAGTCAGATATTTGAATTTGCATGATCTGGTTCGTGCAGACTTGCCAAGGCTCGACCTCTGATCCATATTCGTTGAAATAGTCCAGAGAAGTAAACAACACCCCCCAGCCAAATGAAAGCCTGCTAATCTCTCTATGTAATTCCGGTTTACTCTCAGAAATGGACAGTAGCCAGTTTCGAAGCGAGTGCATTGTGTCGGCTACCTGGCGAAAAGGACCTTTGTATGAAACCGTTTTCTTTCCGTTTTTATCTTCAAATATCCACTTTCCCTGATCACGACTTACCTTTCCATGCTTAACTTCTAAGCAGAAAATTCCCTCACCTGGAGCAAGTACTAAGAAATCAACTTCACCGGATACGCTCTTTATATGCTTGGTTATGAACAGTGAGTGTAATACATAATAGGAGTCTGTTTGCTTATCAGCACGGAATTTATAGAATACAAGCTTTTCTCCGATCGAGGAATCAGCGTTCAGTTCTTCAGGGATCAGCATTAGTATAATAAAAATTGTTTAGTGAAACTGTATGGAACATTCATACCAATACTTTGCTCTTTATCGGTGACACGACCACATTGAACCTTAACTGTTACACCATCTATGTTCAGCTGCATGCAGTCGTCCAGCATCTGTCTGTCCCTTAACAGAAGCATTATCTTATCTTTAATTCGTTCTGCTACCTGATTTGTACTCTTTAGAATTAATCTTTTGGCAGATTTAACCCTAACTATTTTCTCTTCGGCCTCCTTTCTTGGTAATCCGGAAGCTTCAAATATTAATCTTAAGTTAGACGTATGGGGAGCTAGCACATCTCTTTCATAAAACCAACGAAGAAGATTTTGACGGTTTGGACTTCCTTCTGACAACCGAAGCAACTCTTTCTGTCTGGTAAGAAATTGCTCAAGCGTCAGAAAGCTCCATTCGTTAAGCGTGAGTAAAGTTTGAAGCCTCTCCCTCCATTGATCAAGATCTTTGTAAGCTTCGTTAAGTTTTTCTCGTGCTAATTTTCTTACAACTTCCCGGTCCATATCAAAACACACAACAACATCTCCTACCCTCAACTCAGAAAATGTAGCTTCAATAATTCGGCAGGTCTTACTGGCATGCCTGGCAACTGTATACAAATGGCTATTGTAGGGCACATACATGTAAAACCCATTATGAAAGTGCAGCACATTGACTGGGATTATGTACTGTTTTACATCTGTGCCGGAAGTAGCGATGTCGGCAAAGCGAAAGTTATTGATGTTTTTCTGGACATCTTCAAATACAGCAATTTCTTCGGCAGGGTCATTAACTGATTCTGATGACAAATTCTCAGAGCATCCTGTCTGAACAACTATATGAGACTCATCCGGCCGAGATTCTTTTTTTGGTATTTTCCAATCAGAAATACCAAAACTAATCCATTCAGGCAAATAGTTATCAAATCCTGCACGCTGTATTCTCTTCAGAAGGTAACCACTTGTTTTTTTTGCTTCCGTTGGCCATGCCAATACAGTGACTTCAGGAATAAAACGGTTCAGTACAGCATTGAAAAGATGCTTTCCATTCCATTCTTTGTAGGGATATCCTGTGAAAGCAAGTGAGTCGCAATCCACAGTATCAAGGTTAAAGATTTGGAATTGCTTTTTTGTATCAGGTGCAGTCTGCTGCTTTGGCTTGCCAGGAAAATCAATTAACTGATTGAAAGTATATCGGTTGTCCGGCAGTTTTTTCGAGTTAGTCTTATACGACTTAAGACTTTCCAGAGCGTGCGTTACAGCCAAAGAAACATTAAGTGGCAATTGGTTTTTAATCTTATTGAATTCTTCAATAAAAATGCCCGTTTGCTCCCGGACTGTATTTTTATGATACAGTCCGGGTGTATTTTTCAATAAATAAAGCGTTGGTCTCAGATTCTGATAATATGCTTTCTTAAAACTTTCAAATCCTTCAAGCCTTGCAAAGTCTGAGTTTGATTCAAAAGCTTGAAAAAGATTATCTCCCTCAAAATCGGTAAAGCACTGAATAATAATTTTTTGACTGGAAAAACGGATACACTGCTCCCAAAATAACTTATCAATATATTCATCTTCTTTAATAAGACTTAATTTTTTTATCCTTCTTCTGCTCCAGTAGAAGCGATATCCTTTTGCCAGGTTTTCAACTGTTTCATCTGGAGTCGAAGCCATCTCTTTCTGATCTGTCAGAATTATCACAGGAATACCCCTTTCGGCGAGTCCGTTGATTGTGTTAGAATAATCAGTTATGAGAGTAAGCCCATTTACAATAACTACTTTCAGGTTTTCTGGTATATCTGCCTTTGGTTCAGGCATATTGCTCATGAGTATGAGTAGTCGATTTCGATAGTAATCTTCAACACTATTAGCCAACTGATTGAACTTTGCCACAAATATTTCTGAAAAGTCTTTCTTTCTCAGATGTTGATACAGCTGCTCAACTAATGTTTGAACCGTGCTATCATTAGCATACAGCTCTAGAATCTCATTGAGATCTTCCTGTAATTCACTAATAAAATAGGTATCGTCAGTATCTGTTGATGTATTGAATGTAGACGAAATTTTCTTCAAATCCGGAGCTATAATTAGATTTGTACCAACTTGAAAAACCTTTTCCAAGGTTTGATTCAGGCAAATTTCGTTACTCAGAGTTTCTCGCGTTCTCATTACATGACCTCGGCCTGTAATGAGGTATACTTTGCTATTTAATGCTTTGGGATTGACTAATTCCTTACTGTTAAGATTGAAAAGGCTATTGAGATCATAATTATCCCAGAACGCTTTTCGGTTGGACTTAAAATTATCAATGGTGTTTAACATTCGCCTGTTATCCACTTTGACCATGTGCTGTAAGTTAGATTTGGGAACGTTAATGATACCATCTCTAAAGTGTAAACGGACAAATAAATTTTGCTGAGCGCAATCTTCCCCGATATACTTAGCAACCGATCCGAAAATCTCGACTTTATCTCCAACAGATAAAACTGGAGGCTCTAGATTGAAATAGTCCTCAAACAGGTAGTTTAATAAAACCGTACACCCAAAAAAAATCGTGAAGTTTTCAATGTCCGGAACAGAAATATAAAATGGTTTTCTGTTTGAAGGAGGTGCATTGACTATTCCTTTTGCATACTGAAGAGCCAAGCTTACTGAAAACTCCGTTATCGGGCTGGAAACCTTTCTTCCAATACTTAAATGATATTTCTTACGAAAAGCTTCAAGGTTAGTATTCAACACTTAATCAAAAAGTTAGAGTGGATAAGTTCAGTAGCCATTAACGCTCTACTTCAGTAGTGCTTACACTTTAATCTTTTCACATTAAACTAGAGATCATTTAACCAGTAGAGAAGATAAACGAGCAAGATCACACATTGACATCTATTGTTTAGTGAAGAAGAATAAGCCAAGTAACTATTTATGCACACAATTATATAATTCAAAAAGTAGAATTGAAAGAGCCCTGTAAATTAATTCAAACGGTCGGTTTTTATTAATCCATTGATAACGGTATTTTAATACACTTGCTGGCTTCAATGACAAAAGAGCCCTTCCACTCCCACAGGTTCCCTAAGCTATCGTACGGCTCAGTTTGTACTGTGTATTTATATCGTCCTGGCTTTAACTCAAATGTAGCAAACTCACTTGTGCCACAATCAGGCTCATTACCATCATTTTGGTACCTCGTTATTTTTTGCATCGGCTGTCCTTCTACATTCACACTAAAATTGCCATACTCCCTCACATTAGTCCAGAACATCACGTTTCCAACGGTGGGTTTAGAAACTAAGTTAGAGCTAAAAACCCATGCCGTTTCAAATGGCTTATTGACATATACGTCGTAAAAATTAAAGCAGTTGTAACCTGGTTCTTCACATTCAACAGGGTCGAAATACAAAGCGCTCCCTATACTTTGAAAGTGAAGTTTGAACTCAAAACTTGTGCCAGTAAATTCCACCTTGTTTGGCCTGTATTCTATACTGCTCCCCTTGAACCGGACCACTTTATTGGGAAAGGAAGTTGTTAGTTGATCTGATTTTCCACTTGGTTCATCACAGCCTGAGTGAAGACCTGTAATGGTGTCTTGTAGGTCAGCGCTTGGTGGAACCGTCGCTCGTTGTAAAACTGAAAATAACATGACAGACCTTGCTCTAACTGCCAGCCATCCTCATACACATACAGATAGATATGCTCGTACTTAACCGTTCGCCAAAGTCGCTCCACAAAGATATTATCCAAAGCCCTGCCTTTGCCATCCATCGAGATGCGAATAGAAAATTCTACCAGCACTGCCGTGAACTCCTAGGAGGTGAACTGACTCCCCTGATCGGTGTTGAATATCTCCGGGGCTGGGTATCGGCTTAGTGCCTGCCGTAGAACCTCACTGCATCACTCGGCATCCATCGTGTTGGTAACGGACCAGGCCAACACATAGCGACTGTATAAGTCGATGATCGCCATCAGGTACATATACCCGCCCTGCATCGGGATATAGGGGTGTCGGTGGCCCACACCTGATGCACCCGCACAATCGCCAGCCCGCGTAGCAAATACGGATATATACGGTGGTTGGGGCTGGTTTAGAAGTGTTTACTTTCGGATAGATCGCTTCCAGGCCCATCAACCGCATCAATCGCCGAACTCGCTTTCCATTCACTACATACCCGGCTGCCCGCAACGCCAGCGTCATTTTTCGATAGCCATACTGGGGCGTGCGCAAATACTGCTCGTCCATCAAGCGCATCAACACCAAATCCTGACTCGAAGCCGGGACGGATTTGTACGGGGCCGCCCGTGCGGTAGTAGGCAGAGCGATGCAAGCCTAACCATTGACACTGCAAGCGGATGCTGGCCAACTGATTAGGGTCAATCAAGGCACGTCGTTGCGAAAGGCTCATGGTGTCAACTTTTTTTAAAGAAAACCAGCTCCATCTGTAACCGCCCAATCTGTTCACAGAGTTGTGCTGTTTCCGCATCCGCTTCTTGTTTAAGGGGCTTGGCCGGGTTTCCAAAGACCGAAGCTGCCGACTCCAGAAACTGTTTCTTCCACTCCCTGATTTGGTTAGGATGAAGCTCGTATCGCTTGCTAATGGTGGTCAGCGTCTCTTTCTCTTTAAGGACCTCCAAGACCACTTTGAGCTTGAACTGCGGGGTAAATTTGCGCTTACTTCTAGGATTCATGGGGTAAATTTATCTTCCCCTTTCCAACTTAATGGCTGGGCCTAAAAAGGGGGCGCACTACAGGTCAGATGATTGTCCCGATTGGGGGCCGTATTAACGAGCGCACTGGTTGTGTCAAAACGAAGCACGGCACCGGAGGGCCAAACGAGCCGCTCACCGGCATAGATCAGGCTCCCGGCGGTGGCCCTATAGCCGATGGGCATGGTGATAGCGTGGCCGAGCACGACCACATCGCCCCAGTGGGGCAGCTGCACGCAGGAACAGACACCTGCATCATGCCTGTTCCTTGTACCCTAAGTCGTGAGGTTTTGGGCCAAAAGGCACAGGGAAATTAAGAATCAGAATGGCGGGGTAGAATAGTTCACAATAAGTCGCACTGGGGCGAGATGAACAACTAAACCAGTGACATTGGCTATAAATGAGATCGTATTTAACGCGTCTATTTGGTTTGTTTATAGCAAACTTATATTATAGCAGGTGGTTTATGTGTTAACTATATGATAGCGCTATGACAGCGACCATGTTAGGTGATTGTGACGAGTACTTTGTCAAGGCAGTAGTTGGTCCCCGGCTGCCCATTCCACTTTTTGAAACCCGTGTCCGGGCTGGCTTCCCTTCACCGGCTGAAAACTACATCGAGCGGGTCTGTGACCTGAATGATCTCTGTATCACGAATCCCGAAGCCACCTATTTCGTGCGGGTGATTGGAGATAGTATGACGGGCGATCACATTCAGGAGGGCGACGTGCTGGTTGTCGACGCATCGAGGAAAGTAGCCGATGGTAAAGTGGCTGTTGTCTGGTTCAACGGTGAGCATACCGTTAAACGGGTTCATCATGCACCTCCGCTTGTCGTGCTGGCCCCGTCGAATCCCAACTATCAGCCGATTTACGTGCAGCCTGACGACGATTTTCGGGTGTTTGGAGTAGTGACGTTTGTCATTCATAAAATGCGCTAGTATGCTTGCTCTCCTCGATGTGAATAACATGTATGTCAGCTGTGAACGCAGTTTTGATCCATCCTTGGAGGGCAGGCCCGTAGTGGTGCTTAGTAATAATGATGGGTGCGTGATTGCCCGGTCAAACGAGGCTAAGGCGCTGGGCATCAAGATGGGGACGCCCCTTTTTCAGATTGAAGAGTTACGCAGTCAGCATGCTATCCATGTCTGCAGTAGTAACTACACGCTCTACGGGGATATGTCGGCTCGTATTATGGCTACCCTGGCCCGGTTTGTGGAGGAGGTGGAGGTGTATTCCATTGATGAGGCCTTTCTTAACTTGTCGGGATGCGAATCGGCCTACCCGTCAGCCGGTTCGCCCGACCTGATTCAATTTGCCCAGAACCTGAGACAGACGGTTGCACAGTGGCAACGTATTCCGGTGAGCATTGGGCTGGCGCAGACTAAATCACTCTGCAAAGTGGCCAATCATTTTGCCAAGCGGGTAGGGGAGTATGAGGGGGTGCTACTGCTCGATGCCCCTGCCCTGATCGATGCACTATTGCACGAGTTTGAGGTGACCGAGTTGTGGGGAATAGGGGGGAGGTACGCCAGCCTGCTTCGGCGCAATGGCATCCGCACCGCGGCTCAATATCGGGATCTGCCCGACGACTGGATTCGTCAACAGCTGACAGTTAATGGCCTGCGGCTTGCTTACGAGTTACGGGGGATTGCCTGCAAGATGTTGGAGGTTCACCCACCTGCCCGGAAGGCGATTTGTGCAGCGCCTTCCTTTGGTCGGCTTGTACCCGACGAAGACACCATCACGCAGGCGTTGATCACCCATCTGGCCCGAGCAGCGCACAAACTACGTCGACAGCATAGTGCGGCCGGCACTATTACGGTGTTTCTGCATACGAATCGATTCCGGCGTTCGCCAAACGGTGAGCCTGCTAAGCAGTACTACGCTAGCCGCAGTGTACAGCTTCCACATCCAACGGCCAGCCACACAGAGCTGGCCCGGTACGCTCAGGCGGCTCTACATTCGATTTATCGCTTTGGGTATTCCTACCAGAAAGTAGGGGTTATTCTGTCTGATCTGGTTGCTGAAGAGCATCAACAGGCCTCTTTGTTTCAGGAGGGACCTGACAGGCGGTACACACAGCTACACCGGGTTGTCGACAAACTTAACTATCGGTATGGTCGTGACACGGTCCGTCTGGCGGCACAGGGTTTTGACCGGTCGTGGCATCACAGACAGGCATGGGTATCGCCCTGTTATACAACCCGGTGGAAGGAGATTCTTACGGCGCGGTAGATGCTCATCGAAACAAAATTTGATAGTTTTATCTGGATCTATCTTCAGGAGGTAGTGTATACGGCTTGTAGTAAAGGTACCATCAGCAATCAGGCCGTACTTTGGCAGATACTTTACAGAACCTTCTATGCTGAAAGAGGAGGACATTAGCTGTTGATTGCGTACAGAACCGAGGTCAGAAAGTCGTCGCTAATGAATAAAGGGGGGGGAGCTTTACTGATTTTGATGAGAAGTTCTTAGTGAATCGGTGTACTAGGGTAAAGCATATGTAGTCAGATGGGGGAGCTTTATGTTCATATCAGAGCGTTAGCTTAGTAGGTTTGCTTTGGTATTTTATAGTCTGTAAGACTCATATGGGATGGCGTGGCTGCAAGCTTGCAGTGATTTCGTGCCGCACGCTGGGAGCGGTAGGTTTGTATTGGGTTTCTGATAAACGAGCCCGTAGACACGTAATCCAGCATGAACACACCCCTTTGTACCCCGGTTTACAACCTGATTATTCTCGACGAAAGTGGTTCAATGGGCGCCCTGCACCCGACAACCCTCAGTGGCTTCAATGAGATTGTACAAACCATTCAGACCTCTAGCCGACAATTTCCGCAACAGCCCCAGTTCGTCAGCTTTGTTACGTTCAATGGCTCGGGCATTCGGACTATCCTCGATAAACAACCGGCTCATCAGCTCCGTTTGCTCACCGCTGACCAATACCAACCAAACGGCAGTACACCACTTTTTGACGCGATGGGCCGTAGTCTGATGCGCCTGGAGTTACAAATTGAGACCGAAAGCAACCCAACTGTACTGGTTAGTATTCTGACCGATGGAGAAGAAAATACCTCCC
Organism: Rudanella lutea DSM 19387; assembly: GCF_000383955.1. Lineage (NCBI taxonomy): Bacteria > Pseudomonadati > Bacteroidota > Cytophagia > Cytophagales > Cytophagaceae > Rudanella > Rudanella lutea. Next base: position 61,904 of record NZ_KB913014.1, on the reverse strand, counting down.
GCGAGTTCACGGCCGCAGCGGTGCGGGCTATGGTTCAGCGACTCACCCAAACCGGGTGGAGCTTTACGTACATGGGGGCTAACCATTCGGTGGAAGGGGCTGCTGCTGCTATTGCCATTACCAATACGGTTCGGTTTGTTCATACACCCGAAGGGATGGTACAACTGTTTGAAAAAGAGCGGAAAGGACGGATGGTATATTACGAGAAAAAGCGCCGGGGGATGTCGAGCCGCGATGCCGAGGCTGATTATTTCAGCCAGCCATAGGCCGGTTATTTTAACGTCACTATTGCTCGCGTATAGGTACTTTTCTTACTTTGTTCCCGTTTCCAGACCATTTCTAATTGACCTTGACAATTCACCTGCTACGTGACCCCGATTACGAGCCCGACGACTATTTCGCCCTCTGTAGTCTTTTGAAATCCCTTAACTTGCCTGGCTGGCGGTTTGTGGTTCCCGAGATGGAGTTTGACCCTGACGAGTTCGAAACGGTTTGGGGGGGCGGTCATCGTCGTCGGGATGCGTTGCGGTTTCAGTATCGCTCACCGGTGCAAAAAATCATGCTCCACGTGGGTCGGAATGCGCCCCTTTCCTGGCGTGAGTTGTTCGGAGTTTGTCAGTTTTATCGTTCAACCCGCCGGGTTGACCCTACTCATGAAGTGGTGCTGCTAACCAGCCGCCCAAATGCGCTCAACTGGTTTAGCGCTTTTGATGGACAAGGAAACATTTTCATCCATACGGCTGACTGGGAACGTTACGTCTCCGCCGAGGCTAAATATCCTATTGCTTACCAGGTTTTGTCGAACACCCTCCAACAACGCATGGGGTTGGCTAAGGATGTGACCCTGACTCACAAAGAGCCAATTGGCTGCATGAATGATTTTTGTGGGGAAAAGCAGCAGATTAGCCTCAAGCTCCGGACCGGTGATATCTGCACGGAGTGTCTCGAAGGATTAATGCAGGCAGAAGTACCACATGTTCTGGTGGAGTCGGCGCTGTCGGGTTTCGAACAATTACGGCGTCAGATGCTGTTTCGGCAAGGGTTTCGGCGGTCGGTGGGGCAGCTGGTTGTCGGCCGACACGGTCAGTTGCTATTCCCACAGCAGGGGAATCTGGAGGTACGAATGTCCACGTTGGCTCGAACGCTCTACCTGTTTTATCTGCGGCACCGGGAAGGAATTCCGTTTACACGGCTGGGTGATTACACGGCCGAACTTTACCGCTTGTATGGCCGAATCAGCGGGTCGGGGAGCCCCGACCAAATGCAAGCCTCGGTGCAGCGGTTAGTCAACCCACTGGAAAACAGCTTTAACGAGAATCTGTCGCGTACGAAAAAAGCGTTCAACGATACGCTGGGGGTTTCGATGGCTGCCCCGTATCAGATTGTGCGGGAACCGGACGACCGCTACCGCATTCATCTGGAAGGTTTTCCCCTGCATTGGGAGTTCGACGGGTAGCCGGGGCGGTTCGGTTTCCGGTAGTCTGTTCGCATTCCTTTCCCTTTATTTCATCCAACTCCCTTTTTTCCCTATGGCTGAACCTGTATCGGCAGCGGCATTGAATTGTCAGCTTATTGAGATCTGGAAACAGCAGTCGCACACGGCTCTGGTGCCCATGTTGTACCCCGACCCTCGGCCGGGCTCGTTGCTTTTCATCGGGATCAACCCGTCGCTGGGCGAACATGATGTGGTTCGGGTGCTTAAGGGCACCGAGTTTGAGGCCTCCGTACCAAGTCGGGCCGCCGTTAGACCCTACTTTACCTTTCGGCCGGAAACGATCGAAGAAGAGCTACCTGATTGGCAGCAAATCCAACTTTATCATCGGCAGCGATTGCGGTATTTCAAACGGCATCGCGAGTTAGCCCAGTTAGCGGGACTGGGCGACCACTGGGAGCAACTCGACTTGTTTCAGGTACGCGAATCGAGTCAGCTGAACCTGGTGGAATTAGTCAGGAATAACGCGCATGACCCGTTTTTCGACGAACAATTACGGATATTTTTTGATCTGCTGGAGTTGATGGCTCCCCGCATCATGGTGATCGTAAATCGTACCACGGGTGACCTGTTAAAGGAGCGTTGGCTGAAAAAACGACTGGATGAAACGGTGTTGACACCCACCGCTGAGCCAGACGTATTTACCCTATCGTTCCGTGGGCAACAAATTCCGGTGGTCTTCAGTGTACACCTGCAATACAAGCCGGCTGCAGAACGTGAGCAGATCAACAGCCGCCTGACGCAGATAGTCCGCTCTGCAATGGATTTTAGCTTCAACCTCTAAACGCCATTTCGCCTTTAACGCCAACCTTAGCCAACCGGAATGAACATTTTCTCGGTCGCTGGTTCTCGCCCACCGTGCTCATGTGATGCGCTTAACCCATTATCCAAACGAAAGTTGGTAACTCAAACCTTCATGTAGTACAGATTCAACATTACCCCAGTTGCTATAAGCCTAACTTCATAGCGGCATTGTGTTTCACGATCTGTTGTACACGGGTATAACGATCAATCATCGTCCTCGTACGATGCTTTGTTTGTTGCATAATTTGGGAATCATCAGCACCGTTGAGTTTGGCAATAGTCACAAACGAAGCCCTCAGCGAGTGTGCTGAATAGGCATCACCCAGATACATTTTTACCGCTCTCGCTACCTGCTTGTCCGACAACCGATCCGTCGTGACCTGCTCTCCCTTTCGTATCCGTACAAAAAGAGGCCCTGAGCTACGTTCTAATACGTTAATGTAGTCCTGTAGGGAACGTACAGGACAGGTGTCGGGATCCGGACTGTAAAAGATTGCTTTCTGTTCGGTTCGCCCATACTGATTGGTTTTACTGCCCTGAAAACTAAGGATCGCTCCGTGGCGTGTAAACTGAACTCCTTCGATATCCAGAGCAACCAGTTCTGAACGGCGAAAAGCCCCCGCGAACCCAACCAGTAGCAGCGCCCGATCCCGCATACCTGTCGGTGTTGGCGGAATAGGGCGTATCTGCTCTTTGTATTCCTGTATATCAAACGCGGGTGCCTGAGTNGGCTCAGTACCTATACTTCGCTTGATTCCTTCTAAAACCAGACGTACCGTTTCGTCGGCCGACGGGTCTGGATGCTTATGAAGGCGATGCCATTTTCGAATGGCCGCCAATCCACGGATGATTGTAGACCACTTATGTTCGGAAGCCTGATCGGATAGATACGTAGCTAAGGTTGCCGGGCTGATTGGAAGATCATCGATGCCTTGCTGGCGAAGCCACGCCTGTACCTTTTTGATGTCTGCGGAGTAAGCAATCCGCGTGTTAGTCGAGCCTTCAATACCTTTTTTAAAAAAAGCCGCCGTTTGCTGATTCAGTTGTCCTGCTGAACGAATGGTTACGGAATGGGCTTCACTAGTAACATTAGGAGTAATGGCTGACTTTCTCATAGACGCGTAGAAGATTACGGCGCAATGTATAGAATTTGTTGTTATGTCCGATAATGTTTAATTATCGGACATAACAGTAAAATCTATGCTGCCAGATACATATACAATAAAAGACTTGCTTGTTAATTTGCACGCTTATCGGAGTAAATATTGCGCGCATATTGCCAAGCTCCTTAATTATTTGAGATGAATATTGAAATTATAATAGGTTGTAAAGTCCAAAATTTTGGACATTGTCATTTCTGTTGCCTTGTGGACAAATAATACATTGATTGGATAAGTTGATCACTCCAGTTTGCATGCACCCTATGTTAAGAAATGTTGTTTCTTAAGCCGGCCGTTTTAAATTGAGTTAGCTGCCCCACGAGCAATGTGCTTATACATTGATATAAGTAGGTAAGTAATTAAGCAGAATTAAGTTAAACCTTTTATTTTTTCGGCATGGGCCGTAAACGTTGCGTTCAATTGACTGACGTTGAGCAACTCACCTTACGTGAGGGCATCAAGAACCATCCCAAACATTAGTTCCGACGTTGTTGCCAAGCATTGTTGTGGAGCCACAAAGGCATGGCCGCCAAAACTATTGCCGCTCAACTTGAAGTCTGTCAACAAACGGTCAGTAACTGGCTGACTGCGTTTGAGCAAAGCGGTCTGGCGGGCCTCATGCGCCAGAAAGGACAAGGCCGCCGACCCATTCTGTCGATAACTAATGCTGCCCACCAGCAAGCCTTGAAGAGTGCCGTAGCCACTCATTATCAAGACGCATGTCGCATTCAGGCCGACTTGCAAGTGGCCTTAGGCCAGCCAATGAGCCGAGATACGGTGAAGCGATTCTTAAAAAAAAACGATTACACCTACCACCGCCTACGCCGAAGCACCAAAGCCAATCAAGACCCATAGCATATGCTAATGAGTTACAACGCTGGCAGATACTGCTCACCTTGTGGGTGTAGCCTTCGGCCAGCAATACCACATTGATTTTACCGACTTGGGAACAAAGAATATAGTGCATTTTAATTCTGCTTGATTGCATAATATCTTTACTTGTAAATTAACGTGAATTATGAATAATGGCTGACGCTTGGGCCTTCGACAGGTTCAGGCGTCAGCAACTAATTGCGAGACAGATGCTTAGAATGCATATTATCCATTGTTCAAGTTAAATTAATCTACTACCTGTGTAGCTTACTTTTTGGGCAGTTCGTATATTTCCGTTTGCTCTGACTTTATGTCAGTTGGTACATTCAAATTTGCGTACAGCTATTGCTCAATCACCACTCGAAGACTTATGGGTTATATCGCGCTTTGTTGACAACGCGCGTCAGGCTTGGAGCATCCTACGTATCGACGGGCCGCATCACTTCAGAGAAAAGGTACTCATTAACTCTGTAACGGATTAATGAATCATTCCTACCAGGTAATTGATAGGATTCTGGACCACAACTTAATGCATACTCGCCGTTAGAGTTATTGGACGAATGACTAAAACACCTCCCCTTACTATTGGCCATATTGTTAAATATCTGCTCGCAGAAGAACCGGTTCGCATCACGCACTTACAGTCAGTCGCTGGGGGGCGGATGACGAAGGTTGGGTACGTTAGCTTGCATAGTAACCGCTCCGACTCGCGCATGCTGACCCCCGAGCAGCTTAGCCGATTAGAAATCGTATCGCAGGAAGGTACGTTCCCATTCGACGGGGACCAGGAGTGTTTCAAGCTCTTTGCCGAGGCCGAGCGCATTCGCTCGGCGTATCAGTTCGATCCCCTGTTTGCGGTTAACTGTAGTATCGTTGATCCTCTCCCTCATCAGGTCGAAGCGGTATATAGATACCTGTTGCCCCTGCCACAGATTCGGTTTTTGCTGGCCGATGATACAGGGGCGGGTAAGACGATCATGACCGGTCTGCTGCTGAAAGAGATGCTCATGCGCGGCCTCATCGAACGCATCCTGATCGTTACGCCAGGCGGCCTGACCAAACAATGGCAGGAAGACGAGTTGGGTATCAAATTCAACCTACCCTTCAAATTAGTCAACCGGGCTACGTTCGACGCTGACCCCAATATCTTCCGCAGTACCGACCGGCTCGTTACGTCCATCGATTTTCTACGTGGGGACGACGTACAGACGGTACTGGCTGATTCGCGCTGGGACCTGGTCGTGGTTGATGAAGCGCACAAGTTGAGCGCATTCGATTACGGCACCAAGAAGTACGTCTCGCAACGCTACAAGGCCGTTGAGATGCTGGCCAGTCGCTGTGACCACCTGCTATTGCTGACTGCTACGCCCCACCGGGGCCGAAAAGACACGTTCAAGAACCTGCTGCAACTCCTTGATGAGGATATCTTTTCGTCGGATACGCTGGTTACTGAGCGCATTGGGCAGTTTGAGGCCGGTGGGCTGAACAAATTCTTTATCCGAAGGCTCAAGGAAGATATGCGCGACTGGCAGGGAAACCCACTCTTTAAGCAGCGCTATACCAAAACCGTCGGTTATGAATTGTCGCCCGCCGAAAAGAACCTCTACGACCGGGTAACCAAATACCTGTCCGAGAAGAAGGAAGAAGCCAAAGAGGCTAAGAACATACACGTGACGCTGGCCCTCACCGTCATGCAGCGTCGGCTGGCTTCCTCCCTGTTTGCTATTCAGAAGACCCTCCACGGCCGTTACCGGGCCTTGAAAGGACTGCTTGATGAGTTGCAACACAACCCGGGGCTCTTGAACCAGCGCCTCAAGGCAGACCTGATGGAAGTGGACAGCCCCGATGACCTCGACGAGCTGACCGACGAAGAACGGCAGACGCTCGACAACATCCTGGCCGATCCGCGCAAGTTTCGCCTGTTTACGACGGCCGCCAGCTACCAGGAAGTAAAAGAAGAAATGCTAGAGGTGAAGAAGCTGGTGGATTTGGCCGACGAACTGGTGCAGGCCGGGCAGGAAGAGCGGAAATACGAGGAGCTAAACACACTGCTCAAACGGGAAAAAGTCTTCGATAAAGAAGAAAAGCTGGTTTTGTTCACCGAGCACAAGGACACGCTCGACTACTTAGAGCAGAAATTGCGTAATGCGGGCTACGGTGTGGCCACTATTCACGGAGGCAAGTCGGTGGACGAACGCCGGGCCGCGCAGTACGCCTTTGCTGGCGCCGATACCCAGATTCTAATCGCAACCGACGCGGCCGGTGAAGGCATCAACCTGCAATTTTGTCGGCTGCTTATCAACTGGGACATTCCTTGGAACCCCAACCGGCTGGAACAGCGCATGGGCCGGATTCATCGCTATGGACAGCAGCGTGATGTGTTGGTGTGTAATCTGGTGGCCCAGAATACACGCGAAGGGGCCGTGCTGCAACGGTTGTTGTCCAAACTCGACATTATTAGGGAACAGATGGGCGACGACAGGGTGTACGATGTGATCCAGGACGTACTGGCCGACGTACCCCTCGATGCCATCACTAACTCTGTGCTGCATGGGCAAGCTACGGCCTTTGATACCTGGCTGGCGCAGTCAGACACGAGCTTGCAACAGGCCGTAGCTACGGCCATTCAGGAACAGAAAGACCGGTTGGCCCACAGTACCGTGTCCTACGCTGACGCCCGGCGATTAAAAGAACACTCCGACGAGCAGCGGCTTCAGCCTATTTACATCAAGCTGTTCTTTGAGAAGGCCTTTGCCCGGCTGGGGGGGACAGTGCAGGAGATTGCTCCGCAGATTTTCAAGCTGACCCATCTGCCCACATCGGTGGTGCAGGTGTTGAAGAACAGCTATAACCTGTCGGCTGACGTGGTGCAGCTATCGGTTTGTTTCGACAAAGGGGTCTTCCTGGCTTACCAGCAACAATTACCAGCAATGGGAGCAGCAAATCCCGGTCGGGTGCATTACATCAACCCGGGCAATGCTGTCTTCGACGCGCTGGTGCAAGTGGTACGGCAGCAATTCCGGGAGGATATGCTGAAAGGAACGGTGCTCATCTCGCCCGACGATACAGACGAGCAACTGGTGTTCTTTGTTAAATCGCAGGTCGTTGACAACCGATCCGGGCCGCGTTCGGCAAGTCACGGCGATGAAGGATCTGTGGCCGACGAGCGGCTGGTGCTCATTGTACAGCAGGGAAACGACTTTTCGATTACGTCGCCTGCTAAACTACTCGATCTCCATCCTCCCCTGACGTTCGCGCAAACGCCCCAGCCGCCGACTGCCGTAGACCTGACTGCTGTGGAGGATTGGACCTGGACGCACGTCACCGAACCGCAATGGCAGCAGACCGAAGCCCGCGTAGCCGATGATGCCGCCGGACGCCGGGCGTACCTGGAGCAGGCGTTCGACAACCTGCTGATGGATTTACAGCAGGAGATCAATACGCTTCAGGATAAACTCTTCCATCCGAAAGCCGATGAGGCTCGTATTCAGGAGAAAATCAATCGGAAGGAGCAGCAGGTGCAGGAAGTGCGCGTGAAGCAACAGCAGCGGCTGGCTCGGCTCGATCAGCAACAGCAGCTATCGCCCCGCCCGCCCGACGTACTGGGTTGCGCCTACGTAGTACCCCTGTCTCAGGTTGAGTATGAGCGGCATTTTGGGATGAAGCGCGACGATACCGTTGAGGCAACTGCCATGCACGTGGCGATGGAATACGAGCAGGCCAATGGACGTACACCAACGGACGTATCGGCCCAAAACCGGGGGTATGACATCCAATCGGTTGATGCCCAGTCGTTCAAACGCTACATTGAGGTGAAAGGTCGGGCGCATAGCGGGCCGGTGATGCTTTCGGAGAACGAAAAGAACCGACTGGAACAGTTGGGCGATCAGGCCTGGCTGTACATCGTCACGCATTGTGCATCGGACGCCCCGCAACTGCATTGTTTTCGGAATCCCGCTCAGACACTACGTTTTGACAAACTATCAAAGGGGGTACAATACCTGCTGCCGGAGGCTGAATGGAGAAATTTGCAATCGTAGTTAGTCGGTTACTATTGCGAAAAAGGGCGGGGGTGCTCTTATAATCAGCAGGTTAACTGATTTTCTATCTACAGCTCACGTTAACTTAGACTGTCCGGCAAACTTGGACCATCTTACATCTAGCTTCAAAGCCAACACCAAACTGAAGGCCATCTACGCCGCCTAGCCGACCTCAAAGTCCTCGAAGTCGAACTCTGCGACGGGCGGCACTTTCATTTTTAAGTCGATAATAGAGCAATGCAGAAAGCCCGACAATGATGATCATTCAAACGGGAAACCCTCATCTGCCCAGTCTTTTTCTGACTGAATCCTACCTCTGTAATATACAGCTTGTTTCTTTGCCCAACTACTTACCCCGACCGATGTATGCTGCCCTAATTTCTCATAGAGTTCCAACCTCGATTGTAAATACGGCTCTGCCGAACCAATAATACTGTATGCGGACAGAAGTCTATCAATTTCTATTTGAAACCATTCTTTTGCTCCATATGAGTTTATCATCTGATACGTGAATGGATGCCATTCTGTCGCTGGGGCGTAAGTTTTGTCTGTGATTGGTAACATACCGACGAAACGCCTTACTGTTTCAGTCTGCTGGGTCTTACACCACTCCAATAGGATATCCAGATTGCCAGCTTCAAAGAGCGGCCCTTCTACTCCACCGTATATATGCGTTTGTGAGCCTAACAGCCTTTTAACTCTATAAAATTGAGTATCATCTGCTAATAGCTCACCGAACACAGGCCAGACTTCCGAAAAGTGCTTTTGAAACAATACACTTAGCAAGCGATATCCATCATACCCAATGTCGCTATTGTAGCTGTCTTCCTGATGCCGTAGGTAACGCACAAATTGGCTCAAACAGGTAAGGGCTGTTTCGGCAGATTCATCCCCATCTGCTACCCGTGCCAGTTCACTCATCCAGATGTGTACCTGATCGCTGTTTCCAATCGTTTCCAACAAGGTCTGATCAAACACCCACTGTTGGATACAGTCATCGAGTTTAGCCCGTCGGTTCTGTCGCTTAACGTCATCGTCGTTTGCATCTAGAATATAATTCTGGCTCAGAGCCAAGGCCATCCAAAGCCCTTCTGAGCCAAGTTTAGCGACCTTTTTGAGAAAATTTACGACGGTTGCAGTGTCATTTTTGCACAGCAACCTGCTATACATTAACGTACCCAGCCCTTCAACCGACCTTTGACCCGCCTGAATAATTGATAGGAGTGCATTGAGATACCGTGGTTGCGTGGTTGCGATTGGGACTAACTCGAATGCCACATTCAGCAAGCGTTCATCTTCTAAAAGGGTATCTAGAAAGGTCGTAGTAAACTCTTCACCCGCACTATTGATAAAGTTGCAAATAGGCTGCACCCAAACTTTTTCTTCTGATGAACTACGCAGATAGTTTAACCAATACGTGCTGAATTCCCATCGCTCTTGCTCAGTTAGTTGCGCAGCCAAAGCTTCCGTAAACATCGAAACGAAGTATGGGTGTTGCGCCGTCAGCAGATGTCTGGCAGTTTCCTCCCAAAGCTCTCGACGCTGAATAAGATCAGGTATCAGTTTTATTGATCGCTCCCGCAGACCATCGTCACCCAAACTACGGCGGTCAGACGGGTCTACATAACTATACAGATAAACGCGCAGTTTATCTTGTAAGCTGACCGGCTCCGTTTTCGCCACCATCTGAACTAAAACTTCTCTCTCCTCTGGGTTTAAATACCCCCTATCCAATGCCCATTTGGTACTTGACCGTAGTTCCTCTTTACCGTAGGTTTCAGTCAGCCGATTAAGGGCGGGGATCAATAGCCCAGCTTCTCCTTTTGAAGATAACCCTCTCAAAGAATGGATCAGGATACTAACGGCCTCGGCACTACTACTAGCTCCTGAAACGGCGACTTGTTCGAGCAGGGCAATGACTGCCTGCCAGTAAGTCTGAACTTCTGAGCGAGTTGGCTTAAACTCCTGCCAAATACTCAACTCTTCATCAGTATCGATTTGTCTGGTAATTCCCTCGGTAGCCAACGCCGCACGACAGGCATTTACTGCAAGTTTGGTGAGAGCAGGTTTAGACTGGTCGAAAGCCCATTGCAGGACGGATAAGCGTTCTGAAAAGGATGTTTCTGTACCCGACAAATATGTGAAAAATAATTGCAATAACGTATCTTTTAGGCTACTTGAGCAATTAGTTGGCTCAGTAGATGCCAACCTAAACAAAAGTCGAGTTGAATCTACGAAAGACGAGCGAAAGTGACAGAGATGCCGCAGGGTATATGTCAAATCCCATCGCGCAGCGTCCGCATTTTCCAACTGTTCATCAGGCACGTTCAGCAGTAAGCGACTCATACACTCTGCTACCGACCTAGGACTAATGACGGCAAAAAACCTAATGAGCAATGCACCATCAGGATGTAGCACGTTTTCAACCGAAAAGAAGCCGCCATCACCACATAATTGGCTTATTACCTGCTGAAGCGTGCTATTGTTTCCTAGAAACTTGAGACGTTGGAGCAGGTTAGAACGTAGTTTGGGGCGTTCTGCCAGAGCATTTAAAACCCCTACCATATCCTCCTTTCGAGCCGTCTCCCACCAATCAGAAGCCAGCCGTATAGCAAGTGGTTGTGGAAAGATTGATATATTCCGGCCTATGACTCTAACTATACCTTGTTTCTTGAAAACGTCAACAGTGTTAGCAAACTTCTTCCAACGCAGCATTTCTGAGCCTTCCAATGTGCATAACAACTCGCAATTAACAAGCCATTTGGCCTCATCGGCTCGTTCGCGTTCAAAACCGATTTCGGAGAATAGGGAGAGCGATTGCAAAATGGCCTGTTGTTCCTCTGTCATCTTCAACGATTCAAACAATCGCTCAACCAAATTACTGTTGGCAAGGCTCGTTACTGTATGTGCTTTGAGTTCCTGACCTCGTGCCAATACGACAGCCATCGCCGGTAAAGCATCTATCTGCTCAACAGTTCGCCGTATATCCAAAGCGTGGGCAAAAGGAAAACGGTGGCTCAATATCTCCTGACAAACCTCCCAATTCTCACTATCTGTCAGCGAAAGTTGCCTCACATGTTCATCTATGATGTTCTTTTCATCTATGGTTAGAGAAATGCTGATGAGCGATGATTGGCAACCTGTTCGAGTAATTAATCTGACGAGGTTTCGGTGAATGTTTATGGGTACGTTGTCGATTACGAAAACAAACCGTTCTTTAGTTGCTGTCAGATAGTCTACGCGATCAATAATATGGGGTACATTTTCTGCCCGACTATCATAATACAATACAGCCTGATTCACTGGCATTGTTTGTTGGTTCGCTGAAGCTGCTCTTATTGCTTCAAACACCATCCGTGACTTCCCGCCCCCTGACCTACCTGATAACCGAATGATCTGTCCAGGCCCCAAGGCCGTTTGTATTAATTGAAGTAGTTCGGAGTAAGTAGCCGTCTCAACAAACGGTACGAATGGCTGGACGTAGGACGTCCAATCCGAAAATGTTTGTAGCGGATAAAATCGCTCCTTACGCAGCGTCTCATGCTGTGCCAGTATGTTTCTTATGGCACTTTTCAGGCTCTTTGCTAATTCTTGCTTTATGCTGTTGAGATCACTATGAGGCCCCGCTTCAAATAAAATAGGATTGCGATCCTGCGCTATATCGAATGGAAAGGGCAGATCTTGGCTGGGCCTTCCGTAAGCCTCATTCATTACTTTGATGATACGCTGGTCGGGGACTCTTTGCCCTTGGCTCAAGAGCGCTTTGGCTTGTCCTAACTCAATAGCGACGTTGTTATTGATGCCCGCCTTCCTACGCGAATTAACCTGCTCTGTTTCATACGTATCGTACTGACTAACAAATGTGAGGTCTGCTATAAATATTTGGCAATCAGCGATTTTATTCTCAATCGAGCGGACAATATTGGAAGATCCGGCTTGGTTAGGGTTATCAGCTCGGTCAGCTTCGATAACCAAAAAATTTTCTTTTGAGTTATGATTGATCTGCTTGATCGCTTCTTTTATAGCCTCTTGGATCAGGTACTTATTGAATTTGGGATCAGTATCTGACTGCCACGAGAAGAAAATTTTGTACTGCATAATTTACTTAGTTCTTACTCTCAAAAATTTTACTGTAATCCTTCTTAGAAAACAATCAACCTGGATTTCCTCGTCAACGTACCTGCCGTCAGCAGGAGCGTGGCGTTGCCTGTCTTCCGCAAGTTTGCTATCGGGGTGTGCTGAGCCATTTCGGCCCGGCTGAGCAAGTTACCGAACACGTGGTAGGTTTTGGTCGCTTCGGGGTATAAAGAGGTGGAGGTTTTCATACGCGGGTCAACCACTGACTACGAACGCGCTAACCCTATCATGGTTAAAGATAACCATTTTTGTCAACGAATTACCCTCAAGTAAGGCGTTATTTTTTAGTATCTTGCACCATTTAGCGGGTATCAAAACCGGCGTACATCCCGTCGTTGACCGAAGCTCTATGGGCTTCTATCCAACCCAAAACACCATCCATGATTGCCAAAAAACTCATTGAAGTAGTAATGCCGATTCGGGAGGTATCTGCCGAATCGGTGCGCGATAAATCCATTCGGCACGGCCATATCAGTACGCTGCACCTCTGGTGGGCACGGCGGCCGCTGCCGGTTTGCCGGGCTGTAGTGTTTGCCTCACTCGTGCCTGACCCTGATGATCCGGCTTGCCCGCCTGTTTTCCAAGAGGCTGTCCGGCAACTGCTCGGGAGGCAAGACGACGGGCGTGACCCATACAAACCCTACGACGATATTCCGTACACGTCGGCCCACGACCCGATGGCCGACACGCTGCGCAACCGGCTGCTGATGTTCATCGGTAAATACTCGGATGCCTACACCGAGAATGCCATGTTGGGCAAACCCGATCCGGCAGCAGGTAAATTGTTGTCCGACTACTCACTGGTGAAATGGGAAACACGCCGAAACCCAACCCTGCTCAACAAAGCCCGCAAACTCATCTTCGTGGCCCATAACGCCCAACATGGAACGAATTCGGACTTTGCTAGGCTCTCGGATGAGTTTGACCGGCTGCTGGATGACGTGCGCGGGGCCGAAAAAGCCCTCTACCAAACACCCGACCGGCACGTTCCGGGCGAAGAGGTGGCTCAAAAGCAGGCCGCGCTGCAAACAGCCATCGATGCGTTTCTGGACCGGATGCCACGCGTTTTTGATCCGTTTGCGGGTGGTGGGGCCATCCCGCTCGAAGCGGCCCGGCTGGGGTGCCGCACTTTTGGTAATGACATCAACCCCGTAGCCCACGTCATTCAGCGGGGGTCTCTGGAGTTTCCGCAGCGCTTTGGTAAGCCCATTACCTACTCGAAAGCTGAGTTTTTGCGGCTTTATCCGACCGACAAATCGGGCATTAAAGCAGGCGATGCCATCACGACCGACACCACGCTGACCGTTGGCTCGTGGGCCGAGTTGCAAAGCCGGAAAGCGCAGTTGTTCGCCGACACCTGCACCCACGTGACAGTCACGAACCGGCTTAGCTTCGACGTGGACTACTACGCCCGCAAGCTGCTGGCCATGACTGAAGCCGAAGTAGGCCACTTGTACCCGAAGAACAGGGAGGGCAAACGGCCCATTGCCTACTATTGGGCCAGAACCGCTACCTGTGCTAACCCAAGCTGCCGGGCCGAGGTGCCGTTGCTGAAAGGCTTTTACCTCTGTGATAAGCCAGAGAAGAAGGTTCACCTAAAGCCGGACATAGAAGATGGCTACATTGATTTTGTAGTCAAAGAGGGCACCTCCCGGGATGAAGGGTTCGTACAGAGCCGGAAGAATCTGCGCTGTCCCGTTTGTGGAAACGCGACGGATAACGCCGAGTTGAAACGACAGTTCAATGCAGGTGATTCAAAAGAGCGGCTATTAGCCGTTGTTGACGAGCGGACGGTGAAGAAAAGCCGTATGCTGGGCGGAGCTGAAGTATTTACCGAGGTAACGGAGAAGTATTACCGCAAGCCTACAGAAGCCGAACTGAACGTGCTCAGCAACGTACCTGAACCGCAGTTGGGCGACCGACCAACGGAGCAGATGGCGGTTGGCAATACGAAGCAGTTTGACTTGTGCCCTTGGGGCTTTACCGAGTACGGTCAAATGTTCTCCAACCGGCAACTGACCACGCTGCTGTCAGTGGTTTCCAAGCTGAATGATTTGAAAGTCTCACTCCTCAATACGTTTGACAGTGAGTATGTTACCTCTTTGCAGACATACCTTGCTATTTGGGTAAATCGAATTGCCATTGCTAACACTACGTTCGGAGTGTGGCATACTAAAGGTGAGAAGTTAGAGCGTCCAATGGGACGTCAGGCAATCCCAATGGTGTTTGACTATCCAGAATCGATACCATTTTGTGAGAGTACAGGTAGCGCCTTAAACCAGCTTGAATGGCTGACACGGTTCATTGAGGATGAAGCAGTAAATTTCATCGCGGTAGAATGTCGCAATGCATCCAGTGGCGATGTAAGTCAATTCCCGGCTAAATACTTAGATGCGGTTATTACGGACCCACCTTATTATGACGCTATTGCCTACGCCGACCTGTCCGACTTCTTCTACGTTTGGCTTAAACGGACATTAGGGGATGTATTCCCGTTCAATTTCGCCTTCCCACAGACTCCAAAAACAGAAGAGTGTACCGCACTAAAGCACCATCATAGCGGCAGCGTAGCCCAGGCAAAACACCACTTTGAACAGAAGTTACGGCAAATCTTCTCGGCCATTGAGCAGCAAACACGGGGTGTAGTCAGCATTATGTTTGCCCACCAAAGCACCGAGGCTTGGACAACACTCTGCAACTCCATTCTTGGCTCCCAAATGAACATTACCGGTAGCTGGGCCATTGATAGCGAGCAAACGTCGGCTTTAAAGTCGGGTCTTTCGTATTTGGCCTCATCGGTAACGGTGTCGTGCCGACCGGTGGAGCGTACTGACGTGGGCGAGTACAATACCGTTCGTCGGGAGATTAGCAGTAAAGTGGCCGAGGAGGTCGAACTGCTATACCAGCTCGGCTTTCGGGGATCCGACCTCCTTACCGCTTGCTTTGGGCAGGCCGTGAGTGTATTCGGACACTATGAGGGCGTTCAGAAGCTATCTGGGGAAGGCATCACCGTGGCCGAACTGCTCACTTTGGCCCGCGAAAGTGCATTTAACAGCCTCGTACGTGGCTTCGAGGCTGACGACCTGACGCGCTTCTATTTGGCCTGGTTGCAACTCTACGGCTTCACCGAGTCGGACTTCGACGAGGTCAATAAACTAACCAAAGTCGGCTTGCAGGTCGATACCCGCGAGCTAATTAGCAATCACCTGCTCATTGGAGCGGGCAACAAGCAAACGCTGGCCACGTATCAGCAGCGCGTCGCGGCCGACGCCCGGCTGGGGTTACGCGATGACGGGGAGCAACCCGTCATCGATCGGGCGCATCGGGCCATGCACCTCTACGCTAAAGGCGACCGCGCTGCGCTGGTCACGTACCTGCAAAGTCACATCGCATCGGCCGACGATGCCGCCTGGCGCGTGTTGACCGTCCTGGAAGAACTGCTGAAAGGCACCGACGACCACAAACAGGCGTCGGGTCTGCTCAGCAACAAAGACAGCCTGCTCCGCGAAGCCCGGCACAAAGCTACCTCGGTAGGTGTGCAGGCCGAAATTGGGTTCTGATAATTGGCACCGGGCGTGCGTTCTCGTTACGAACTGGCTAATTGGGCAGTTGTCAACTGCCCAATTAGAAAAAGCCCGCTGCTGAATTGACAAACATATGCAAGACAACAAACTGCCCGATGATCTGAGCGTTTATAATCAGTTCATTGCCGAGCTAAAGCAAAATATTCTGACCCACCGTTACCGGGCGGCCAAAGCTGTCAACCGGGAATTGTTGTGGTTATACTGGCGGGTCGGAAATGCCCTTTCCCAGCGTGTAGAGGCCCAAAACTGGGGGGCTAAGGTATTGCAGAACATCTCTACCGATTTGCAACGAGCGTTTCCGGGTCTGCGAGGCTTCTCGGTACGAAACCTCAAAAATATGCGGCAGTTCG
The DNA here is from genome assembly GCF_000383955.1 of Rudanella lutea DSM 19387. Lineage (NCBI taxonomy): Bacteria > Pseudomonadati > Bacteroidota > Cytophagia > Cytophagales > Cytophagaceae > Rudanella > Rudanella lutea. Next base: position 45,464 of record NZ_KB913014.1, on the reverse strand, counting down.
CCGAAGCCTACACCGATTTAGATCAATTGGTGAAAGCAGAGGACCTGTTTTTCAACGTTGGCTTCACCCACCACATTCTGCTGCTCAATCGCTGCAAGGACCTCACCGAGCGGTACTTCTACATGGAGGAGACCGTTCGGAACCAGTGGACGGTCGATACGCTGGAGTTTGCTATCGACGGCAAATTTTACCAGACACGCGGGCAGATGCCCAATACGTTTGCCACGTACCTGCCCGAAACCCTCAAAGCAACGGCCCTGCTGACGTTCCGCGACGAATATCTACTCGATTTCGTGAACGTTGACCCCAACGACGAGCGCGTATTGGAGCGGCACATCGTGCAGAACATTCAGCGTTTTCTGCTGGGATTGGGCAAAGGGTTCTCGTTTGTCGGCAGCCAGTACCGAACGCTGGTCGATGGCGATGAATACTTTGTCGATCTGCTGTTCTACAACCGAGTGCTGAAATGCCTGGTGGCCATCGACCTCAAAAAAGGTGAGTTCAAGCCGGAGTATGCCGGTAAGATGAATTTCTACCTCAACGCGCTGGACGAAAACGAGAAAATGCCCGATGAAAACCCCTCTATCGGTATTATTCTCTGCAAGTCTAAAAGCAAAACCAAGGTGGGCTTTGCTTTCAAGGGCGTTACCACGCCGATGGGCGTAGCGACGTACCGGCTGTCGGAAGAACTGCCCGGTGCCTACCGCGACGTGCTGCCTGACCCCGACACGCTAACCAACCTATTGAACGAACCATCTGCCAACGACGAAGGCGACGAATAGATCCAATCATTACGTTATGATACCATCCACTACCCAACGCGAACAACTCCGCAAAGCTCTAGACTTGGGCATTATGGCCCTGCGGCCACTTTTGGTCGCTAAGATGCATCAGAAAGTAGGCGACCACTGGCCCGATCTGTTTCGTGAGGGTCTCGGTCCCGAACAGAAGACCTTGTGGGACAACAACCGGCGCGACGGTAAACGCCCCGATCAACTCATCGACTGGGGGCAACTGCGCGGGTTTGCCCTGAAAAACAAAGATCTGTTTCCCGAGTTGGGCAAAAAGGCCAACAACCTGCCCGCTACGTTCTCGGAGATCACCGAGGTCAGAAACGTGCTGAGCCATGCCGGGGACTTGGACCCCGTGGAGGGCGATATGGTCATGAGTAAGCTCGTGCTGCTCATGCGCGACTTTGGCATGACCGAAGCTGCCGATCAGGTGAAGGCCCTTAAAGAAGCCGCCATACCCCTGCCTGCGCCCATCGAGGGCCCCTCAACCCAGCAACCGGCATCGGCTAGGGCCGTAGCTAAACCCCTGCCCTGGTTTACGGTCGTTCGTCCGCACGACGATATCCGACGCGGTCGACTCGATGAGTCGGTTTTTGCGGCTAACCTGTCCGACGTGCGCAACAATACCGGTCCCGACGTGTACCTGGACCCGGCCGTGTTTTTCCGCAAGACGCATTTCACGGCCGGTCTGCGGGCGATTGCCCGGCGTGTCGTGGCGGGTCTGAACGGTGATGGTGATGCCGACAATCGGGTATTGTCACTGCAAACCGGTTTCGGGGGCGGCAAAACCCACGCGCTGATTACCCTCAACCACATCGCCACGCAGGGCTTTCAGATCAACGACTTCCTGCCCACCAACACGCTGGAGGTCTTGCCCAACTTTAGAATGGCCAACGTGGCGGTATTCACCAATCAGACACTTGATGCCGCCCAGGGTCGTACCACGGAAGAGGGCCAAAAGATCCGTACTATCTGGGGTGAACTGGCCTACCAGTTGGGAGGCCTGGATGCTTACGAAATCGTCCGTCAGAACGACGAGCAGCGCACAGCCCCGGCCGGCCTGTTCCGCAAAATACTGGCTCAGACCAAACCCGCGCTAATCCTGATTGACGAACTGGCCGACTATTGCCTGAAAGCGTCGAGCCAGGTGGTGGGCGGCTCCACCTTAGCCGACCAGACTATTAGCTTCATGCAGGAGCTGACTGAAGCCGTGGGCGCGAGCGAGCAAACAGTGCTGGTGGTGACCCTACCAGCCAGCCGCACCGAAATGGGCGACTCCGACAAGGCGGCCAACGTGCTCTACGCCCTGCAACAGCGTGTGGCTCGGGTTGGTAAAGACACCGAACCGGTCGATAAGGAAGAAATCTTTGAGGTAATCCGCCGTCGGCTGTTCGATGACCTTGGCGACGAACGGATCATTAAAGCGGTGGTGGATGCCTATGCCGATCTCTATCGGGACCTAGGTACGGCCATACCGGTTCAGGCGACGCGTTCGGAATACAAGCAACGGCTGCTGAAATCGTACCCGTTTCATCCCGAACTGATCGACCTCTTTCGGCTACGATGGGCCAGTAATCACAACTTCCAGCGTACGCGGGGGGTTCTGCGGTTGCTGGCGTCTATAGTGTCAGACCTCTACAGTCGGCAGGGCAGCCTGACGGGTACCAACCTACTGATCCACCCCTCCGACGTTAACTTCGCCAACGTAGAGGCCGTTCGTAGCAAGTTGAAAGAACTGTTTGGTAACGGGTTCGACGCCGTCATGGACGCCGACGTGTCGGGTTCGGCATCCAACGCCTTCAAGATTGACGAGGACAACGCTGACTATCGCGCCCAGCGGCTCACCCAGGGTCTGACGGCTACAATTCTGATGGGTACGTTCGGGGCGGAGGGGGCCAACAAGGGCCTGAGCGTCGAAGAACTGAAGCTGGCGTTTCTGAAGCCAGACGGGTTCAACCATAACACCATCAACACGGCCCTCGACACGCTGGAAGAAAACGCGCACTACCTCTACTACACGACCAACCCGCGCCGGTACTGGTTCAACACCAAGCCGAACATCAACATCCTAATCAACCAAGCCAAACACCAAATCAACGAGGACGATGCCCAGGCTGATATCATTCGCCGGTTGAAGAGCAAGGCCCAGGGCGTAAGTGGCTTCAACTTACTGGTCAACCCCGACCCCGACAACGTACCCGAGCAAACTGCCCTGACGCTGGTGGTGCTGGGGCCGCAATTTGCGGTTGGGGCAGGAGCCGTAACGGGTGGCCCCATCGGCGGCAGCGTCAGGGCAGTGGTGGAGCGGCTGGCCACCAAACGCGGTTCGCAGGACCGCACCTACCGCAACACCCTGTTGTTTTTGGCCTGTTCGGAAGCCCTGCTCGGTAAGCTGCGTGGACTGGCCTGCGAGTATCTGGCCTGTAATCGAATCAAAGATGAGTACGGCAGTCAACTGGAAGCCCCTCAAGGGCGTGAGTTAAAGGAAAAGATAGACGAAGCCTCGAAACGCACCGAAATAGCTCTGGCGGAAGCTTACAGCATCGCCCTGAAGCATACAGCCAAAGAAGGTATCAAAGCCTTGCTGGTGGATGGCACAAAAGACAGCTTAGACACGCAGATTAACAGCAGCCTAATGCAGCGTCTGAAAGATGAAAGCTGGGTGCTCGACAGTATTGGCCCACTGGTGCTCCAGAACTACAACCTGATGCCGGTCGTAGGTAGGCCCGTGAAAGCTAAAGACGTTTACGAAGCCCTGCTCCGGTACGACGACAAGGTGATGATTACCCGACTCGACGTGGTGCAAACGGGCTTGCTGCGGTTCTGTCAGGACGGTAACCTCGCCATTGCTTCGGGTGATGGCAGCACTTGGGATAGGGTGTACTACAAAGAGTCGGTTCCGTTCTTCGATGTCAAGTCCGATTCGTATTGGCTGGTGGACAAAAGCACATACCAGGCGCCCGCTCCCGCTGCCCCCCCAACGGCCAACGAACCGGGTAGCCATCCAACATCCCCCTCACAACCCGGTTCGGGTGAGACGGCCGGCGGCTCAGCGCCGTCACAACCCGGAACGTCGGTGGCCACGCAATACCGCTCGTTGAAGGTCAGCGGCAAGCTCGACAAGCAAAACTGGACGCAGGCCTTCAACAGCTTTATCAACCCGTTCCGCAACCACAACATCGAGATTGAAGTGACTATAAAAGTCCACTCCACAGCCGCCGACCCTTTTTTTGAGAACGACCAACGCTACACCCTTATCAAAGAGTCATCGAAACAAATGCGGTTGGATTTTGAGGGGGAGGGTGAGTGATTTTTATAAAAACTTCATTCTGAGTTCAGAATGAAGTTTTTGTTTTTCGTAGGGTAGACGACACTCTTTCGTTAAGTATTTGAGGGTATTCCCTTTCAAACTTTTCCTTGACATCCTCATCTAACGTTTTCAAACCATTGGCGAGGTAGTTGAGCCTACGTTTATTAGTTTCAATTATTTCACTCCATGTCATCACGTACACCTCAATGTGTTTGCCGCTATTGACTTTCAAATCGTAAAGAAATGGCTGATTTGGGTGAGCAGCACGGGCAGAAGCCAATTTCGATTTTGCAAATTTGGTTACGTCCGTTGATACTAAAATGAGCTTGTAAACTACGTTTTCGCTGGGCAAAGCTGAATAGTCTTCGATAGTGAAGGCATACTTGTCAATCTGATTAAGTTCCTTCTGACTCAGTTTGCATTTTGGAGCTTTCAGCTCAACGACCATATACTCATGCTTGCCATTATCAAGGATCTTCTCGTTATAAAAGAAAAGATCGGTAATGTCGTTAAGCCCTGAGTGTTCATCAATACCGTCAATTATGTTGCCAGCTTCCTCGGAAGGTTCATAAGCAAGATGCTTATCTCGAATCTCATTTAAGATACCACCAATCTGTTTATCAGACCACAGCACAGGAGTTTCTGCGTAGTTCTCTCCGAAAAGCCATAGGTGTTGTTCGACTATCTTATGAAGTTGGCTTCGTTCACGTAGGACATTACCTACAGCTCCAAAAACTATATTATGCAGAAATTTGAGAAACTGATTTTTTGTGGCGACATTATTTGAAAATTGAATAACAGTCTCAAGATCAGTTTTTTGCAGGAGAGAATGAAACCTGTCAACTGTTTGGTTGTCGAGCTTCAGAATCTTTTCAAAGATATCTTGTATCTGCCCAGACCTGATCGCTCGATCCATTAATTCATAAAGTAAACCACGAATCTTGTTGTTACTTTCAAGTAATTTAAATTCGGTTTCTGCTGCAAAGGCAATCTGATTGAGCACAGTTTCATGCAGTTCGTTTAAGGCGGGATTATCTTTTAAAGGGTTTTCAGTATCCTTTTTAAAGTCCTTTTTGAACTGCTCAAATCGTTTATTCCGCTCGCGAAAGAAGTCATCGACTACCTCCTTCACTTTGTTTTTAAAGTTGGTAAACTGTTTATCTAATAAGTCATTGTATTCAATATTTCGGAATAAATCCACACGATTTAGGAAGGGTGATTCCACGTAAATGAACCATGTACCCATGTCAATCGTGTAAGAATTAGAGTTATACACAAATTCATGAGAGACTGACTGAATTCCTGCATTATCATGCTGTAGATAAATCTGTATTCTATTGATATCTGAGTTTACCTCGTAAAAAGTCACTTGTACGGGAAAAACTTCCCCCTTTGCGTCTTGATATTGTGTTTTTTTAATGAATGGGGTGCCTTTGACGAACTCTTCTCTATTGAGTTTTTCATCATTTACGTAAAAATTTACGTTATTATTAAAAATGAGGGACGGATACCGCTCAAACAAAGCGTAGCGAATAGCTGGTTGAAAAAAATCGCTACTGAGCATACGTTTTCGTTCGGTTTTACCATGACGACCGTGGTGAACATCATCAATTCGGACTTTATAATAGGTTGCTTCAGCTTGAGTCAGCACCTCTTCTTCAGAAACTATAGGAATTTTATCTAATTGGTTATCAGCGAGGTCTGAAGTATTTAAAACCATTAAAACTTTGGTGTGTCTTTGAAGTTTCGAATCGAAGCCAACAGTTTCAATAGCCATTCTCTCGCCAATCTGCAAAGCACCGAAGCGACCTACACCTTGTCCACCCGATTTTGACTGATTAGCTACTTCGCAAATTTTGGTATCAAATTCAGATACGGGCACACCTACTCCATCGTCTTTGATTTCTAGGTATTTAATCGGGGCATAATGCATTTCATCATTAGCAGGTCGACCAATGCTGATATAAATATTTTTACTATTCGCTTGAATTGAGTTATTTATGAGCTCACAGAAAGCACTGAATGTGTTTTTATACTTCGTCAGTACCTCATTAAGCATCCTTCCATTCGTAGTAAACTTGCGTACAGATGTAGCCATGTAGTAGGTCAGTGAGTGTAAGGAAAGCGTGGAACTGAATTGCAAAGATGCAAACAATATGAAACTAATGGTTACGCCAGGCTAAGGTGATCAAAGGGGCGAAAGCTTCATTCTCATCTTTCTGAACGTCGGTATGTCAATGGTGTTCCTTTTGCGCAGCTTCGATGAATTAATTGGGGTAACTACCTGATGCGTCAAATCCCATAGGCGATTAATTGGCGAATATCATTAGTTAACATAACAATGTCTATATTAGCTTCTGAGTTTTATTTCGTAGTCAATTGTCAAACCTCCATGGGCGTTAAACTGCTTATTTTAAGCCGATAACTATCAGTCGGAGCGGCAATTTTGGATATGACAATGATGAAAACAAGTCTCGCAGTACCCTCCGGGAATATACCCGTTTTGATTGATGCATCAATCAAAGCCCTGATTGAGCGTTTTGCGCGGGACCAGGATGTTATGGAGTTGTCGCGGGAGCTGTACGTGCGGACGCTGCGGCTGTTCATGAACTGGCTTTGGGCAAAAGGGTATGCGTTATAAAATCAGCCAGGCCAAGGTCTCAAGTCCACTCTGTACCCAGCCGACGAACTTGTAATTGACCAACTAGTGTGTTTCCATGTCCAGCACTCGAAAGCCGCCCGAGAAGTCTTGCACTAAGAACTCAACCGCGAGTTCAACGAGACGCTCCAGCGCTTTTCAAAAGTATGGCTGGCGCTGTCAGCGTACCCGACTGTTTCAACCACCTGACTACCTTTATAGACTCGAAGGCCTGGTCGATTTATAAATGTTGGAGGCTGAGAGGTACATCGACCTGTTTTATGTCGATGAATGGGGCTGTAGCCTGATTCCTGTGGTTCCCTTCGGGTGGCAGGCAGCCGGCTACGCCCTGAACGTCCTTGCCAGTCGAGTCGCCGATTGAATGTGCTAGCCTGGCTCACTCAAGCTGGCAATCTGGTGAGTTTCACGACGCCACTCAGCATTAATAGTCAGTTCGTGATTCGCTACGTGGATGAGTAGGTGAGCAGCTTGTGTCGATCCACAGTGTTGGTGCTGAACAATGAATCTATGCACCGTTCGAAAGCCTTCCAGGCCTGTTTTGAGTGCTGGCAGCAAGTGGGCTTGTATGTCTCTTCTCTGCATACAGGTCCCCTACTTGAACAAAGCTGAATGCTTGCGGCCGGTCTGTCTGTACGGTAAGACAAAGTATGACCGGGGCACCGGAGCGATGGCTGGATACGGCCCCAACATCCGTCATGAATTGCTGATTTATGCCGTCAAGCGTATTATGACTGACTTCGGTGGCAAATACAGGATCTGATTTACTCAATAGCATTCTATACTTAATTCTACCAGACTACTTAAAAAGTAAATATTTTAATTTTATAACCCGTTATATGACAGGCAACTGACTAATAATAACGCTTAAGTATAGTGGACAACTTTTACGTTTTTCTCTGTTTGAAGTGTAAAAACTGTCGACATTACCAAAAGGTAAGTATGGTGGAATTATATACTTATCCACAAGCTCGACTCCAATTTGCGATTTTAAGCAACCGAAAATATATTTATATATACTAAAATTTACTTTTTGTCAAGACTTTTGGCCATGTACGAGGAATAATAAGCAGGTAATGACGACACTTTTTACATCTAATGACGACACTTTTTACACGTTTTGCTGCATTTGCTCTGATTACACAGTATCACCCAAAAAACAACGATTTTAATCTATATGGGCAATCATTATTCAGTTTTCAATATGCTTTTTCAATAATTTTGACCCTTTACAGGCTTTTTTTTCTCTACGACGCTGAAATAGGGAGCTATTTATAAGCTAATGACGACAGTTTTTACGTCCTAATGACGACACTTTTTACATTCTATCCTGACACTTTTTACATTCTGAAAATCAGAATCTCTGTTACATTTTTTTGGATAATGCTCTGTTATTCAGTAAAGTAAAGCCAATAATATTGTCTACTTAGAATAAAAATAAGGATTACGAGTACCTATCCTGACAATCGAATGTGATTTGTCAGGATAAATTTAACTCTGACAAATGAATGTGATTTGTCAGGATAGGCCTTTTAAGGTTAACCCTGCTTATCAATTAAGAAACTACCGAGTATATAGGCCCTAAGAAGAAAAAGTCAATGGTTAGTAGCGATGTGGGCGACTTCATTCGTTTCAACACCATTCGCCCGCGTACCAAACCCATCATAGATGACCGACATGGGGTGTCAGACCAGGCCTAATCCAGCGTTCTGTTTCCAGGGGCTGGGTACGACGTGTAATCTATTTTGCTGGTATCGCTTGTTGGATACCGCAATCTGGAAATGGTGCTTACCAATCTGATCGAAGGGGAAAGAATCGGCCAGTAGTTTCTCGATGGCTACCTCCAGTACCTCGCCCTGCGCCTGCTGCGAGCCCTGTTCAATTCGGCGCTTCATCTCCGACAGTTGCAGGGTAAGCGAGTTAATCAGGGCCTGTTGCTCGTCGATTTTGAGGTGGTTTTCGGCCTCAAAACGCTGCCGGGCTTTTTCTTCGAGTTGCTTGCGTTCGGCCTGTAGTTTCTTTTCGACTTCGAGCTCCAGGGCGTCGCGCATCTCCTGCACATTGCGTTGCTCCCGACGTAGGGCGACTTCCTGCTGTTGAAGGTTCCGGATACGGGCCGTTTTTTCCTGGAGCTCCTCCTGCAGGGCGCTCAGCTCGGTGGCCTGTTCCTGTTGGAGCTGGGCTTTCAGTTCCTGCCGGAGGTTGTTGAGCCCGGCCTGAACCTGGGCCTGCACGGTCAGGGCCTGTTGGGCCGCCTGTTGGTTCAGTTTCTGCGCCTGCTCGGTCAGCTCCTGGGCCCGCTGTTCGAGCATCCGGCGCTGGTCGGCCAGTTTCTGGTTCTGCTCGTGGGTGAGCTGATGTTTAATCTGGTGAACGAGCGTTGATTCAAAGTCGATGGTTTCGGCACAGTGGGGGCAAATCAGGGTAGCGTTCATACGAAAAGGGGACTGGTTAAATGGTTGATACGCTATATGAGTCCAAATCTGTGCCAGCCTGAAACGGGCCATCTTTGCCGTTTTTAGGGGTCTTTATCTGTTAAAAATTGATTTTAGCTATCAAAAAGCGATATAAAAAGCAGTTACCTTCTGGTGGGCGTTTAACGATCAATTCTCAGGTCATAATTCCACCATCTTTCCCTTTGGTATTACCTTAACGCAATACACTATTCGCTGGAAATGAGTTGAAGGTAGATTTTTAACTCGTCAGCTTTGCGCCTGGTGATTTTGTGCCAACGGGCATAGTGGGCTTCATACGAAGCATAGAATGAATCTCTAAGGCAGCGTCGGCATATAGCTCACGAAATTCTGACTGCCGGTTTTCAGGCAATTTCTTATCGTCGCCGTTGAGGGAATTGTTGTTGCCCTGGCTACTTCGACCACAGGCGGGGGTCAATTACCAGGGGCTTTTCGTCAATTATTCGTATGGAGTTATAGCTACTATGGGCCGGATGCAGTAAGTAGTTGATGCCCGATGGCATCACCGAGGAGGGCACACCCAAGGCTAACACATCCGGCTTAGCAAGCCAATCGCCTAAAAGATGCTGACTTCGATTGTATGTATTCTCCTGCCAGTAAGGCGGTAGGTCAACGGCGTCAACTACCCGCTGGCTATCCTGGGGTAACTCCAAACTGAACAACCGGTAGGCGGGTAGCTCATCATAAGGTACTTGGGGCATGTGTACCAAGATCTCCACTAGCGCTAAAGCGGGATGCTCAGCGGTATAGAGGATGCCAACACCCGGTGGATTCCAACGGCCTCCATTGAGCCACGTACCGGTAACATCCAGGGGACGGTCGGCATACTTCTGGCGCACCACGCGATAAACAATAGCCATAGCTTATCCGAAGATGCCGTGGTCAATGCGGCCCAGCACCCGGTCGACTAACGTATAGCCCGTGACTGTATCCAGGGCCTGCAAGGGGGTTTGGTAGTCCAATTCCCGTAAGGGAGAGCGTAGCCAGTCAAGGACGGTTTTGCTTCGTTGCTCGAAGGTATCCAAAGCGTGCAAAAGCAGGTTCTCCAGTAGCAGCAGCCGCTCGGAGGCATCCTGACTGATGCGTTGATCCACTTTCAGTCGGTGCAGGTAAGAAGCCGATAAGCCCAGGGCCACTGCCAACTCCTTATCGGTTAAGCCGACCAAACCGGCCACGCGGTCGGCCTCGGCGCGTAGGACGCCTTGTCGACTGCGGGTGACTATCTCCTGCTCAGTCAAGAGCTTAGGTAACAGGGATGGGTTGGGGGCAATAAGCGGCAATGCGAGAGCCATGGCAGTGAAGTTTTAGACTAAGGTAACTACAAAAGTTCATTCCGTCAAGTTCCTTGTCCTGTTTTGTATAGTCTACGCGCTTACCATAACATGGTAGGCCGGTTAAGTAAGCTGCTCAATCCGGGTTTGCGCTTCCAGCGAATGACTGTTTAGGGCGGTCATCGTCAGGGCGACAAGGGAGGTGATCGTTTTCATGGTTCAGGTGTTTGCTATTTACAGCGCAAAGGTCGGCCTATTATAGATTACGGGGATCAATACCATTATTTTCAGATTGGCAGACTCGGTTCACCAACGTATGCCAAACGAGAAAATTTCACGGAGTTGGCGTCAACGGATCAATACCGGCTTTGTAGATTGGCATAAACCGTAGTTGCTTTTCGATTCCCTCCCGAAACCGGCCAAACACCATTGCCTCCGGGATGTGCGGATGCGTTGCCAGCAAATAATGCAGGCTTTTCAATCCGCCTTTTGCCCCTGCTTTAACCTCAATTGGAACAATTCGACCCTGTTGTGTCGTGACAAAATCAACTTCAGCATTGGTGCCGGGTTCAGTTCTGGCCCAGTAGCACACCTCCTGATTGGTCGCCAGCAGTTGTTGAGCCACAAATTGCTCGGCCAATCGGCCTTCGTAGCTTCCAGGCAGCGTTTTGTTGACGTAAGCATTGGTGTAGTCGAACCTTGACAGGCTCATCATCAGGCCAATATCCAGAAAAAACGTTTTAAACTGGCGACCCGAAGGAGTCAGCGGTAAACCGGCGATGCTCACATTGTTGATTCGATGGAGCAACCGGGCCAGGCACAATACAGTATGTCCCTGTTTAATGGTCGGGTTGCTGAACCGGTCCGACAGTTTACTGTACTGCGTCTGGCTACCAATCAGTTGAATGCTGTTTTGTAGTACATCGTTCAGACAGTCAGTATTAACCTGCGGTTGGTATTTTCGAAAATCCTGCCGGAACGCATAGAGTAGGTCTTGCTGCAACGCGATTACTGACGTAAAACTCTCTTTGTCAACGTACTGCTTCACACATTCAGGCATACCGCCCACAATGAAGTACTGTTGTAATTCGTCGTAGATCAGGTTTTCGACTACGGCCGATACGGGTTCGTCGCTTCGTATCACGTCGAGCAACATCGCTTTGTCCCGTGCCAGCAGAAACTCAGCAAACGTCAGCGGGTGAAGCGTGTCGAACTCTACCCGGCCAACCGGATAGGGAATGTTCCGAAACGTAAAATCGAGTAACGACCCAGCCGCAATCAGGTGTAATTGCGGCAGTTCTTCGTAGAAATACCGCAGACTCATAAGCGCGGCTGGACACGCCTGAATCTCGTCGAAAAACAATAGATGCCTACCTGCTTCCAGAGTTTGACCGGTCAGCAGCATTAACTCACGGAGAATACGTCGGGGGTCGAGGTTTTGGGCAAATACCCGACAAAATTCGGGGCTGCGCTCAAAATTGATTTCCAGCATCTGCCCGTTAAACTGGTCACGCCCCAACTCACGAATCAGCCAGGATTTTCCCACCTGTCTTGCTCCATTCAGGATGAGCGGCTTACGCTCAGGTTTATCTTTCCATTCTCGTAGCTGTTGTAGCTTGCTTCTGAACATATAGGCTAAATTTCTATTTTTTAGCGTTTCTTGAAAAGTAATACCATAAAATTAATATAGTACTTTAAAATAAATACTATAAATTAAACTTTGAGCATAGGGCCTATGCCTGCCATTCCTGATGAGCTAACGACCAAACGTTGTAAAGCTCTCCTTACTTTCTGCCTAACGGGTATACAGATTACGGGAGTCACTACCAAGATTACAGATGTTGGATGGTAGGTTAGCGCAGGGTGGCATATAACCCGTAAATTTGATTCAGACAACGTCGATACTGGTATGGATACGCTGCGCCGATTTGAGACTATCGCCGACTACAACAGCTTCAACAACAACGAAACCCGCCACCCGCTGGTGAGCGTCGTTGACCTGTCAAAGGCTGCCCCCCGACAGGGTTCCCGGATGTATTTTGGCTTTTATACGATCTTCTTCAAAGACGTCAAATGCGGAGATTTGGTGTACGGCCGCCATACATACGACTATCAGGAAGGGACGCTGGTGTTTCTGGGACCGGGACAGGTAGCTGGTGTCAACAGCAACGGCGAAACCTACCAACCCAAGGGATACGCACTTGTCTTTCACCCCGATCTGATCCACGGGACACAACTGGGTCGGCATATTGGGGAGTACACATTCTTTAGCTACCAATCCAATGAAGCCTTGCACCTCTCCGGACGCGAACGGGACATGGTGCTCGACTGTCTGTCCAAGATTGATTACGAACTGGAACATGCCATCGATAAGCACAGCAAACGGCTCATCGTCTCCAACATCGAACTGTTTCTGAATTACTGCACCCGGTTCTACGAACGGCAGTTCATTACCCGCAACCACGTCAACTCCGGCGTACTGGAGCGATTTGAGGGGTTACTGAATACATATTTTGAGAGCGATAAGCCGCAGACGGTGGGCCTTCCCTCGGTAGCCTACTGTGCCGATCAGCTCCATTTATCGGCAAATTATTTTGGGGATCTGGTCAAAAAGGAAACCGGTCAGACGGCCCAGGACTACATCCAGGCGAAACTGATTGACGTTGCCAAAGAGCGCATGTTTGACCAAAGTAAATCCGTGAGTCAAATTGCCCATGATCTGGGGTTCAAATATCCTCAGCATTTCATCCGCGTGTTCAAGCAACGGGTCGGGCAGTCGCCCAACGAGTACCGAAACCTGAACTAAAAAGTCGGCTTTGTCGGGCTTTTCTGGTACGAATGTGCGGTAATATATACTTCTAAAAAGCAACGGTCCAACCAGATAGAATTCTGGTTGGACCGTACACGGTGGCGTCCGCTTACCCTTGCGTTTGCTTGTCTAACTCTGGCCGGAAGGGCTGATTGTAGAATCGCTTGCCCCGGTTTTTGTACAATGCATTGGCTACAGCCCCAAACACCGGCGGGAAAGGCGGTTCGCCGAGGCCCGTAGGATCAATGTCGTTTTCTACGAAGGAAACCTCGATTCGTTTGGGGGCTTCGTTGTGCCGAATCATCCGGTAGTTATGGAAGTTGCTTTGCTGGGCCGCACCATTTTTATGCGTCAGCGAACCATACATCGCATTCCCGATGCCATCCACGACGGCGCCCTGCACCATATTTTTGGCCGCATCGGGATTCACGACAATGCCGCAGTCCACCGCACTGAAGACCCGTTCTACATACGGCTCGCTATCGCGGGTGACCATATCCACCACGTGGGCTGCATAGGAGTTATGGCAGAAATAAGCCGCTACACCCCGATTGTATTTCTCACTGCCCGGCTTACCCCAGTTTGATGTATCGCGAACCCGTTTCAACACGCCGGCATACCGGTCGGCATCATATTCGTTGTTTTTGCCTACCGGAGCTTCTTTTGCCCGTTTCAGCAGTTCCAGCCGGAACTCAATGGGGTCTTTATCCATGGCCTCGGCTACTTCGTCGAGAAACGATTGCTCAGCGGCTGCGTTGAAGTTGGAACGCGGAGCCCGGAAAGCCCCAATGGTGATGTTTGAGGGAATTTCCCAACCCTCGGCCAGGTAATTGTCCACGGCCCCGGCCGGGAAGCGGTTGGCGTGAATCGGGTTTTCGGGAATACCGCCCCCTTTCACATGAAAAGCGATCAGGTTCTTGTCTTTGTCCAGCGCGGCCCGGTAGGTCGCCGTGTACATGGGGCGATAAATGCCATAGGTCATGTCATCTTCGCGCGTGTACATCAATTTGATAGGCGCTTTGACGTGCCGGGAAATCAGAGCCGCTTCGTAGACATACTGGCCGTAGGCGCGTCGACCAAACCCGCCACCCATCCGGGTCATTTGAATTTCGATTTTCTCGGCAGGAAGCCCCAGCAGCTTTGCCAGCGTCGGTTCTATCCAGCCGGGTGCCTGTAAGGGACCGGCTACGAGGGCTTTCTCCTCCGTCACATGGGCGAAAAAGTTCATGGGCTCCATACAGTTGTGGGCCAGGAACGGAGCATTATAGGTGCGCTCAATAATCTGAGCTGCGTTCCTGAAGGCCGTTTCGGGATCACCGTCTTTGCGTAACTGTTGCGCCGGTTTCTGGGCATACTCCTGCATTTTCCGGAACTGTGCGTCTGTACTTTCCAGCGCACCCGGCACCGTAACCTCCCGTTTACCGCCCCGACCCATCACTGTATCTTTTGTGTCACCTGCCGGTGCCCATTCTACCTTTAGCTTTTTGCGGGCATTTATGACCTCCCAGGTGCTTTTGCCCACTACCACCAGCAGATCGTTGAACGTGCGCGTATCGAAACCTCCCTGCTCAAAACCGTCCTCGTACAATTTCAGACTGAACACGTCTTTGATACCGGGCATTTTCAGGGCCTGCGACGCATCGAAGGATTTCAACTTCATCCCGAAAGCGGGCGGATGCTGAATCATGGCGATGAGCATCCCATCCACCCGATAATCAAGGCCAAAAAGAGGTTGACCAGTGACTATTTTTTTCCCTTCGACATTCCGGGTCGATTTTCTGACGATCGTAAAATCGCTGGGCGCTTTTAACTTCACGCCTTTAGGCACGGGGAGAGCAGCGGCTTTTGAGGCCATTTCACCATACTTCGCCGATTTACCACTGGCGTGATAGAGGACACCCGCTTTGGTCGTGACTTCACCAACGGGCACATTCCAGGTTTGGGCGGCCGCTTCGCACAACATTTGGCGGACAGCGGCTCCCGCTTCACGCAGGGGTTTCCAGTACATGCGCACGGAATTGCTGCCGCCAGTAAACTGTGGTCCCAGCTTGGTATTGTCGTGTGGTCCCATCTCCACCACTACAGCCTTCCAGTCGGCGTCGAGTTCTTCGGCCACCATCATGGGTAAGGAAGTCAGTACGTTTTGCCCAAATTCCGGGTTCGGGCAAATCAGTTTGATCTGATTATCGGGCGTAATCTGGATATACCCATTCAGTTGCACCCATTGCCCAGGCGCGTTGAGGGCTTCCCGTTTGTCGGAGGCCGCTTTTGCGTTCGATAACCAGCTTACACTAAGCATCAGCCCCCCACCTGAAAGCAGGGAGGCCTTTAGGAACGATCGCCTGTCATATGTCTTTTTAGTAGTATTCACGGTCGAGGTTGTGTTTATGACAGCCCAGCAGGCGATTACATGCCGGCGGCTGATTTGATAGCTTCCTTAATGCGGAGGTACGTGCCGCAGCGACAAATATTTCCTGACATGGCGTTGTCAATATCTTCGTCGGTAGGCTTTGGATTACTTTTCAGCAGCGAAGCCGCACTCATAATCTGCCCGGCCTGGCAGTAACCACACTGGGCCACGTCGTGATCGATCCAAGCTTTTTGCACGGGGTGGTCGCCAGTAGCCGAAAGCCCTTCGATGGTCGTGATGCTTTGTTTTCCCACAACAGAAACCGGCAATTGGCAGGAACGAACCGCTGTGCCGTTCAGGTGTACGGTACAGGCACCACATTGCGCCATACCGCAGCCGTATTTGGTACCCGTAAGGTCGAGATAGTCGCGCAGGACCCAAAGGACGGGCGTTGCGGGGTCAACGTCCACCCGCCTGGTTTTACCGTTAACGTTTAGATTGAATATAGCCACAGCATTCGGGTTTGTTATTGTTCGATTCAGTAAGTGTTAAAGGGGGTATTCCAAGAGGAGAAAAGCCCTAACAAAAGTCTGAATTCTGTTTAATGAATGTGGTATACAGATTACGGTTGTTACAACCATTTTTACTGGTCTTGCTGATCTTGCCTAACCAGCTCATCTGGGTTAGGGAGAGTATCCTGCCAGTGAATACTGCAAATCGACTTTTTTGTAGCGTATTCTTTCAACACACCAATCAATTCAATCGGTTAAGCATGAGTCGGAAACTTGCCCTTTTGTTTGGTTATCGCCAAGGTTGTGACAACCTTGGCGATACAGATAAATTGGAGGGCTACCAGTACGGTGACTTTGTAAACCGATACCCATTTATATTGTTGCTGCACAACCGGCATCGGTTGTGTACTCAATTGTATGATAAGGCCTGGTAGAGAAAAACAAGAAAGCAGCGTGAGCGAACTTTGGCTTGATGATCGAACGGGGCCGCCCGAGCATCAAGACGAACTTCTACTGCCCACACTGCTATGCCACAAACATCGTCAGAAATGGGCATAAAACGAATCAAACCCAGAACTGCCTCTGCCGAAACTGCGGCAAACAGTTCCAGCCCGAATACCTTTATCGAGGGTGCCAATCAGAGGTTAAACAACTCATTGTGAAAATGTTAGTCAACGGGAATGGCATTCGGGATATTAGCAACATCCTCTCGGTAAGCCTGGGCTGTGTCTTGCGAACGCTGCTGGGCGTGGGCGAGTGCATCCAGATCAAACCGGCTCACCAACGGTATCATCGGGTGCAAATCGACGAGTTGTACAGCTTTGTGGGCCACAAGCAGAAAAAGTCTGGATTCTGTATGCGTACTGTGCTGACACGGATGAGATTTTAGCCATGACGGCGGGCAAACGCAGTGCTAAACAGGTCAAAGACCTCCTCAAGCGGCTGGAAGGCATCGAGGTAGACTGGTGGTGTACTGATGCGTGAAGTGCCTTCAAAGAGGTGTTGCCTTATTATCAACACTTGATTGGCAAGCGGTTCACGAAAGCTATCGAGGGCGTAAATACGTCATTACAAAATACGTGCAAGCGACTGCACCGACGAACGACGAGTTTTTCCAAGAAGGTCAAGAACCATTGGTTTGCCCTCAAAATGGTCGTTCACCAGCGCAATGGAAACTTATCATACAATTAAAAACACAACCCAACTCACCGTAAAGACGAATTTTGATGAAATGTCTTTTCTACACTATACTACTCCCCCATTCCCCTCTGCAACTGCCGCAGCACATTCAACGCGAAGCTGATTGACCAGCGGCTATTCTGTACCAACAGGTCGGCGACGGGACTTTGCTCACCTAAGTTTATTTGGTGGTTGATAATCTGGTCGATTCGTTGGCGCAGCTCATCGGAGAGGGCAACGATGGGGGCCATCTGACGACCCAACACCCGCGCGGCCGTTAGCGTGATGTCGAACTCGTTGTCGCTGAACAGGTCGATGTGGTTTTCGTAAATGTCATCTTCGGTAATGTCAAAATAGTGCCGCAGAATCGCGCCGATGTCGAGGATGTCTTTCGTGCGGTGTTCGGGGCGGTCGTCATAGGCAATTAATTTAAGTAGCACGATGCCGGCCAGCGTACAGACCTGAAACGGCTGATTGTCGATTTCGACAGACTCGGTGCCTGCTTCGTACACCTCCTGAAATCCATCCACGCGAATTGTCGTCAGGCCCTGCCCCGCTACACTGACTGACTGCTCCATCGACAAGGCTCCGAACGGAAGCAGGTCCACAGGCCGCCCGTCTTCAAAGACAAGCGTATACGCGTTGTCGCGCCGGGCAATAAACCGCCCCGTACCGATCAGCCGGTCGCGCAGGTGCTCGTATTGCTCTTCATTGGTCAGTAGCACAGCCAAGTCGAGGTCGCGGGTGATGCGGCCCGGCTCAATGTCGTGAAGGGCCGTTAGCCAGATGTCGCGGGCAATGGCGCCGATCAGGTAAAAGTCGATGCCCTGGGCGACGAGTTCTGTTTCCAGCACGGCAAACAGTTCGGCAAGGTTACCCTGCCGAAGCTGCTCGAAGGTAATTTTATGCATTAGCAATATAGTCTTGGTAGATGCGCCGGGCGATGTCGGTTGTGCGCGGGTCGTCAATGGCCAGCAAGTCGGCGTAAACTAATAAGGGCGGTACGGTAAAGCTATCGCTATGGTCAGGTTGCCAAAAGAGTCGATTTACCTCTACCGGGCCATCGGGGTCGGGCAGTAGCTTATACGTGTTGAGCAAACCCGCCTTATCCTGATCGGTATATAGCGTCAACGTAGCCGGGCGCAGGTCGTTCGTGAGGGCATCCGCAGCAGGCTCCCCACCCCAATACGTACCGGGTTGTAACGTCACCTGTCGCCAGTCGGCAGGGTAGAGGTTTTTAGGTAGCCGAAAGCGGCCCATAGCCAGGCTCGGTTTAAGGGCCGCTGTGTACCGGCCGATCCACTGTTCCTGTAGCTTATCGAGCTTAGTTAGTTTCTTTCGTTTAGCATCCACCGAGACGACGTAGCCCGACTTCTTGAGGTAGTCGATGGTTTGTTGTGCTGTGCCGACCGAAACGCCAGTTTGTTCCGCCAGTTCACGTACGCTTAGGTTTATAACGTCGGGCTGTATAAGTAGGGAGAACAGTACGCGCAGGCCACTTTTACCGAAGGGCTGTTTTGCTACGGCCGGGGTCCGAGCCAGCTTACGCCCCTGCACAATGAGCAGCACACTACCAACGTGTATGTAACAGTTACCAGCCCCGTCGAGGTAATTTTGTTGGGTTTGCCGCATTGTTTGTTTAAGTGAATCAGGTATCTGTTCCGCCAGCAACAACGTTTCGGATTTGGGCTTGCCCAACTGACTCAGTTCATCCAATTGATGTGCCATTGCTCGCCCCCTGACCTGAGTTGCCAGCCTGACGGCTTTGCTGCCTGTGTCGATGCATAGATAACCGTCGAAACCGGCGACGTGAGCATCTTGCCAGTGGACCTGCAAATTGGTGGTATCACCTAGCCCTTCAACGGCTTGTTCAATTATACGTCCCTGTTTGTTCAAAATTTTGTGATTTTCATTTTTATTGAACAATCAAATTTATTGAACATTTTTGGCGAGAGCAAGTACGTAGACTCCTTAGGTGCTAAAAGGACGATTTGAGAGTAAGCAGACGCCGTCAAATTAAAGTTAAGGTATCGCTGTCGCGATTTATCAGAAGGAGCATACTCTTGCCAGTTAAGTAATCAAGCAGAATTAAATTGAAGTATATGATTAGTCTGCAAATCGGTGAAATCAATGCGATATTCTTCTCCGAAAGCTTTAATAATAGCAAAGATGGCCGCTTCGGCGGTCCGATTTTTTCAGGCGACTCCAGGAAAGATAGTTCACCTTCTTTAACCACCGGTACTTCATCATCCGCCACAGGATTTCAATGGGGTTGAGATGAGGGCTGTAAGGGGGCAAAAAGAACAAGTATACATCGTGGTCCTCCCAGGCGGCCTGTTGGTCGTAGACGAGTTGGCAGCGATGAATAGGGCCGTTATCGAGGACAATGACGACTGGTTTGGGGTGATCTTGCTGGATAAAATGGGTCAGTGAGCCTACTACGAAAGCTCCCGTTAAGGGCTTTTCGCTGTGGTAAACCGTTAGGTGATTGTCTAAGCGCATCAGCCCCAACAGGTTAAGTCGTTTGGTGGTGGTGCGGGCAGGCAAAAGCACTGGGTTACCCTTTTTCTGCCAACCGTAGGGGACATAGGGCTGCTGAGTGAAGCCCGTTTCGTCGGCAAAGTAAAGGTCGATAAGACCACAGACCCACAAAGTTAGTAGAATCGTCCAGCGTTGAAGTCCATCAGCGTAGGCTACGGGGTCTTGCTGGGCTTTGGTGCTTCGGCGTAAGCGATGGTAGGTGTAATCGTTTTTTTTAAGAAGCGTTTGACCGTATCTCGGCTCATAGGTTGGCCCAAAGCAGTTTGCAGATGAGCCTGGATGCGGGCCGCATCCTGATAGTGAGCCGCTACGGCTTTGGTTAGGGCTTGTTGATGAGTGGGGTTGGCGATGGACAAAATAGGTCGGCGGCCCTGCCCTTTTTGTCGACGCAGGCCTACCAGCCCCTCTTGCTCAAAAGCAGTGAGCCAGTTGCTGACCGTCTGGGAGCAGACATTTAGGGCTTGAGCGATGGTTTTCACCGCCCAGCCTTTGTGGTTCCACAACAAAGCTTGGGCAGAGCGACGGAACTCGTGCTTGGGATGATTTTTGAGTGCTTCTTGCAGGGTAATCTGCTCGGAGTCAGTTAGTTCGATACGGCGTTTGCGTCCCATACCGCTAAGTTAAATAACGTAAGCTAAATTTGCTTGATTACTTAAGTAATGAGACAGAATTAGGTTAATGCAATCAGCTTTCGGTTCTTTGACCTAAAAACAAGTCAGCTTTGGGAAAACTACGCATAATCGAACTCCAACCAGCCCAACGACAAACCCTTCAACAAGCGTTTCGTACCGACCCCTCCCATGCCTTTCGGCAACGTTGCCAGATCGTCTTGTTCAAAAGTGAGGGGCGCACCTCAAAAGAAGTCGCCCAACTGGTTAAACAACACTACGTCTCGGTCAATGCTTGGTTGGACCGGTATCAACAAGAGGGACTCAACGGCCTGCGAACCAAACCCGGACGAGGGCGTAAAGCGCTGCTTACTAAAGAAACCGATGCCACTTTAGTACGACAAGTGGTTCAGAACGACCCGTTTGCGACTCAAGCAGGCTAAAGCCCAGATTGAGTCGCAAACGGGTCGTTCCATGAGCCTGAAAACCTTGCAACGCTTTTTAAAAAACTTGACGGCTGCTACCGACGCATCCGACTGAGACCCAAAGGCAAACCGGATGCTGAGCTCTACAAGGTTCGTTATGAAGCCCTTAGTTTGTTGGAAGCGCAAAGTCAGGCCGGTGTTATTGACCTCTTTTACGGCGATGAGTCCAGCGTCAGCGAAGAAGGCTATGTGCCCTATGGTTGGCAATTTAAAGACGAGTCGGTACATATTGAGGCCGCAAAAGGGCCAGCGGCTGAATTGCTTTGGGCTGATTTCGCGCCAGAATCAGTTGCACTACGCGACCAGCAGTGGCCCTATTCCGTCAGCTTTTGTGGTCAACCAGTTGGAAGAACTGTCTTGGCGGCTAGCCAAACCAACGGTCATCGTACTCGATAACGCCCGGATTCATACGGATGACAAGGTTCGCCAACGGCTTAAAGACTGGCGCCAACGGGGCTTGTCCCTCTTCAATCTGCCGCCCTACAGCCCCCAGTTGAACTTGGCTGAACGCCTTTGGAAAGAACTGAAAGCTCGTTGGTTACGGCCTGAAGATTACCAGACAAGTAACACGTTGTTTTATGCTGTCTGGTTGGCATTAGCTGCCGTGGGTCAAGAATTGTTCATCCGATTCAGTGAGTTTAAGTGAAACTAATTTTGTCTCAGTACTTATAAGAATAACCCTCCTACGCAAGATTAGAGCTTGCACAGGAGAAACAGACACTAGTATGCCGGCAGCTTGCTGGTTTGTATTTTTGATTTTGTGCTAGACGTCAAAACCACCCAAGACAGTTAATGGAGACCCCGCAATTATTACCCAATCCCGACTCCCTGGTTGAGCTGCACCAGTTTCTACGGCAACTTGTATCAGTCGATGAAATAACTCTCCGTGGGGAGCCCGACTTTGCCCGAGTGGAAGCTTACTGGCATATTGGCCGCATCATTGTTGAGACTGAGCAGCAGGGACAGGATCGTGCTGATTATGGTACTCAGTTGATCGAACAGTTATCCAATGAGCTCACTCAGCATTACGGTAAGGGATATAGGACTTCTAATTTGTGGTGGTTTCGACAATTTTATTTGAGTTTTCCGATTCTCCACGCAATGCGTGGAGAATCTAAAGAAATTCGGGATTACTTACGAACAGAGCTGACCTGGACGCACTACCGAATTTTGATAAGCATCGAAAACGAACAGGAACGCCATTTCTACCTCCACAACGCGGCCGACGAAAAGTGGTCCTACCGGACACTGAACCGGCTCATCAAATCGCGCTACTACTACCAGGTTGCCTTGGGAGAAGATAAGCTGCTGGCCAGAACCCCTACCCTCTCAAAAACTGTAAGTACCAAGGCAACTCACCGGAGTCGCGTGGCCCAGATCCGACGCACCCTTTTAGATCAACCGGGATGGGCCCTGGTAGAACGAACTGCATCCTGTTTACCGATGACGGTCAATAAACCTGATGTTCTTTTCTATCACTACAACCTGGGACGGTTCATCGGCCTCTGGGTGGCGGATCAGAACCCATCGATGACAGATTCAATTAGCCGCCAACTTACCGAATGGCGCCTTCACCGAGAATCGGATCCGATGAACTATCCTCTTGGACTACTTGTGAACTCGAAAAATGCGGTCAAACTTATTCTTGATGTAGCGACACCGCCCCTATCCAACCCAGAGCGTAACCAACTCCCTACCCAGTTGTAATGCCGATTACGCACATACCAAATCGGATTCCTCTTACTTATCTGAACGTCAGGTGTAAACTAATGAAAGTGGGAGGAAAAGGGGCGGCCCAGTGTTTCTTTACTTTCTGCTCCAAATCGGGTTAGTCGCATAGATAAGTCCTGATACTTAGCTGCCTCATTTTAAACACAAGACAACCAATGAATCACTGTACGTATTGGGAGGAAAAAGGAGCGAAGTGGGAGGAAAAGGGAGCGGCCAGAATTTTACATTCACACTTACTTTATGACTACGATTGTTTTGATTATTTGATAAAACTTACCTCCCCCCTATTTAATAGGATTGGCTTATTATTAACCATTAACTATTAGGGATACCTTAAGTACCTGAAAAATATATAGTTGCAGTCTGTAATTGGGAGGAAAAAGGAGTCAACTGGGAGAAAAAGGGAGTTAAGTGGGAGGAAAAGGGAGCAAAACTGGGAGGAAAAAGGAGCAAAGTGGGAGGAAAAAGGAGCAAAGTGGGAGGAAAGAGGAGCAAACGTATCTAACTGGGAGAAAAAAGGAGCAAGATGGGAGGAAAAGGGAGTCAAATTTGATGAAATAGAAAATGACGCCATGCAGACTAAACGTCGCAGTCAACATTAGACATACATACTACCACATTTACCAACTCATTACAGGAAAACGTCGAATAGATACTGATTAACCAGCTTACTATAAGAAAGTTACGATGATATATATTCTATCTTCCTGGAATAACTATTTATTCAGATACAGTAGAACGTAGTTGGTGAATTGTATTTATGACCTTTTAAAAATAACCTTTCAGTATAATGGGAAAAATTCGCGCAAATTCTTCTGATACAAATTTGTTTCCCAGCTGAAAAATCAAACCCCAAAGGATTTAGCCGTGTAGCCTCCTAAATTCTGGATCTTATTATCAGAACGCATGAGCTGAATGTCATATAGACGCTTTTGGATCTCGGCACCACTAAACCGATCAATGACCGCCTGAGCCTGCTCCTTGCGGAGTCGGAAATCATTTACCAAGCGACTAAACAAAGCCGTATTTTCATCCTTGTAATCAATCACCATCTGCTGCGGACCCACATTTATGATGAAACGTAATGATGAAACCCGGCGACCCGTCTTAACAGGCGTATACGTTATGCGCAGATCTGTTTTATCATTGATCTCATTTTGGGCAACAACCAGTATTCTCCGCTCAAAATCGGCCCAGTTTTTATACTGCTCAATCCCGGTCTTATCGTCATATAAATACAGTCGACGCTTCAGCTCAATTACATCGATCCTAAGCTCACCCAAATTTCGGTACTGAGCTAACATCTCATACACCCGTTTCGAATACTTGCTATCCAGACTTAACGCCATATGCAACTGGAAAGCTGTGAAATTCTGCTTTAGATCAAAGAAATACGGCCGAATCTTAGGATCAAGTCCTATTTCAATAATTCCTTGACCAACAACATACTCCGCCGATGAGATCATCGCAATCTGCAGCAAGTTTCCATTAGGACGATGTATCTGAAGCACACGCCCTACCAATTGCTCAGTGGCCCTCTTAAAATCGTCATAGGAGTTTCGGGTACCTGTTTTATCCATCAACTCCCGAACAGAGATATAGTAAATTGTATCAGCATTATCATCCTTACGCAACTGTGCCATCATCATGTAGATAATGTTCTTCTCAAGTGCATTCATTTCATATCTTGCACTTGTAATTGCGTTATCCTGAACAATCAACTTATCATCCATACACCTAAAGTTTCGTATCCTACCTGCAAGTTATTAACAAAATTGAAATAAAAAACGACGCCAAAATAACAATGTCGTAGTTTGCGAGGAATATGTCGTAGTTCAACGAGGAATATGTCGTAGTTTGCGAGGAATATGTCGTAGTTCAACGAGGAATATGTCGTAGTTTGCGAGGAATATGTCGTAATTAAAGATTATAAAATCTTGATTATCAAATCATTAGCGTCCTCTATAAATAGTAAATAAACCAAAAAATTCTCAAATTTTGTGAAGGGGGTTATTGAAAGGTAAAAAATAAGTAGAATTGAAAGTATAATAATCTACCCTTATAGAAGACTAACAAAGAAAAAACAAAAAACAAACAAAAAAATATTATAAATAGTATGAAGCAGGACCTAATTTCACGAGGATTTTGTCGTAGTTCACGAGGATTTTGTCGTAGTTAGTCGACTCAAAAATCATACCCTACAACTTAATCATCTATTAATCAGGTCTTTATAAGGAAATCTACCTTACAGCCATGCGCGCTATACCATCTAGTACATACGCAAGACGAAAGGGAGAGATAGGTTCACACTCCTCCCCCCTAAAGCAACGGTCGGCCACTCATATCGTTATTTCAAGTTGATTCTATCCAAAAAATTCAATTTTGAACATGAACTGACACAAGTGGTCAGTACCTCGCATCGGCCTCCCAGACACCCTCCAGTGACCAACCGGGAAAGGAGCCACTGCCACCAGAGAATGCTGGACGTAGTGCGGGCTGATGCGTTCCTTACCCAGCTCCTGCTCAAAGCTGAGGTTGAAACTCCGCAACATTGGATCGACGAACAGACCGACCTGCCCTGCAAAGCTCACTTAGATATTCGTCTGCCGGGTGAAGGCTAATTGTTGATGTGAAAACGACCTCAGCCCGCAATCAGCACAAGTTTGAAGCAAACTGCTACCGCTACGAATACGACCGGCGAGCCGCCTTTTATCTAGGCGCCTGCCAGCAAGCCGACCGCTTGATTCTGCTGGACATCCAGAAACAGAAGCCGCATAACCTATGCCTGGTGGAGATAGTAGCCGACAGTATTTATATGGACGGTGACCGACGCACATACCGCCGACTACTCCGCTCGTGGCAGGAGATGGGGTTCAGGCCGTCATCGAAGAGCAGTCAAAGAATCGGATCTCCCAACAGGGCGTATCTTTGTTCTAGGCCGGATTCCAGCTTTATTATCATTGATTACTCGACACCCCGTCAGCGGCCGCTGACGGGGTGTTCTAACTTAAGTGAGTTATATAGTTGTATTACCTATGCGTGATTTGCAGCATCTGATTCCCGTTTCGCTGGAATTGATACTCCACGTTCACAATCTCAACAGTGAAATTTAAGGCAAAACGCTTCATCACATGGACTAAAAGTTCGGATTGTTCAGCATTCAGGTTTAGTATTGGGAATATACGGACCTGTTTGCATAGCCTTAACATTTCAGTCAGTGTGGACAGGTGAAAGTCCAAACCTAACTGAGAATACAAAAGAAGAAAGTGTGAGCTTAAACCTAATTCGAACGACAAATCCTCAAAGGTTGTCCGGGCAGGCAGTTCATGGTCCAGGTAACGAAACTCCTGCTTTCCTTTCTCAAAGTCCTCTAAAAAGTGGCTCATCGCAGCTAATCGGATCGCTTCGAGTTCTTCAAGGGTTCTTATTTTCGTCCAGACAAACTTGTCAACATTATTTTTTATCTGCTCCATCACGATCCCCTTTGTCTGGTTGATTCGTTGTTCTAGCTCAGCGACGGTGAATCGATAGATGGGATCAATGGAAACTACGCTTTTTCGCAACTGCGTCATTTGGGCATTAAAACTGGCAGGGCCGTCCCCAAAACCGATAATTCGTTTGTTCAAATCCTCCTCAGTAAGCCTGAACATGGACCTGTATTCATTCAGGTTCCGGCCCCATGGAACAGTATTGCTTAATTCAAACGCCATAAATTTTTTGAGAGCTTTGCGCCGGTTAAATCAGCTGTTGAATACATCTCATACCTAAGAAACAATCTTCTATCACTACGTAATTAACTTGGGATGTAAGGCAGTTACGTACACCCAAGCGATAAAGAAAAGCTACAGCAGAATTCTAAACCACAAATACGCCGGACCGTTTCCGTTGAAAGTAGCCTGTTGATAGTCTATGGAATTCAGGGCTGCTTTTACGTTTCCAGGAAGAATCAACAGGAAAAAGAGAATCAGGAACCAAGCAGTTATTGTTCGGGTGCCGGGGATCAGTAATCCCAAAGCAGCGACAATTTCCAGGATTCCTGTGATCTTAATTATAGCTATTTTAAAAGGGATGAAGTCAGGAATCATCAGCGACATGCCTTTTGAAAAAGTGAAGTGGCCAACCGCCGTGAAAAGCAGCATTATAGCCATGGCAAATCGCCCGGCCAGAGAAATGTTCCAACAAGGTGGCTCTTTTGCATGAGTAGGTAAAAGTAGCGTTCAACGGGTAGCATATAGGGTTACAGCTTGTCGTTCCACCCAAATCAATGCACAAATCACCCCAATTTCACCTAAGAAATAGGCCACGCCAAGCCTTGTTAGTAAGTCATAATAGCTGATTATCAGCCCAAACGTGATCAGACAATATAACCCATTTGCCACTGCAATGCCATTCAGGTAGAGCTGCCACCGGCTACGTACCAGCCAATAGCATCCAGCCGAATAAAGGGCGAACGTGGATGCAGGCAGAGCCAATAGCCGCAGAATAGGCAGTGGCATCCCGATGTACGGCTCAAGGGACGGCAAACAGGCAAGCAACATCACCACCGTCAGGCATGCGCCGAGGCTGTCTATCAGGAACAGTCGTCTCGGACGCTCAAGCAATGCTTTCAGGAATCGTTCGGTCATGGATGGTGACGGTTAGGGTTTTGTGAAGCTACCAGCAAAAAGCATAGAATGAGCAATACGTTGTACTCGATACCACCCTGCTGGTGGCCCACTACAAACCAGCCGTTGGGCCAATGGACCAGCGCAATACCACCCAGCATGACCAGAATAAACCCGGCACTTAGCCCTCTGCGGAAGTAGCCTAAGGTCAGTAAAGCACCGCCGACCAGGTCGTTGAGTGTTATAGCCCAGGCAAGCGCCGGACCAATCAGCAATCCTTTGCTGTTGAGGAAACCCCCGAACGCCCCTACGGAACCTACATACAGACGGGCGGCTCCGTGAGCCATCATCATTAGCCCTAGCCCTACGCGCAGGATGGTAAGGTATTGAGTGGTAGAGAGAAAGGGAAAGTTAGGCATACAACGAAGGGTATATATAGGTTAGTAGAGCCTAATTGGCTGAATACGGGATAAGTTAAATCCTTTTCGGATAAGCCAGCCCGCCACCGACACTTGCTGGACAACTCGGAACAATTCGAGTAGCGACACAAGAAAGATTAACGTGGCGGCTGTGAGACCTGGTAGAGCGATGGGCTTGGGCACAAGACCGGAGACAAAGAATACGTAGCTGTAGAGGAACGTATTGATGCCGAGCATGAAGTTGGGGCCTAATACTAACGTCCAGTCGTGGAAGCCTTTTAGCGTTGCTCCTACAACCATAAAATGCGCCGTATCGGCTGAGGATGACGTAGTAAACGACCTGCTCAACGTAATCAGTGCCAACACGCTCACTAACCCAACCAGGATGAAAACTACCTCCAACGCTCTAAAAAACACGCATCCCGGTTCCAATGGCCGATATAACTAAAGCCAATTCAAAAACGGCTCCCAAAATGACTTGATTGACTTCCACAACCCCAACTGTCAGGTAATCGGGGTTGGCCAAAACGGGGGCGTAAAGCAATTTGCCGGCTATTGAGGTGACGGCCGCTGCCATAAAGCATATACCCGTAGCAACGGCGTTTATTCGGTTCGCTCCGATGAGGGTGTTCATTTGATTCGGACGGCTAAAATTCCACTTTGTAGCTCAGGTTGGGAATCATAAGTGTGGGTAATTCCTGTTCAACCACATTGGCAATTTGGTTGAACAGATGCCCCCTGAAGTCGGGTTGTTGCGTTAGATTCAGGACTTTCAGGGCCAGTTCGCTCGCCCGCTTTTTCTTATTGATGCGGTAGATTGCCGTGAAATGCACGTGGAGCATAGGGTCTGATTGCAACGAATACGCCCTGCTTTCGTCGTAGATAACAGCCTGGGCTTTCCTTGAAGCTACCTCATCAACGGGCGAATATCGGTTGCCGCCCTGATAGCTGAGCCGGGTATTCAGGCTAAACGTGTTTTGCTTGTTTTTACCCAGTGCCCACTCTTTCCCAACTAAAAAATTAACTACGTATCGGCGGTTGAAGCGGGTGTTTCGCCAAACGCCGTCACCGCCTTTGTATTCGGCATTGAACAACGAGCCGGACAGCAGATAGTAATAACCGTTTGAGACGTATTTCTCGAGCGTCAGATCGATCCCGTAATTACGACCTACGCCCGTATTCTGCAACTTCTTGCCAAAGAACAAATCACTTTGCAGGTTGATGAACGAAAACGAACTATCGCGTATGACCGGCACGGAGAACAGGCGTTGATAATACGGCTCAATCCTGAGGTGAATACGGTCTGATACGTTCCAATCGTAGCTCAACACGAGGTGGTGCGCCTTCGAGAAATCAAGGTTCCGGTTGACGGCTCTTTCACCCGTCGTTAGTGAGTTGTTGAAATAGTAATTCAGCTTCTCAAGGCGGCTGTGCAGCCCATACGCCAAACCAAGCGAATGGTTCTCGTTGAACTGCTGTCGAAAACCAAGCCGGGGTTCGATGGTGTACCGGTTGTTCAGCGTAAACAGTTGCGCGTTGAGGCCGACGTTCATCACCAGCCTATCGGTCAGGTACATTGACGAGCTACTGTAGGCCGATGCCAACAAGCTTTGTCCTCGTGCCTTCACGATTTCCTGAGGAATGCTCCCGAGACGAAGGACTTTGTTGAGCAAAAGATCATAGTGCATACTGTTGAGTATGATACCAGTCCGGTTGGTGTGGCGACTACTAAACTTTTTGTTTAGGAAAGACGATAGAATGACATTCCAGTTGGTATTGGCGATCTTGCTGTACGGATTCAATTCCAGTTCATTCGTCAGTTTTTGAGCCGTCCAGTCAACCTCGTTGGCGGTAGCGGCTACGGTTGTTTTCCAATAGACGTCATTGCTGAAAACATACGTATGTCCGATGCCCACCACGCCCGTTGACTGCCTGATGACGTTGTCTTCGTTATCGTCGGGGTATTTCCAGTCGCTCCGGTCTTTTTTGGGCTGAGCACTCGCTCCGTCCCGGAACCCCATGCCCCAGACCGAGAACGTACCGGCGGTGGTCGTCGGAAAATTTAGCTTAAACGACAGATCCTGATAGGCAATGCTCTGGGCATCTTCGGGCAGGAGCGGCTTCAGCAAGGCTAACGTAGCGTACCGATAATTGTAGAGGTATGACGCCCGTCCGCCTTTTTTGAAGGGGCCTTCGGAGGCACTCTCCAACCCCACCACACCCAACTGAATGGTGCTTTCACGCTTTTGGTTATTACCCGTTCGCATGGCTACATCGAACACACCCGACAACGCATTGCTGTACTCGGCAGGAAAAGCCCCCGTCAGAAAATCAGAGTTGGCCAGCATCTGACTGCTCAGAGCGGTCAGAATGCCCCCGCCGAGGTAGTTGAGGTCGCCGAAGTGGTTGGGGCTGGGAATCTCGACACCCTCCATTCTCCATTGCAGAAACTTGGGCGCATTGCCACGCACGATGATGCCATTGTCGCCCATGTTGCCCGCTACGCCGGCCAACGCCGACGCCAGCCGGGCCGGATCGTCGAAACCACCCGCATAGCGTTTGGCTTCTTCTACACTAAGCATCCGGGCACTAACCGTAGCCATTGTGTTGATAGGCTGCTCTTTGCTCACGCGGGGTCGGGCCGTGACCTCGTTGAGTTGAGTTACCGCTTCGTTGAGGTGGATCGTCAGGGCCGTTTGTTTACCTGACCCAACCAGCACCTCGTGCACCACAGCCGACTCGTAGCCGACAACCGTAACCCGTAGGTCGTAGCGCCCCACCGGTACGTTATTTACCGCGAAAGCCCCCGTTTCGTCAGTGGTTGCGCCAAGGAGCGGGGTCGTTTCCGTTACGACAATGGATGCAAAAGCAATGGGCTTGCTGGAAGCTCCGTCGATAACAGAACCACGAATAGTTTGGGTTGACTGGGCGAGAACGTTGGTTAAAAAGAATGTTAAGAGGAGTGTAAACGAAGTACGTATCATGCAAACTGATTAGATGATTTGACCCCACAAAGGTCTTTTCACCGCTATCCCAGCACAATACTGATTTATTAGTACGCTCAGTCCAATAGTCCGTGTTTTGACGCAAACACAACGGCTTCTATGGAGTTATTGGCCCCCAGTTTTTCTAAAAAACGGTACCGGTGCGTGTTGACGGTATGCACACTTATTGAAAGCTGGTCGGAGATTTCTTTGCTCAGATAGCCCTGCTTCACCAATTTGAGAATCTCGATCTCACGTTTTGTTAGCTCGACCTGCGGTGACTCCATTTCCAAAGGGACAAAATGGCCGGTTCTGAAGTTCAATATCTGGCATTTAACCGAACCATCCGACTCCTGATTGGGCGATAGATCAACCACGCTAAACATGAGCCATATCTGGCCTCTTGAGTCTAATTCCAGCACCTGAAATTGCTCAACGAGCCGGACATAGACGTTCTCGCTGTTCAGCATCCGATACTCGTAAATAGCTTTATGATTCAACTTTTCGTTGTTCGAGAACGTACTGAACATTTTTAAAACCGAAACTCCCCGCACTGCCAGTTGATGTTTCTCATCAGGGTGGATTTTGCTTTCAAAAAAGTGGTAGTTCAGCCCCTCATAATCTGCTGGTTCATAGCCCAACATTTTGCCGTAATTGGTAGAGAAGAAGGCAATTTGTTTTCGATGCTGGTCGAAAATCTGCACCCCGGAATTGCTCACATCGGCCAATGCCTGGAGTACGTTCGCGTGTTTAGCGATGCATGAATAGTCTAACTCATCTTCGTCAAAAACGAATTGATTCATGAAGTGAAAAACAATGTCCTGAATGCTGTTTTGCCCGTTCATTTATAGATTCGATGGAAGCGTCTATATGGTTATTGACTGCACAAGATTGGATGTCAACTCGTGAAAAGGAATCAAATAGGTACAAACGGCTTACTGAGAGGTTGGCATGCATTTTCGACAAAATATTTCCCATCAGCAAAAAAGCCGCTGGAATGATCAGCGGCTGTAACATCAAATAGATTCCCTACAATGACTTTGCTCTTATAATCACCCGGTTATTCATCGCATAAGCCAGTTGCCGCTCGCCGTTTTGTACCTGCAAGACCTTATCGGCAGGGATAATGAACCGCTGAAAGGCATAAACCTTCTCGACGTATGAATGGCCTTTCACGGTACGGATCGGGTCGTTGTGGATGTAGATCGGGCGTACCTTGATTTCCTGATGAGAGGCTTCATTGGCAACGGTTTTATCGATAATGAAAAAGCGGACGTAATCGAGGACCTAGTTGAGGTTCGAGCGGTTGCGGAACGCCAGGCGGTAATACAGTAGGAAAACACCTTTCAGCTTAACGGCCATTCTGCTCCGGTCGTGGCCGATGCCCCGGACTCGGCGGGTTTTGTGCAGTACGTGGTCGCTGACCCCCGCTAGATCTTGTTGAGAAGCCGCTACGTTGGCGAAATACACTGACCCGGTCTGGATGAAAGCGGCTTGTGAGGCTGGGCCAATCCAGGCCGGGTACCCGCTTTCAGGTTGACCTGATAGACCACTAAGTTCAGGGCCAGTGTAGCGGGGCTTTCGTTATAGCTGACCACGAAGCTGTAGAACTTGCCATCGGCCGTGATGACCGAGAAATGGTTTCGTTAAAGCCGATCTGATTGGCCTTTACTTTCAGCACGTTCTCGACATCGGCGATGATGTCGTGGCTCCCCAGATCGACGGAACGCACCGGGACCGGAAAAATAATACTGACCGTTTTGTTGTACGCCAGCTTGACCGGGTACGACCGGATAACCTGGGCGGTCGGTGTGGCCATCTCTGGCAGCATGGTCGTAGAGGTAGCTGCCGTGCTCACCGGAGCCGCCGGCACGGAGGGAGCTACATCGGACCCATGCGAAGCCGGTACGTTCACCGGACCTTTCGCCGACGTGGCCCGCGTGGTGGAGACTGAAGAGGTAACCCAGCGTTTATACGATGCAAGAATCGCCTTCTTCTGCGCGTAAACGCTCAACAGTGATGCGCTACCAATCAACAGGAAACACATAATGTTTTTCATAATTTCAGTTTTACTAAAAATTAGTAATGCAGTTTCATGATATTACTGCTATCGAAGCAATACGTAGTAGTTGCCTTTCAGGGCCGCCTTCTGCAATCGGCCTTTGCACTGGAATAGGTTCTGCACCCCGTGCACCCGGGCCTGAGCCGCCGAAGCAGCAGCCTGTCCAATATTGCTGCCGGTTGTTGGCGTACTGATGTTCACCCCGCCGATGGCCTGCACGGTGGCCAGCCGACCCTCCTGCACCGCGATCACGTTGGGTACGTAGATGCCAGGTAGCCCGTCCATATCATAGACCGAAAGCCGGATGGGGTAAATACGGTTGCGAATCTGCACCGACGTAATCTGAACGCCTACCTGCTCTGCCCCGAAATTGCCGACACTGTGTAGGAGCGTTCCACTCGGGATGACAACATCCTGAATTGTCATGTACTCCAGCAGCTGCAGTTGAATCCGCCCTCCGCTGACAACTGTCTGATTCTGGTTAGTAACGGCCCGGAACGTACCGTTGATAGCTTCGTCGCGGCTTTCGTTTTCCTGCCGGGACTCCTGCGAGAAAATTCCATAGAAACCATTTCGGGACCGGTCGATGCCGTCAAGCCCGCTGACCATATCCGTCCTGGCCAGTTTCTGGGGTCTCAGGTCCGCTTTTTGCCGGGCAATTGCTTTAGCCTCCTTGTCGCGTTTGTATTCTTCGAGTAAGGCTTTGAGTCGGTTGAGTTCTGTATTGCACGGCGGGTGATACCTGGGGTGTTTCGTCCTCCTTGTCATCATTGTGGGCCACGGCGCGGGGGCGGGCTGTCGGCCGCGACGGTACCGGTTCACCGGGCGTTTCATAGTAGTTGCTCAGCGTTTAAACCCCTCGTCGGTAGGTACGATCTTGCGGTACATGTACCGGTCGAGCGAACCCGGTACCTACGAGCCGGGAGCCGAGGCACCTCCCCCACCCTGAGACATCGCCATACCGGTCGGCGTTCCGACGGGCAGCGCCATCGAAGGTGCCATGGCCGGGCTACCCATTGCCGGAGCAACCACCGGCTGCATACCCGACTCGGTAGCCGTGAGCGACGTTTGAGCATCAGCACCTAGCAGGGCCATCGGTACGGATTCGTGGGTCTGCGCCATGACATCGAGTTTCGATTTTGATACTGAATCGACGAGGGCTGAGGGCACAGTCGTGTTGAGGTTGTTGCCTTCGAGCGATTCGGAGTCGCAGTTCATTACCTGGTGAACTACAAAGGCCGCGATAGACAGGAGCAGCAGGCCGAGGGCCAGCCGAAACCGCCCATCGGTGAGGAGTTCGCGGACGTCGCTCTTGTGAGATCCGGTTTGATTCAGCGTTGCCATACGTAGTCGTATTTGTCCAGTTTTGAGAGTACGTGTTTTTGAATAGATGCTGGTTGCCATACCAGACGCTTAGGGCCAGCAGGCTCAGCACACTGGTGAACAGGGCCATCAGTGCCGACCGACAAACGCTGAGGGAGCCGTATTCTTCAACTGAGCGATGTCTATTCGGAGCATGGTGATGTGTACCTGCTCGATGATGCCGCCGAAGATGTTGAACACCGGAATCTACAGGATGACGTGGATGACCCGCGCCAGCCAGGTCGCCAGCGACCCATAAAACCAGTCGAAGCAGGCCAGCCCGAACGTCAGCAGCCCCACGATAAAGAGAATGAGCAGAAAGAAGGTCTGAATCACCTTGAGACCCAGCTGACAAAACTTGGTTGGCCGTACTGAGCCCCGAACTGTAGGCTTCTGTCAATGTATTGCCAACCGACGACGTTGTTTGGGCCATTACCTGCCCCAAGGCGGTCAGCGTGTATAGGGTTAGAATATAAAGTTTCATTAACGAGTGATTGATTGACTGTTTATGATTTCGTCAACTACGACAAAATCCTCGTTAAGCCTTAATTAACTAACTACGACAAAATCCTCGTGAGCGCCTGTTTTATTCGTATTTAAGCAGCTAAGGCCTTTTTTTAAATTTTTAACTACGACAAAATCCTCGTGAAAGTGCATATTGGTAATAGCTTTATTGGCAGTTTGTACTGAATGTACGCGATTGTATTTCCTCCTACTCTGTTCCTAATTTATTGTATATTCTATCTTAATGTAGGCTCAATTCTAGTTTTTAGGGCAATATGAAATGCAGTTTTTAAAAATGAAAATCGAAACTCTCGTTTAATCATAGTTTAAAGGTAGCTCCGGCAAAATATCCATTGGTTATTTCTTGATATAGTAGTGAAATATTCTACAATTGTAGTCATTAGTTAAGAAATGAGTGTTAACCCATTCAGCAAGATTTTTTTATCTTTCATAGCGTCTGTCAGATTATTGTAATATCCTGACTCATTATCGATTGTTAATGGCAATTTTATTTAATCTAAAAATCTACTAAACATATCAAATTTTTGATGAGAATGTTTTTTAAGAATTGTATATTTCTAAGTTTAGCTAGTTGTCCAGTAACCATATTATTTGTATCTGATTACCGCATATAAGCCAGCATGCATAGCCTAACAAGGATTTTGTCGCAGTTAGAGCCATAAGGGCTCTACTCGGATTTTGTCGTAGTTTAGAAAGACTCTCTTGATACCCTTATTAAACCTCTTAACTATTTAACTATCAGAGATATAAATGTCTATAGGTAGCAGACTGCAAATTGGACTGGAAAAATAAAAATAATTGATTAATCTAAAATTTATATCAGAATCATAGATCGATTTTAGAAAACACTAAATTGCATTGACGATAATTTTGAAGACTAATGTTACATAAAATAGACGAGGGCGAAGTCGAGCGAATAAAAGATAAAATTGGACAACGCTTTGAAATGCTGCGACACGATCTGAAGCTTTCACAGGCTGAATTAGCGGAGGAAATGGGTACAACACAAAACCTGATCTTTCGGCTTGAGAACGGGCTTAAAGTATCACAGACTTCGCTGTTCTCTACCTTTCTCTACTTCTATAAGAATTACCAGATAAATCCCGAGTGGTTATTCTCGCCGGAAAATGAATATTTGCCCCGGTACCATGATGAAAAACTGTTAAACATTCAATATAACATAGCGAAAAGTAAAAAGAAACTTGACTTGATCAATGATTTGATTCGACAGTTTAAGGATAATGACCTCCTGCCAGATTTGTAAGTGTTTTTATTTTCGATTGATGGTCAACTTCATAAATCTTAATCAATTATTGCCGATACCTGGGAGAGTTACGTAGGTAATCCTATTAATCTAGTTAAGCAGATAAAACTTATCCTTACGTAAATTCACTACACATACAGTTGAATGTGCCCCCACACTTATCTATCTGTTTGGCCCTTCAGTGCATTGCCGCAAATAGAACAGCATAATGCTTGACGCCCAGCTTGCTAATTGCGATCACCATCCCTTCGGTCGAGGGAAACGGGAGTGATTTTTAAACTGTGTCAGGCGGGCTTTAGTCGAAGCGATGCGGTTTGATGCGTTCTTCAAAGATACTTGTCAGGTCGTTGATGACCTCCTTCCAGTTGTAGGTTTTTGTTTCCCACTTTGTTTCCAGATTCTGAATCACCAGATACACCAGCTTTTGCAAAGCTACGTCAGAAGCAAAAGCTCCCTTCGTCTTGGTCACCTTGCGGAGCTGGCGATGGTAAGCTTCCACCGTGTTGGTGGTATAGACCACCTTGCGAAGGCTGGCGGGGTAATCGTAAAACGAGGATAGCAACGACCAGTTGCTCACCCAGCCTGCCAGTGCTTGCGGGTACCTACTGCCCCACTGCTCTTGCATCCATTGTAGATTCTCCCAGCCCTGCTCGGCAGTAGGAGCCTGATAAACGGTTTTGATGGCCTTGACAAACTCTTTCAGATGCTTATCAGGAATAAAGCGGAACGAATTACGTAACTGATGCACAATGCATAACTGGACCGTTGTGCGGGGGAAAACCGTGTTGATAGCCGTATCAAAGCCTTTGAGCCCATCCACACAACTAATCAGAATGTCTTCTACCCCTCGTTGTTTTAAGTCCGTCAGCACTGTTAGCCAGAAGCGGGCCGATTCGCTCTCGGCTGTATAAATGCCCAGTACCTGTTTACGACCTGATAGCGTCAGCCCGATCACGCTGTACAACACACGCGTGACCACTTTACCCTCCTGACGAACCTTGTAATAGATGCCATCCATCGGACCGCCGAAGCGGCCACATCAATACATACAAACTCGCCAGGGGCCGGTTTTGCCAGTCCCGCATGGCGGGCAAAACCTTATCGGTAATGCTGGTTAGCTCACTATCAGAGAGTGAGTAACCATACATCTCCTGGAGATGCTGACTGATGTCGGCGTAGCTACAGCCGCGCCCATAGAGCGAAAGAATTTTAGCTTCCAACTGATCAGTGAGTACCACTTGGCGCTTGGGGACGAGTTGCGGTTGATAGCTGCCCGCTCGATCACGGGGCGTGGTCAGCTCCAGTAGCCCTGCGCTACTCTTAACTGTCTTGGTGGTTTTGCCGTTGCGTCGGTTGGCTTGGGGGCGTGACTCGGCTAAGTGGTTCTCCATTTCCCCGTCCAAAGCTGATTCTAAAAAGTGCTTGAGTAAGGGAGCGAACAGGCCGTCCTGGCCGGTAAGGGGCTTGCCATCATAAAGGCCCTTGATGGCCGCTTTTTTGAAGGCTTCGTAGTCGAAGGAGTCAGTCATGAGTAGGAAATTAGGAAATTGTTTTCTTCCCTTCTATTCAAACCCAATCTTGACACAGTTTAAAAAGCAGTCTCAGGGAAACAACGTTGAACTATCCCGCTTCATAAAAACCCGATCATACAGGATCGTCTTGAAACGGTACCCAAAGTTCATCTTGTCCAGATAGTCACTGATCGAATCCATGAACACCGGAGACTCCCCTTTCTTTACCCGGTTGTAAACCATTGCGAGAGGCAATCCCGGATTCACCCGACGGTGAAACGTCAGCGTTTCAACACCCGAGGCAAACACCTTCGCTTCCATCTCAAAGGGGACGATCAACAGGTCAAGTAGCTCACTTAACCCTTCTACACCCGACACGTTCAGCGTACCCGGAAGATCGACGAAAATGTAATCCGCCATGCCACTTTGCTTCAGCATACGCAACACACTCACCGCCTGCTTCACGTTCGACGCGGCTATCTCATAAGGCGATAAGCCCTGCGAACTAAACTCCTGAGCCAACACAGGCTCATTGCGCAATCGCTCCAGGTCGTTTAAACGTTGGCGGTGCAGCGAGTGCTGAGGATCATCACAGTCCAGTACTATTACCTTTTTCCCGCTCGCCCACAAGTGGGTGCCTACGAGCGCCGTTAACGTCGTCTTACCTACACCCCCTTTTTGGGAGCTAAAACACAGAATCTTTGTCATATCTCGTCAATCTATGAAAACTATTAACGAGTGCTAATTTATATCAAAAAAGACACGCCAGATACTCGCAAAAACTTAGTTTTTCTCAGACACTATGCTCAATTGAAAATAAATATCTTACAATCAATATGTTAGACCAAACAAATACTATCATAAATAAAACATTGTACATACAATTAAATAACAAATACATACAAGCAATATTGGATATAAGACAATACAATACATAGTATAAAACAACAATTCAAACAATTACAGATAGATAGATAACAACAATACAACATAACATACTAACAATGCAAATAGAATTATACAGATAAACAAATACTTTATTCTAACATCAAACAATCATACATTCAAACAACAAAATATAACAACTACAATAGCTAACACAATAACAACTACAATATAGAGATACTAACAAACCAATATACAAATAACACGATGCCACAATACCCTATTCGGGTATTCGGGTATTACCCGAATACCCGAATACCCGAATACCACAATACCCTATTTGGGTATTACCCTAATGACAAGATTGGAAAGTGACATGTGTAACCCGCTATACAACAGTAGATTAGGGGGTCAATTTTTGTAAACGACTTTAAAAAAGTTACATATTTTTTGCCCGTTTTACCTGCAATTCATACCCCGAAATTTCCATGACGCAACCATCATGCTCAAGTGAAATCCAAAAATTATGTACAACACTTTTTGTAAATCGACCCCCCATTTTTTCACCAAAAACCCATTCAAAACTTCACCTCGATCCCATACTTTTTATACTCCAAGCCACCCGTACAACGAGAGAAGTAGAGGCAAAATAAGCTGCCTTTACACCACCTACACAGACCCGCTTACCAGTAACGTTACCAGCCACTCCGATCAGCAAAGACTGTCCAGGGCCGACTATCAGCAGCCCCACCCCAGAAACAGCCAGTATCTTTCCCGAAACCCCAGAAAGACGCCCAAAACAGCTTACACTATAAATTACTGATTATCAGCACTATATATAAATACACGGCTGCACTCGTTAGGCATAAAATCAGCCAGGTCAGCCATAGTCCCATAATCTGCATTTCAAATCAGAACTTGCAAAAACAAATCAGTCTGCCTAACTTCACCCAGCCTAATGCCTTCCTTAACAGAAGGAGCAAGATGTAATTTTCTTAAGGAGATTTCTCCCTCCCGCCTATCGGCTCCGGTCAAAACTCCTTGCGAAAATTGATCTTGCTCTGCGAGGCCACACCCGCCCCGGCCCTCCGCTAACGCATCCGGGCCTGGTCGGGAAAGAAATGCCCTCCGCTAATGCATCCGGGCTGAAAACACAAAACCGTGAAAGCACAAGGAAATGGAAGAACACGAACTTGAATTAGGGGAGAAGCCCCGGCCGAGTTATCGCAAGAAAAGCGGGCCTAAGCCGAAACAAAGTGACGATAAATTATCGTACACTGTTGGGTTTTCGGTTTCAAAAAAAGAGCAGGAACAACTTCGAGCCGAACACGAAATCGCATCGGCCCAGTCCAAGATTACGTTCGCAAATTTTCTAAAAGA
The DNA here is from genome assembly GCF_000383955.1 of Rudanella lutea DSM 19387. Lineage (NCBI taxonomy): Bacteria > Pseudomonadati > Bacteroidota > Cytophagia > Cytophagales > Cytophagaceae > Rudanella > Rudanella lutea. Next base: position 5,751 of record NZ_KB913014.1, on the reverse strand, counting down.
GAAAGTTATGCAGACAAAAAGTAGTCGGAAAACTCGCAAGCGCAACGAATCCCTCAATCAATCTGATCGCGAAAGCCTGACTGCAATACTCATTGATTTGGGGGTTATCAGAAAACACCTGAAAGCCTGTTCAGAAAATTTAGAAAAACTGAGCAAGCACCGAACAGAAATAAATAGCGATGCTTCGGAATCGACGCAAATCCTTCGGGATAAGCTCGAATATCAGTACGCAAAGCTTAATGCTCTAATCCCCAAAGTCGCAGCGTGGTACCAAGATTAACCTCAAAAAAATGATCGTAAAACTTACCACCAGCATGAGCGTAAAGGGGACCGCTCGTTACAACGATAAGAAGGTTCAAAATGGAGAAGCATCCGTACTTTTTACTAAAAACTTCCCTACTGAAAGATTGGGTGAACTTCCCAAAGCTCGCTCGATACTATTGGAGCGACGGGCCAGTTTCAATCCCCGCATCAGCAAACCGGGCGTTCACTTTGTATTAGCGTGTAGCCCACAGGAAACCGTCAGCGACGAGAAGCTATCCCAAATCGGACAGGAGTTCATGGACAAGATGGGATTCGGTGAACAACCTTACGTGATCTATCGCCATCACGATACCGCCCATCCCCATGCCCACATCGTATCAGTATTGGTTGATGAGAACGGCAATAAGGTATCAGAGGACTTTATCAAGCATCGGTGCAACACCGCACGGAAGGAGCTTGAGATAGCCCATGACCTCATCAAGGCCGAAGAGCAAAACCAAATCCTGACCATTTCCTCAACGCTGCCCGAACATGCCATCCACTACGGCCAGCAGGAAACCAAGAAGGCCATCGGTAACGTCGTTCAGACGGCCATGCGTGATTACAGCTTTTCCCGACTCGAAGAGTTCAGCGCCTTCCTTGGTGCCTATAACGTGCAAATGAACGTGCTGGGCCAAAAGCCTGGAAGTACATGGAAAGGGATCACCTTTCAGATCACCGACGAGGAGAAGACGCCCCTGAGCCCGTCAGTCAAAGCCAGCTCCTACCATTTTGCTCCTACCCTTGACCGACTCGAAAACCGGTTTCGCAGCGGGAACCAGAAGAAAGCCGTCAACCGGCCCGCATTGCTCAAACGCATCGAGCATAGCCTACGCGACTACCAGAACGTCTCCGAGGCTGACTTCAAAGCGGCCTTGCGCGAAGCCGGCATTCAGGTACTCGAACACAAGGATAGCTACGTTTACGTTGACCACCAGAAACGAGCCGTGTACAGCGAAAACGAGCTGGGCCCGATGTTCACCTACAGACATCTGCAACGGTACTTCGTGGAGGAAAGCGTAATCCGGGAAAGCCGTATCTATCCGCTGCAAGCGCCTACCAGCACACCGGTCACCAACACACCGGTTCCGGCCCCGACGCAGGCTGCCCAGCCTACGCCCCCGGTTGTTCCTCCCCTTGAGTCACCCGCCAGTAATGTACGTCAGCCTGCCCCGGCAAACCCACCCAACCCCACGACACCCGAGGAACGTCGACGCTTAGGTAAACTGGTTTCCGAAGCCTACCAGGACTATAAAAAGGAAAAGAACATCTTTTTTGAAAGCAGCCTGATTAACGCTTTCCCCTTTGAGCATCTCCGGGATCAACTGATCCGAAAAGGTCACTCGCCAGCCGTAGCCATCGCGGCCGTATCGGAATTTGAACGCTACAAGCGCGAACAGTTCCCCCAGATCATCAGCCGGGAAATAGGCTACTTTGAGCAACAGGCCGGGCAGTTTCTCAAACTGGCTATGGCTATGCCCATTCCCGCCGAGAGCCGGATCACCTTTCTGGAACGAATGGGGTTTGTCCTCACCGATAAAGGAGCCGAGGGGAAAGCCCTTTCGCACCCCTCCTCACCGGCACACCAAATGCCCATTGCCCCGGCTGACTACGGCAAACTTGTCGCCCGTAGCGGGGCTCCGGTTCCCATTCCGCAATCGTTCAGCCGGGAAGAGAAAGCTGCCCTTCTGGCCGCAGCCACCGGCAAAGCCATCGAAGGGGTTTCGCCCTATACCGTACGGGTAGGCATCCTCAAAAGCCTGCTGCCACCAGCCATCTTTGAAGCCCTAAGCAAAGACCTTAACCGGGCCTACCTTCAGCAGTTGCCAGACTTAAGCAAATCTACAGGTGGTATCGTCGAAGCCCTCTACACCCGTGGCATCGTCCTCAACACTGCACCGGGAAGCCCCCCCACAGCTGGCTTTTACAATACCCCTCCGAGTAGCTTCGTGGCCATAGGCGAAACCCTGCAACGTCAGTTGGAGCAAACCGCTCTGCCGGCCGATTATGCTGACCGCATCTACGCCCTCAACACGCCCGTAGGCCGGACAATGGTGCTCTACCAGCAAGCCCTTGACCAGGGCCGGGAAGACCGCCAACGGCAACTCGAAAAACAGCTTATTGAACGAGCCCCCGAATTGCAGGGACAAAACGGCCCCGCTTTGCTGCAAACCCTGCTGACAACAACTGTGGGCATCAAGCAGCCGCAACAACACCCCATAGAGAAGAAAGAAGAACGCAAGACGGCCCGCAGTAACTACCTGCAAAGTCTGCTCTGGAAAGACTACCCCGCAGCCCGCTTGCAGAAAGGTCACTTCTACGAAAGCAGTCTGCTTCGTCAACCCGCCGACTTCCCCACCTCGCGGCTTGTCTCCTACCTGAGTGCCCCCCCGCATTCGGTGGGCCGGGCCGAGGCCGAAGCCGTCGTAGCCACCTTCAAGGCCAACCGCCTGAAAGAGGCTTTCGTCATCGAGCAGAAAGACACTGAGCATTTTGCCAAGGGAGCCAAAAATAGGCTCAACCTCCTGGCCGATGCCCCCCTTAAACCCGCCGACCGGCTACAGTTACTCCGGGCAATGGGCTACCCTCTTGAGCCGACCGCCGAGGGAACCCTCCGGTTTACCTACCCGGCCGATTCGTTTATCCGTTACACGCCAAACCCCCACGAGCTGAAACGACTCCAGGCCGAACCCGCCATTGCCCTATCCATTAAACTACCGACCGGCACAAGCCAGTTACCACCGGCCGAACGGGCCCTGTACGAAAAAATTGCCAATGGCGAACCCATCCTGCCCGAAGGATCAGGAGCCACCGGGAAAGCGCGGGACACCGTACCTACCTTTTATTCGATGGACATCGAACGCGTCAGGGCCGTACTTGGCCCGGCCACCTTTGCCGCGCAGGCGCAGACACTCAACACCCTCACGGTTGAACACACCCTCCGCCAACACCCGGTTAAAGACGACCTGACCGCAACGATCAGAACCCTCTACCAACGCGGACTTGTGATCCAGCCAACCCCCACGGGTAACCGGATCGGACACTTTCTGTCCCCACCCGAAAGCTACGTCCCCCTTCCGGCTGCGCTACAACCCCTGCTGGCCAGCATCGCCCCGACGCCCCGCTACTACAACCAACAGATAGCCGCCCTGCAAACCGAGCGCGGACGGGCGATGGTCAATCTGGCCGTTGCCATCGACCGCAACCATCCGGCCCAGCTAACCAGCCAGATAAACTACATCACAGGTAAAGCCGAGGATTTACGACCCTACCGGAATAATACAACCGGACTGCTGAACGCCCTATCACAAACCGAGGGGCCACTACGGATTGAGCAGAGCCGAGCCGTGAGCGAAACACAGACCGATACCCAGGCGGCAAACAGTTCAATTGATAACCTGATAGAACAGGTAAGTGCAGATAACACGAATCACCTGAGCGAAGCCTTCGACGCTGCACTTACCCCCGAACCCCGGAAAAAACGGAATAAAGGGGTAGGGGGTGGCGTAGATCGCAGACCTAAGCAAAAACTGTAACTTCTAGCAAACACTTATTCTATAAAGTTGATAGTATAGTTTTATTAACGAATAGCCTTTAATCACGCCCTCGAATATATGGTTAGCCAAGGGTGGGCTAATCATATATTCGAGGGTGCGTGTGGTGTGTTTTTGGGTTTCACCCCAATGGATTCCTGATAAACGTATCTTCCAGATATCCTACAATCCTTTTTAGTTGGCTTATAGATTCAACTAACTCCGCTTCGGAAAGTGAATTAGGAGCGACGAGCATTTCTCCTCTACCTGTAATAAGCCAATCCACATTGAGTTGGGGGAATCGCTCTGAAATGCGGACCAACATTTTAATGCCAAGATCATTCCCTTTTATAAATCTAGCTATTGAGCTTACACTACTACCCGTTTCCTTTTCAAAACGACTCACACTCATTTGAAGATGCTCTATAAAATGGGCGAGTCGTTCGTTCGGATTTTTGCAGATTATCGTCTTCATTTATTTTGAATTCAACGATTATCGTCGTATATTTGACTATCGTACATTCTAAAAATGTTAGTAAACACATGAATTCTAAGAAAACCAAAAATAACAAGGCATTTGAGTCTTTGGCTGATTATTATCCTCAGGGTGACACGGACCCCAAAAGGGGTCTAAAAGGCGTTAAACATCTCTCAAAACAGTTAAATTCAGAAACCATAAAAGAGATTATCAGCGCCAGGTTGCTCTATTTCAGGACCATGCTGAACAAAAGCCAGTATGAGATTGCCCAAGAGATGAATACATCCCAAAACGTAATATTCAGAAGCGAAAACAAGCTAAGCATTAGTTTAACGATGTTACTGAATATACTTGTCTTTTACAGAGTAAAGTATAATCTAAACATATCGTGGCTGTTTGCTGAAAATCCTGACTTAATTACTGTGGAAAACTCAGATCCGGATCAGACAAATATAAATCAGGATAAACTGAAAACGATTACCGCTAAGTTCATCAGGGAGGCTGAGGAGCTTCTATCGTAAGGTATCATATCGGGAAACAAAAAGAGGGGGCTTGGGTCTCCCTCTTTTTGTTTCTGTCTGGTTCTATCTACTAAGTTAACTCACGATGTAGTCGGATCAGTTCGAAAGGATAGGGCCAGACAGTGAATTGATTCTTACGTACAAAGGAGACAGCCAGCAAGGAGAGTAAGGTGGCCATAGGGACGGGTAAGCTTTCCTGGTACGCATAGATCCGGTAGAAATGGTGCCCACGTTCTTCCCTACTGGTACTGGATGTCATACTACTGACAACATATTGGTAGGGACTTTCTGAATACCATGTGCCTCCGGCATATACACCAATGGCTTCACGTCTTCGCGCCGACGGTCCATCCCCACCCGCGTGGGGAAAATCCCCTTTACATCCTTACGGGCAGAGGTAAACCCGGTCCATCCCCACCCGCGTGGGGAAAATCGAACGAGCATTACCCCGTAAGGCGTCCTACCGGTCCATCCCCACCCGCGTGGGGAAAATTCTCGCACGTGGAGCTGGTCGTACTGGAGAAACGGTCCATCCCCACCCGCGTGGGGAAAATTTCGTGTTGGGCCACGGCCACGGCGTTCCGGCCGGTCCATCCCCACCCGCGTGGGGAAAATAACTAAAGTCAGGCGTGATTGACGACAGCTTCCGGTCCATCCCCACCCGCGTGGGGAAAATTT
>NZ_KB913014.1:0-138 GCF_000383955.1 Rudanella lutea DSM 19387 | reverse complement strand
CCCGCGTGGGGAAAATGGGCTTGGCAATAGTGAACCTCTGTACTCCAACGGTCCATCCCCACCCGCGTGGGGAAAATCTGCCCAAGTTGTTCGTCGTGTGAGGGTGGTCCGGTCCATCCCCACCCGCGTGGGGAAAAT
>NZ_KB913013.1:6225235-6328514 GCF_000383955.1 Rudanella lutea DSM 19387 | reverse complement strand
GTGGCGGTACAGCCGTTGACCCCCGTTACGGTCACGGAGTAGGTGCCAGCTATGCTCACGGTACGGGTTGCGCTTGTGGTATTGTCCTCCCAGCGATAGGTACCTCCACCGGTCGCGGTGAGTGTCGCGGTGGGGTTGGGGCAGGTGAGCGTTGTTGTGCTCGGGCTAATGCCAGCCGTAGGTGGCGTGGTGTTCCCCGATACAGTGACGGTCGCGAGTGCCGAGCAACCACCAGCGGCTGTAATCACCACCGAATACGTACCTGCTGCCGACACGGTGGCCGTATTGGTCGCTCCGGTTTGGTTCAGACCGGGTCCACTGAAGGCATAGCTCGCTCCCGCCGGTGACGCCGTGAGCGTCACGGTGGAGTTGTTGCAGGTGATCGTACCCGAGGCCACCAGCGAAGCATTCACCGCATTGGTTGCACTCTCCACGGTGGTCGTCGCCGAAGCCGTACAGCCATTGGCGGCCGTAACGGTCACCCCATAGACCCCTCCGGCCGAGACGGTGGCCGTGTTGGCGGCACCCGACTGGTTGAGGCCCGGACCGGTGAACCGGTAAGTACCTTGGCCGGCTGGCGACGCGGTGAGCGTGACGGTGGGGTTGGCACAGGTCACCGTGCCAGAGGCCGACAAGCTGACCGTTGGCGGAGTTTTGTCTTCGGAAATCGTCACCGACGCGGTGGCGGTGCAGCCGTTAGCAGCCGTAACGGTCACCGAATATGTACCGGCCGTGTTGGCCGTGCGCAAAGCATTGGTGCTGCCATCCTCCCAGCGGTAGCTACCCCCGCCCGACGCGGTGAGTGTCGCGGTGGGGTTGGTGCAGGTGAGCGTGGCCGAAGTGGGGGCGATGCTCGCCGTGGGCGGGGTGGTGTTCCCCTGCACGGTTACGGTGGCAACCGCTGAACAGCCTCCGGCTGCGGTAACGACTACCGAGTAGGTTCCGGCTGTTGAAACGGTGGCCGTGTTGCTTGCACCTGACAGGTTCAGGCCCGGTCCTGAGAAGGCGTAACTGGCCCCGGCGGGTGATGTCGTCAGCGTCACTGTCGGGTTAGCACAGGTAAGAGTCCCCGATGCGACGAGCGACGCGTTCACGGTGCTGGTCGCACTCTCCACGGTGGTCGTCGCCGTGGCCGTACACCCAGCCGCATTCGTGACCACTACGGTGTACGTGCCCGGCAATGAAACCGGGGCCGTGTTCCCGCTGCCCGACTGGCTCAGACCCGCCCCGCTGAAGGCATAGCTGCTGCCCCCTGTGGCCGTCAGTACAACCGAGGTCTGGGCGCAGGTCAGCGTGCCACTGCTGCTCAGGGTGGCCACCGGCAAGGCATTCACTGTGACCGTGCTGGTAGCCACACTGCGGCCATTGCCCGCTACCGTCAAGGTAAAGGTTTGCACACCCGAGCCTGCGGTTTGCCATACCTGGCTGAACGACAGGTTCGACGAGGTGCCCGAGCTGGTGCTGCTGCCGTTGGTGAGTGTATAGGCATAGCTGCCCGTTACGTTGCCAATCGTGGCGGTAAACGTAACCGGGCTACCCGTACAAACCGCCGTTGGTGAAGCACTCAACCCGGCAATAGTAGGTAGTGGCGCATACGTGAGGGTGAACCGGTTGGATGCCCCGTTGAGGTTGTTTGCCGCATCCTGAGCGACGCCGGCAACCACACTCACGGACACTAACCCAGGGGTTGCGGGCGTGAAGTTGGCCGTGTACGTGCTCCCCGAGCCAACAAACCCGCTCAGCCCCCCGTTGCCCACCGTGATGTCCTCCACCACAAACCCGGTGACCGACTCCGAGAAGGTGAAGGTAAGGGGAATGGGGCTGGTGGGGGTGGGGTCCGTCGCCGAGCTGGTAATGGTCACCGTGGGCGCATTGGTGTCGACGGTAAACGTGTTGGTATTGCTGTTCACACTGGTGTTACCCGCCCCATCCGTCGCGCGAGCCCGAACGGTATGAGATCCCTGCGCGAGCGGGGTGCTTTGGGCGAAGCTCCAGTTGCCGCTTGCATCGGCGGTGGCGGTGCCCACGGTTGATCCATCCACGATCACCGTCACGGTGCTCGCAGGCTCGGCTGTGCCGGTGTAGGTGGGCGTGTTGTTGCTCAGCAAAGCGCCGTTGGCGGGGGTGGTCACGACCGGAGCGGGGGGCGGGGTCGTGTCGACGGTAAACGTGTTGGTGTTGCTATTGGCACTCAGTATGCCATCGCGAAACACGCTGGCGTATACGGAATGAGGCCCGTCGGGTAGTGGCGACGAGGAGGTGATTGACCAGTTGCCGCTTGCATCGGTGGTCACCTGGCCTTCAATAATGTTGTCCACCCGTACAGTGACAACATCGCCCGGCGCGGCCGTACCAGTGTAGGTAGGCCGGTTCTGATTGGTTACGCTACCATTGGCTGGTGTGAGCACCACAGGGGCCAGAGGGGCCGATGAGGTGGTGAAGGTTTGGAGGTTGCCGTAGCTGGTGCCCGCCCGGTTGATGGCGTAAGCACGTACGCTGTAGGCGGTGGCGGGGCTGAGTCCGGTTACGAGCTGACTATACGTTCCCACACCGGCCCCCATCATCACTTTGGTGTTGCTGGTGGTTGGCGTGCCTGCCCCGGTCAGATACACTATTCCGACTTCAGTGACCGTCGCTCCTCCGTCGGCAGAAACGGTGCCGCCAAGGAATGCCTGCGTGCCCGAAATATTGTTTGGCGCGTCTGTCGAAACCGTGGCGGTGGTGCTTAGAACCAGGGTGTAGACGGCACTGACGCCCGTACACCCGTTAGCATCCTGAGCGCGCACGGTGAAGGTAAATGAACCCGTCTGGGTGGGTGTGCCCGCCAGTATTCCGGTCCCGCCTAGATTCAGGCCAGTGGGTAGAGTACCATTGTCCAGGCTAAAGGTGTAGCCTGCCTGCCCCCCGGTAGCGGTAAATGTGACGGAAAAGGGTGCATTGACGATGCCGGTGGTGGTGGTCGGTGTGGTAACGGTAACGACGCCGGTATTGCTGAACACGCTGGTGCTGGCGGTGGCCGTACAGCCGTTGGCAGCCGTGACGGTGACGGAGTAGGTGCCTGCCGTGTTAACCGTGCGTGTTGCCGTGGTCGTGTTGTTATCCCAGCGGTAGGTGCCGCCACCGGTTGCGGTCAGGGCGAGCGACGTGGTCGTACAGGTCAGGGTTGTACTGGTCGGTGTGAGAATGGTAGCCGAGGGGGCGGTGTTATTCTGAGTAATCACTTGGGTATCCACAGCTGTGCAACCGTTGGCACTAGTGACCGTTACCGAGTAGGTGCCTGCCGCGTTGACCGAGCGGGTTGCTGCGGTGGTGTTATTATCCCAACGATAAGTGCCCCCGCCGGTTGCGGTTAGAAGGATGCTTGGCACCGTACAGGTAATTTCGGTCGCAGGCGCCGAGATATTGGCTGCCGGGGCGGTGTTATTCTGCGTAATCACTTGTGTATCCACCGCAGTACAGCCGTTGGCTGCCGTGACTGTTACCGAGTAAGTGCCTGCCGCGTTGACCGAGCGGGTCGCGCTAGTCGTGTTATTGTCCCAGCGGTATGTGCCTCCGCCTGATGCAGTGAGGGTGATGGTGGGGTTTGCACAGGTAATCTCCGTGCTGGCTGTCGTGATGTTGGCCGTAGGCGGAGTGTTATTCTGAGTAATCACTTGCGAATCCACAGCCGTACAGCCATTGGCACTAGTCACGGTCACCGAATAAGTCCCGGCCGCGTTAACCGTGCGGGTCGCGCTAGTCGTGTTATTGTCCCAGCGGTAGGTACCCCCGCCCGAGGCAGTGAGGGTGATTGTAGGGACCGTACAGCTAACCTCGGTGACCGCGGCTGAGATGTTTGCGGATGGAGCCGTGGTGTTGCTGGTAATCACCTGAGTATCCACTGCCGTACAACCATTGGCACTCGTAACCGTGACCGAATAGGTGCTGGCTGCGTTGACCGAGCGGGTTGCGCTGGTGGTGTTATTGTCCCAGCGGTAGGTGCCGCCACCGGTGGCTGTCAGGTTGATGGTGGGGTTCGCACAGGTAATCTCCGTGCTGGCTGTCGTGATGTTGGCCGTGGGCGGAGTGGTGTTTTGGGTAATCACCTGGGTGTCTACCGCCGTACAACCGTTAGCCGAGGTAACGGTGACCGAATAAGTGCTGGCTGCATTGACGGTGCGGGTCGCGCTGGTCGTGTTATTGTCCCAACGGTAGGTGCCGCCACCGGTGGCTGTCAGGTTGATGGTGGGGTTCGCACAGGTAATCTCCGTGCTGGCTGTCGTGATGTTAGCCGTAGGCGGAGTGTTATTCTGAGTAATCACTTGCGAATCCACAGCCGTACATCCGTTGGCACTAGTGACCGTTACCGAGTAAGTGCCAGCGGCATTAACCGTACGGGTTGCTGCGGTGGTGTTGTTATCCCAACGATAAGTGCCTCCACCGGTTGCGGTCAAGAGGATACTTGGCACCGTACAGGTAATTTCGGTCGCAGGTGCCGAGATATTAGCTGAGGGGGCGGTGTTATTCTGAGTAATCACTTGCGAATCCACAGCCGTACAACCGTTAGCACTAGTGACCGTTACCGAGTAAGTGCCGGCCGCATTGACTGTGCGGGTCGCGCTGGTCGTGTTGTTATCCCAGCGGTAGGTACCCCCGCCTGAAGCAGTAAGAGTGATTGTAGGGACGGTACAGGTAATCTCGGTGTTTGACGCGGAGATGCTGGCCGTAGGTAATGGGTTGACGGTTAATGTTGCTGAAGTTGATGTATCCGTGCCACCGAGTCCAGTTGCTATGCAACGGTATTGATATCCATTTAATGCGCTGACATTACTAATCGTTAACGTAGTGCCGGTTGCTCCCGAATACGTGGAGTTGTTAGTCACGTTGACGAAGCCAGATCCTGTGTTTACCTGCCATTGATACGAGGTAGCATTGCTGGCTGCAATGGTAAACGTCGTGCCTAACCCAGTACAAATAGAACGGTTAACCGGATCTTGTGTAATAACTGGCGGTAGATTGTAGGTGTAGCTGAATGGAACTACGTAATTACAGGCGCCACCCGATGGGGTAATTTTGGCATACAGCGTTTGTGATCCCGTTGGAAGCCCTGAAGGCGAAAAGGTATTGGGTGCCGTGAACGTACCGGCCGACGTAGTAGCCGCCGAATTGGTGAAAATTCCGTTGACAGTGCCTGTAAACGTACCCTGATAGGTAAAAATGGTGCTGTTGGTCGGGTTTTCATTAACGATTACCGACCCATTATTATTCGTTATGGTGCCTGATAACGACCCGTAATTCAACACGCCACCACTCGAATTAGTAAACGTACCTCCCGGGCGGGTCAGTGTACCGTTTATTTGTATAAGCCCTAAGTTGTTTATACTTCCGCTGTAATGAGCAAAGTTATTAGAGACCGAGACTTTGCCACAGGCATTGTTGGTAAATGTAAGGTTTGAAGTACCGTATATACCAAAGTCAAAACTCGGTTGGCTGTAGGTTATTGTTCCGCTGTTGGAAAAGGTTAGTGGGCCACCATCATACGCAAAGGAATCGCAACCAACTATGTTGATGATACCTGTTGAGTTATTCGTTAGTTCCCCTCCAGTGGTTGAGTAAATATAAATGCAAAGGTAGAGAACGTTAAATGTAATTGTTCCATTATTGATGAATCTCCCTGCGTAAACATTTCCGTTGTATGTTAATCCATTTCCATCAAGAACTCCTCCACCCTCTGCTTGAAAATTAATGGTTCCATTATTGGTTACTTGGCCATTATCTTCTAAGGCAATTTGTCCAGTATAAATACCTCCACTATTAATTGTGAGGGTTACTCCATTACCACTGACAATGGCAATAAGTCCTTTTGCGTTAGTTCCGCTGTAGATTACAGGGTTGTTGGGAGATTGATAGATATAGGCTCGCTCTGAAATTGATGGTGCCCCTACAGGATCCCAGTTTGAAGCCGTTGCCCAGTTGTTACTCGTAGCTCCTGTCCACCGTCTGTCCACAGCGAAGCCGTCAAGAGACACGCCAAGGGTCAGCAAAAAAAGTAAGAGGTAAAGGTTCGGTTTCATACGCGTTGGATTAAAGGGTTCATACACTTGGGGTTTAGAAAAAGAGTAAGACGGCGGAGCAACGGGAGCTGCCCGGCCATGAGGGAGGAGGACTCGTAAGACAACTGGTTTGAGTAGGTTGGTTTGTGCCCGCAAGTACGGCCCTGGACCTCTGGTGCGCTAACACACACGTTTCATGGATTAACACGTATGTTACATTTTCGCCTAAAAAGGCCGTTATGTCCATGATGAAGCCCTTTATTCATAAAAAAACGCGACCCGGATCAAATCCGGGTCGCGCGGAGTAAACGAAGAGGGCAGGTGGGTTCAAAGCCACTAACCGTTAGGTGTACACGTCATTTGATTGGTGCGAAAAGGAGATTCTTTTTGTTCAACACCGTACCCTTCCATGTGCCGATTCCTTCCATTCTGTACGTCGGTGGTACGCCCATCATGGTTGCCACAATGCTGTGAAGTTTCTGACCCGGCTTCATGGTGCCATTCAGTGCGTCCACCACGGGTTTGTGGGTTTTCTCGTAATCAGGAATCATGGTCTGATACTTCACCAAAACCGGGGCAACCCTGATTTTGCTCGTGCCACCGAGGCCAAGCTGATCAAAGGCGTCGGCTTGCGTTTGGGCGTCATTGGCCGATCCGTTTTGCTTTTTGAAAAGCCGCAGAAACTCGTCGGCACTTTTGCCGTCGGCCGAAAAGAAATTGAGCCGTAAGAGGTACTCACCCGCGTCAACAGGGTGCGACGAGATGTTTTCGAACGTCGCGTCCACCACGTAATAATCGAGCGAGTAATCCACTTTGATAAGGTCATATTGCCGGGTAGCCGGGTCGGGGTTAAACTTGGTCAGGTTGTGCACTGTTATCCTGATCTCGTCGTTTTGCAGAATAGCATTGACCGGTATCGTTTGGGTCTTGCCCGTCACGGTTGGCGTAGTGCCCGTATTGGCGGTTGCGGGGGCGGCACCTAATCCACCAGCCGAGGTAACCGTAGCGTCGGAGAAATCAGTTGCCTGGTTGGCCACGATCGCCAGGCTAACCGGCGTATTGGCGGGTAGGCCGTCCATAAGTACTGTAGGGCGTAGCTTCTGGGCAACCACAATCTCCTTAATCTTACCCTGACCGCGCTGCCCTTTGAAGTTCTGATATTCCAGCAGGTCACCTATTTTCAGTGTCCCCTTTGGGTTGCTGATGGTTGTGAAATATTCATTGGCCCCATCGCCCAGAAAAGCTGTGGTGGTTTTAAACGAAAACGTTCGGTTAGCGGGCACGGTTGGGTTTGCCAAATCATGCGAGCCGAGCGTTTGCCCGGCCGATACGCCATCCCCCAACACATACAAGACCTCGTCGTATCGGGTCGACTGCCCCGCCGACAGGGGTTCGGCGAGTTCGAGCTGCGCGTAGCCTTTTAGAGCCCCGTTGCGAACAAGGCTAAATTCAGACCGGTTTTGAACGGTGCCACTCACTACCTTAAATTGAACCTGATACACCACAAACGGGTCTTGTTTGGCTGCGAGCGTGGCTTTGGTAAGCTGAATTTTGAAGCTCTGCGCGAACCCGGACGACGAATAATACAAGGCAACTGCCAGTAGAAGATGAATGCGTAGCATGGCTGGATGGGGCAAATGGTTGTCTGTGAGTCAATAATACACATTTTTAGTAAGTCTGCATTCTGGTGAGTAAGTATGGGTGTGAGTAGACCAATGCCAAACCTTTCGGGTTTCGATCGGAGGAGGGTTACCAACCGGTCGGTTGAATTGGCTTAAACCCTTCCGGAATGGTAGGGTCTCCGTTTGTTTTTTTGAGTAGCTTGCCCCGGCAAATATTACCCGCTACCCAGCGTTAGCCCGAATCGAGTTTATTTTGTCTGCTACCATCCTCATCATCGACGACGAACCCCGCCTGCGGACACTGCTGGCCCGGATGCTTCAACTGGAAGGCTACCTTGTGCTCGAAGCCGACGACGCCCGAACCGGCCTGAAAATCCTCGAACGAGAATCGGTGCAGGTGGTAATTTGTGACGTAAAGCTGCCCGATAAAAGTGGTATCGACCTGACGGCGCAACTCAAAGAGCTGTATCCAGCCACCGAAATCATTTTGCTCACCGCCTACGGTACCATTGCCGATGGCGTTACGGCCATAAAAAACGGGGCCTTCGACTATATCACCAAGGGCGACGATAACGACCGGATTTTACCCCTGCTGAGTCGGGCTGTCGACAAGGCCAACCTGCAATTTCGGATCCAGGCACTTGAGCAGCGCATGAATCGCACCCACGGTTTTGGCACCATCATCGGCGAATCGACCGCTATCCGGCAGGCTGTAGACCTTGCCCGTAAAGTGGCCGTGACGGATGCTACCGTACTGCTTACGGGCGAAACCGGCACGGGTAAAGAGGTATTTGCGCAGGCCATACACTACGGTAGCGCCCGGAGCACGGGGCCGTTTGTGGCTGTCAACTGCGGGGCGCTTGGCAAAGACATTCTGGAGAGTGAGCTGTTTGGCCACCGGGCGGGCGCTTTTACCGGGGCCATGCGCGATCAGAAAGGCCTTTTCGCCGAAGCCGACAAAGGAACTCTGTTTCTGGATGAAATTGGAGAGCTACCTCTTGACTTGCAAACGAAGCTCCTGCGTGTACTCGAAACCCGCGAGTATCTGCGCGTGGGCGATACCAAACCGACCAAAACCGATGTTCGGGTGATTGCCGCCACCAACCGAGGCTTGCAGACCGAAGCGGAAGCCGGTACGTTTCGACTCGATCTGTACTATCGTTTGTCGGTGTTTACCATTCCGTTGCCGCCCCTCCGCGAACGACCCGATGATGTGGTGCTGCTGGCTGAACAGTTTGCCCGACAGATTGGCGCTAAAATGGGTCGGCGCAACCTCCGTATCGATCCGGGTTTTGGTCGACAACTGCAAACCCACACCTGGCGAGGCAATATCCGCGAGTTGAAGAATGTCATTGAACGGGCCGTGATCCTGTCTGATCCTCAGCCGGATGGCTCGGTGGTGCTGACTCCCGATTTGTTGCCGTTCGAAACCGCTATGGGAGCAACCGCGTCAGACGAGACAGCTCTCCGGCTTTCCACCGTGGAGAAGAATCATATCCGGCGGGTGCTGCGCCAAACAGCGGGACACAAACCGGAGGCCGCCCGTTTGCTGGGTATTGGCCTTACGACGCTGTACCGCAAAATCGACGAATACGGTATTGAGTAAGGGCGGCTTGGCAGAACTGCTTTTTTCATTTTGAAAAAATGCGTTTTCAAAATGAAAGAAATAACCGGCTTTGGGCCCGTCTTCTGGCAATGAAGGCGGGTTTTATTGTGTTGTGGGTCAGGAGGTTGCTGTTTTTTTAGTTTGGCGTGGAGCAAAATGGAACGCTTGTTGGCCTCTGAACTGGCATAACCAACCAATCTGAAACACGCTATGGCTACCTGTTTGCTTTTGCTCGTGTCGGCGCTGCTTTGCTTCGCCCTTTTTTACAAGGCCATCGAGTGGTTCGAAAAAATCTGACCATGCTGACCTCCCTGTTTATTCTGGCGCTGCTGGTGTTCGCCTACATGCTGTACGTACTCCTTCGCCCCGAACGCTTCTGAATCGGGCTGTCTGCCCCAACTACTTCTTTCTTTAGTATGAATACCGAACTAATCGGCGTGGTGGTCACCTACCTTGCGACCCTACTGCTGGCTGTACCGCTCGGGCGGTTTATCGCTTCCTGTTTTCGGGAAAAGCCCGAACCAAATTCCCGCCCGGCAATGGGCTTTATGGCTCCCCTTGAACGACTGATTTTTCGTTTTGCCGACATCGACCCCGATCGGCAAATGAGCTGGAAAGAAAACCTGGTGGCCCTGCTCACAATCAATGCTTTGTGGTTTGTGTACGCGTTTTTTATGCTGCTGTTTCAGGACAAACTGCCCCTGAATCCCGACGGGAATCCGGCCATGACGCCCGATTTAGCCTTTAACACCGCAATCAGTTTCATGGTCAATTGCGACCTGCAACACTACGCGGGTGAAACAGGCCTGACGTACCTGACCCAGTTGGGCGTCATTAACTTTCTGATGTTTGTGTCGGCGGCCACGGGCATCGCGGCTCTGTTGCTCATGGTGCGGGCATTCCGGCCTGAGCGCACAGAGATATCAGGCAATTTTTATGTGTATTTCACCCGGGCCATTACCCGCATTGTGTTGCCCGGCTCGCTTATTCTTGCCTTTTTTCTGACGCTGAATGGCGTTCCTGCCAGCCTCGACAGGCGAGGCCAGTTTGTCTCGATGGAGGGCGACACGGTTCATGTTTCGCGGGGGCCAGCAGCTGCTGTCATTGCCATCAAACACCTCGGTACCAATGGGGGTGGGTACTTCGGCGCTAACTCGGCGCACCCACTCGAAAACCCCACGTACGGCACCAATATGGTCGTGTTGATGGCGCAGGTTCTGCTGCCTATTGCCCTCCTGTTGGCTTTCGGCTACTTGACCAACCGCCGACGCTTTATCTGGGTTGTGTTCGGGGTGATGACCACCGGGTTTTTGCTGTTGGTGATTCCGACGCTGATGACCGAGTATAGCGGGAGTCCGGCACTGGCTAACCTTGGCCTGGCGCAACCGACCGGCGCGATGGAGGGGAAAGAGGTGCGATTCGGCCCGTTATCGTCGGCATACTGGAGTATAGCAACCACGGCAATTTCGACGGGTTCGGTTAATTCGATGCACGACTCATCCATGCCTTTATCGGGTGCCTTCCAATTGCTGGGTATGATGACCAACGCGTTTTACGGCGGTTGTGGTGTTGGTTTCCTGAACTACTTCTACTACCTCATCATTGCGGTGTTCATTGCCGGTCTGATGGTTGGCCGCACCCCCGAACTGTTTGGTCGGAAAGTTGAAGCGCGCGAAATCAAAATTGCCTCGCTCGTAGCGTTGCTGAGCACCCTGTTGATCAAAGGCGGTACCGCGCTGGCTGCCTGGCTGGTGGTACAGCACCCCGAAGCAGTTGGCCCGCTCGTATCTGTCCACGACGCGTCGAATGCCAGCCATGCCGATCATTATCACGGCTTTACCCAGATGCTGTACGAATTTACCTCTGCGAATGCCAACAATGGGTCCGGGTTTGAAGGCCTGACCGACAACACACTGTTCTGGAATGTGGCCACGGGGTTTGTCTTGTTGCTGGGTCGGTTTATCCCGATTATCGGGCCGCTGACAGTGGCTGGGCTACTGGCAAGCAAGAAATACGTACCGGCAACCTCGGGGACATTACCTACCGACACGGCAACGTTTGGGTTGATGACCCTGGCCGTTATTCTGATTATTACCGCTCTGTCGTTTTTCCCGGTTCTGGTGCTGGGGCCGCTGGCGGAGTACTTTACGCCCAGGTAGTTAGCCGTGGTGCTTCTGATAGAAACAAAAAGCACTCACTAAATCGTCTTCGTTTCCGAGAATGCCTACTCGTTTGTGGGCCGTTTTGCCCAGACCCGTAGCTCGTTAGGCGAACGCACCCAGACTCATATTGTACGTCTGTATAGCTTCCGTTTTTTCAAAAATAACAAAATGGTTCAGAATCAATCCGCTCCCAACCTGTTCCGGCACCACGTGCTGCGTTCAGCGATTCGGGAGTCGTTTGTCAAATTAAACCCGGTTTCACTGATTAAGAATCCGGTCATGTTCACCGTCGAAATCGGTACGCTCATCATGTTTCTCGTAACCGGCTACATCGCTCTGTCGGGCGATAGTACGCAGGGCTCACTGATCTATAACGCGCTGGTTAGCGGGATTCTGTTGCTGACGGTATTGTTTGGCAATTTTGCCGAAGCCATCGCCGAAGCGCGGGGCAAAGCGCAGGCCGAATCACTCCGGCAAACCCGGCAGGAGACACCCGCTAAAATCGTGGTAGCAGGCCGAGGAAATAACCCGTCGGGGAATGAATATACCCTTGTTTCATCGGCACGGTTGCAGAAAGGGGATGTGTTTATCTGCGAACCGGGCGACATTATTCCGGCCGACGGGGATATTATCGAGGGGTTAGCTACTATTGATGAGTCGGCCATTACGGGGGAATCGGCTCCGGTCATCCGCGAAGCCGGTGGTGATAAGTCGTCCGTGACGGGCGGCACCAAAGTGCTGACGGACTACATCCGCGTTCAAGTAACTACCCAGCCCGGTGAGTCGTTTCTGGATAAAATGATTGCGCTGGTCGAAGGGGCATCGCGCCAGAAAACGCCCAACGAAATCGCCCTGACGATTCTGCTGGCCGGGTTTACGCTCATTTTTATCATTGTCTGTGTAACCCTTAAACCCTTTGCCGAATATGCCCATACACCCATGACCGTGGCGGCCCTGATTGCCCTGTTTGTTTGCCTCATTCCCACCACCATTGGGGGGCTGTTGTCCGCCATTGGCATTGCAGGCATGGACCGTGCGCTGCGGGCCAACGTAATTGCCAAGTCGGGGCGGGCGGTAGAAACTGCGGGCGATATTGACACCCTTCTGCTCGACAAAACGGGCACAATCACGATTGGCAACCGCCGGGCCACCCATTTCTACCCGGCACCGGGGGTATTGCCTGTCGATATGGTACGGGCGAGTGCACTCAGCTCGCTGGCCGACGAAACACCTGAAGGGAAGTCAATCCTTGAGCTGGCTCGCACGGGGGAGTTCGGTGCTGAGTTAATGCCCCAGCTCAGCACACGGGGCGCAAAACCCATCAAGTTTACGGCCCAGACGCGCTCGTCGGGGATCGATTTGGGTACCCAGCGGATACGAAAGGGGGCGCTCGACGCAATCCGTTCGTTGGTCGAACAGGCCGGAAACGAGTTTCCGGCGGCAACGGATGAGCAGGCGAAGTCGATTGCGGCTAACGGAGGCACTCCGCTCGTAGTGACCGAAAATGAACAGGTGATGGGCGTACTCGAGCTTCAGGATATTATCAAGCCGGGGATCGCCGAGCGTTTTGAGCGACTCCGTAAGATGGGGGTTAAAACCGTAATGGTCACGGGCGATAACCCGCTTACGGCTCGTTTTATTGCCGAAAAAGCGGGGGTTGATGACTACATCGCCGAGGCCAAACCCGAAGATAAAATGCACTATATCCGGCAGGAGCAGGCAAATGGCAAACTGGTAGCCATGATGGGCGACGGTACCAACGACGCCCCCGCCCTGGCGCAGGCTGATGTGGGGGTGGCCATGAACTCAGGCACGCAGGCCGCCAAGGAGGCTGGCAATATGGTCGACCTCGACAACGACCCGACCAAGCTTATTGAAGTGGTGGAGATTGGAAAGCAGTTGCTTATAACGCGGGGTACACTAACTACGTTCAGCATTGCCAACGACGTGGCCAAGTATTTCGCCATTGTACCCGCTTTGTTCATCACCTCCATTCCGGGCTTACAGGCCCTGAATATCATGCGGTTGCACTCGGCCGAGTCGGCCATTCTGTCGGCGGTGCTGTTCAACGCGCTCATTATCCCGTTGTTGATTCCATTGGCCCTGCACGGGGTGGCCTACAAGCCCATTGGGGCGAGTGCCTTGCTCCGGCGCAACCTGCTCGTGTACGGATTGGGTGGAGTTGTGGTGCCGTTTGTGGGGATCAAGCTAATTGATGTGGTGGTTGGGTTGTTTTTCTGATTATCAGTTTTCTACATACTATGAAAAAGCATTTTTCTCCCGCTATACGCCTGACCGGCGTGATGCTGGTTTTACTTTCGGTGGTGTATCCGTTGCTGGTAGCTGGTTTTGCCCGGTTTACGCCGGGTGGTGGAGCCGGCGAAACGGTCATAGCAAACGGTAAAGTGGTCGGCTTTGCCCGGATTGGCCAGTCGTTTAGGGACGATCGTTACTTTAACACACGCCCCTCGGCGGTGGGCTACAACGCGGCCGGTTCGGGTGGGTCGAATAAGGGGCCTTCAAACCCGGAATACCTGAAACAGGTTCAGGCCCGCATCGACACGTTTCTGGTGCATAATCCAGACATTCGCAGGGCAGATATACCGGTTGAGCTGGTGACGGCTTCGGGTTCGGGGCTCGACCCTGACTTATCGCCCGGAGCCGCTAAAATTCAGGTTGCCCGGATTGCGCGGGTGCGAGGCATCTCCGTGGATCGATTAAATACGTTGGTTGATGCCCACACCGAGGGGCCATTGTTCGGTTTGTTTGGACCGGCTCGTGTGAATGTGCTCAAATTGAATGTGGCGCTCGACGCTCTGTAAATGATATGAATGGGAAGTGTATCCGGCCCGGTTGGTTGGGGAAAGAAAAATGATGAAACCTATTATTTGTACGGCCGTGCTGATGACCGTTGGGTTGAAGGCCTATGCGCAGGTATCGACTAAAATGACGCCTGATACCCTCCGGCAGCGGGTCGATTCTGCCGGGCGTAGTGCCGTTGTGGCTCCGTCCCCGCTGGTACTCAGTGGGTATGTGGAAGCCTATTACGCCCATGATTTCACGGCCCCCAAAGTCGCTCCTGAACGGCCGGGTTTTCTGTACAACCACCGGCGCAACCGCGAGGTGAATATCAATCTGGCGTATGCAAAGCTGGCGTATGCCGATGGGCCGGTGCGCGCTAACCTGGCGTTGCAGGCGGGTACGTATGCGCAACACAATTACGCAGCCGAGCAGGAGCTGGTGAAAACTATTCTGGAAGCCAACGCCGGGGTGAAACTCTCGAAAACGGGCCTCCTCTGGTTCGACGCGGGCATTTTTACCTCGCATATTGGCTTCGAAAGCGCCATTTCGAAAGATTGCTGGACACTCACCCGGAGTCTGATGGCCGAAAATTCGCCGTATTATCTGGCCGGGGCTAAAGTCACGTACAACTCGCCAAACAACCGCTGGACGGTGCTGGGCATGGTAGCCAATGGCTGGCAACGTATTCGGAAAGTGCCCGGTCGCGGAGGGATGGCTTTCTCGGGGCAGGTGCAGTACCGCCCCAACACCAGGGTCACGCTGAACTGGAGTAGTTTTCTTGGCTCCGACCGGCCCGACTCGTTGCGGCAGGGACGATTTTTCAATAACTTCTACGCCATACTGAACCCGACCAACCGGCTTGGCGTGATTCTGGGCTTCGATATCGGCATGGAGCAAAAGCCGTTTGTTCGACAGACTGGTGAACGTGTTGCGGGGTACAACGTCTGGCTTTCGCCCGCGCTGATTGCCCGTTACCAGATAACAGACAAAACGTATGCGGCCGGGCGGATTGAGTACTACGACGACAACCGGGCGGTTATCATCGGCATACCCGGTTTTCAAACCTGGGGGTACTCTCTCAACTACGACTACGCCATCTGGCCGAACGCTCTTTGGCGTATCGAAGGGAAAGCGTACCAGAGCCGAACTGCTATTTTCGAATCGAAAAACGGCCTGACACCAACGAACGTTAGCCTGACAACGAGCCTGGCTATTTCCTTTTAAGCGAGAACCTGCTACTAAGTTCGCCACCGACATGAACCCAAACGACCCAAACCGCACCGGTGCGCCCGAACGATTTTTGAACCTCCTCCGCGAGTCGCGCCGGGGTAAGTTTAAGGTCTATATCGGGATGAGTGCGGGGGTGGGTAAGTCGTACCGGATGTTGCAGGAAGCGCACACATTGCTGCGGAGCGGGTTTGATGTCGCGATTGGATTTATCGAAACCCACGGCCGGGCCGAGACCGAAGCACTTGTGCCGGGATTACCCCAAATTGGGCGACGGCGATTATTTTACAAAGGGCGTCAGCTGGAGGAAATGGATACGCAGGCCATTCTGAACCGGCACCCCGAACTGGTCATTGTCGATGAACTGGCGCATTCCAACATTCCCGGTTCCAAACATGAAAAACGTTGGCAGGATGTGCTCGAAATTCTGGACGCGGGCATCAACGTCATCTCAGCGGTCAACATTCAGCATATTGAAAGTTTGTACGATGAGGTGCGTGGCATTACGGGCGTCGACGTAACCGAGCGCGTACCCGACCGCGTGCTTCAACTCGCCGATGAGGTTGTGAATATTGACCTGACCGCCGACGAACTAATCACCCGGCTCCGGGAGGGTAAAATTTATGACCCGGCCAAGGTGCAAACTGCCCTGAACCATTTTTTTCAACCCGAAAAAATTCTCCAGCTCCGCGAACTTGCCCTGCGCGAAGTGGCCTCGGCCGTTGAACGCAAAATTGATACCCTGTTGACGCCGAATGGCGTGAGTCGGCCGGAGCGGTTTCTGGCGGCCATCAGCAGTAGTGCCGAGGTGGCCCGGCGCGTGATTCGCAAAACGGCCCGGCTGGCGGCTTATTACAACTCACGCTGGTACGTGCTGTACGTGCAAACGCCCGCCGAAGCCCCCGATCAAATCCGGCTCGATGTACAGCGTCACTTGATCAACAACCTTAAACTGGCCACCGAGCTGGGGGCCGAAGTAGTACAGGTGAAAGGTACCGATGTGGTCGAATGCATTATGCAGGAGGTGCAGCAACGGGGCGTTACCACGGTTTGTATGGGCAAACCGCATGTTAATCTGGTACAGGTAATCTGGCGGACGTTTGCGTTTAACCGCTTGCTGAATCGCTTGTCGGAATCTGATACCGATCTGATTATTTTATCATGAGCATCAAAACCAAAATATCGCTCGCTCTGACGTTTTTGTTCGTCATTCTGCTGATGCTGGGCGGCCTGAGTGCTTATTATCTCAACCGGGTATCGAGTGATGCCGGGGCCATATTGCAGGACAATTACATTTCGCTGGAGTATGTCAGTGCCATGCAACGCGCCCTAACCGACCGGCCAAACCCCGACGCGCTAACCGATTTTGAAACCGCTCTGAGTGGCCAGGAGGCCAACGTGACGGAAGTAAGTGAGGGTCGGGCAACGCGTTTGTTACGACGTGCATTTGACCAGTACCGTAGGGGCGCAACGGATTCGCTGACTGTAGGCCGAATCGAACAAAGTTTACTGACCATTGCCGATCTGAACCGGCAGGCTATGATTCGCAAAAACGAAACGGCGAAAGAAACCTCCCGGCAAGCACTCAAATGGTTGGCACTCGTGGGTACAGCCAGTTTTCTGGTCCTGTTTTCGTTTATCATCAATTTCCCCGGCTATATAGCCAACCCCCTCCGCGAATTGACACGGGGAATTCGGGAGGTGGCCAGTCGTAATTTTGAAGAGCGACTTCATTTTCGGTCCGAAGATGAGTTTGGCGAACTGGCCCGATCGTTTAACTCGATGGCCCAGAAGCTCGACGAGTTCGAACACTCTAATCTGGCCCAGGTACTCCACGAAAAACGGCGTATCGAAACGCTCATTCAAATTATGAGCGAAGGCATTATTGGCCTCGACGAGAACCGCTGGATCCTGTTTGTGAACAACGTAGCGTGCCGGTTGCTGGGAGCCGAGCAGTCGGCCCTACTGGGTCGCTATGCGCCCGATCTGGCAGCCCAGAACGATTTGTTACGTACGCTGATTCAGGATGTGATGAGCGAGCCGGACGTTGCCATGGATAACACCGCTCGTGACGGTCGGGCACTCCTGAAAATCTACGACCCTGCGCCTGATAGTGCCGAGGGGCGTGGAAAAGAAGGGTACTACCATCGGCGTACGCACCGGGTTGAAGTAACCCGCACGGGTGAAGTGAGCGCCGAACTGGCTGGGTACGTGATTGTGCTCGAAAACGTGACTTCGTACAAAGAGCTTGACCTCGCCAAGACTAACTTCATAGCCACGGTTTCACACGAGCTGAAGACCCCCTTGGCGGGCATCAAAATGAGTTTGAAACTACTCGAAGATGCGCGGGTAGGTGCCTTAAACACCGAGCAACAGAGCCTGCTGGCCCACGTTCGCGCCGATGCCGACCGACTCCTGAACCTGACGGCCGAACTGCTGAATATGGCTCAGGTAGAATCGGGGCAGATTCAGTTGAAACTACGGCCGGTTGCGCCAGCGGATATTGTACACTACGCAATGCATGCGCTACGCCTTCAGGCCGAACAGAAGCAGCTCAGGATTGTGGAGTCAGTGCCCGACGGTTTGCCACCGGTGCTGGCCGATGCCGAAAAAGCGTCGTGGGTGCTTGTCAATTTCTTGTCAAACGCTATTCGCCACAGCGCAAATGAGGGCATAGTCGAGGTGAGTGTTGCGCTGTTGGCGGACGAAAATAGGGTTCAATTCAAGGTGCGTGATTACGGCGTTGGCGTTCGGCCTGAACACCAGCCGCTTGTTTTCGAACGGTATTTTAAAGTGCCCGAACAGGCGGGACAATCGGGAGGAACAGGCCTCGGGCTTGCCATTTCGCGTGAGTTTATCGGGAGTATGCACGGTCAAATCGGCCTCGACGCTGAGGTTACGGATGGTGCCGCGTTTTATTTTAGATTGCCGGTAAGCACAATTGCCTAATTTGTGAGTGATGGATGGCTTAGTCGGGGTTCTTCGTACAAAAAAACACCCGGCGCAGGCACAGGTTGGTATGAAATCATTATTAATTAACGTGAATTATGGATACTGGCTGTCGAAGGCCCATGTGTAGCAACTACTTGTAGGACAGGGGTTGTACAGTGCGCATTATCCATAACTCACGTTAATTAGTCTCGCCCGTAACCATCCCATCCGGTAGGTTCAGTGCAGTCTCTTTAGGTAAAAGCCCCCTTTTCGCCGACCCCCTGAATATAGTTGTTTAGTGTAGCCTCGGTTGTTTGTATGTTCTACGCTGATGCAGCAAGCCAAATAGAGCTGAGCAGAGTGCACAGCGAGGAAACCTTTATTATCATTTGTCTTGGTCAGACAGGAAATGCATGCGACGAGAAAAATTGCATTCTAAGCTAAACTGAGACCGCTCCCAACGCCAAAAAGATAACGCGGAGAAATATCCAGACATTTTTAAAATATTGAATACGAAAGTATTAAGTACATCTTGTCTTCACGGATACGCTTTGTATGTACAGTCATGTGCGATTGAAGTAGCCACAGCCGATACGAAAAAAACAAGAATAAAAATTTGCAGCCTTCCCCAATCATACCCTTTATTTGCATAAATCTATAAAATCAATAGATTATAAGTACTAATAGTCTATCTAACAGCAGGACTATAGGGAGAAAAGGTCTTTTAGGTATCTGAGGTATGGAAATCAATTGGCTCGCCTATTCGCTTTTGTCTTTTCAAATTCTGGTCGGATCAGAATATTGGATCACCCACGGCGTCACGCCAGAGAGGTTAAGTTTCCAGGCGGCCCTTGCGTTCGCTGGGGCATTTGTTAGCGTTGAGTAGCGTAAAGCCCAATTCTGTTGGCGGCAACCACTGGATGGGGAACAAAAAAGCCGGAACGGCGGCAACCGTCCCGGCTGGCTTAAAAACAAGGTCTTGGCAGCCGACTATGTCGGACAGACCTCATTTTTCACGTAACCAGTACAAAGTAATGCAAAAACGCGTACTTTTTGTAGTAGTCTGTCTACTACTGTCGGGTCGTTTGTTGGCACAAACGACGTCCGAAAACACGAACGGGCGACCCTCGAATGGGCGGCCCACAATTGGGCAGCCGTCGGCACGAATCACCGGAACCGTCCGGTCCGACAAAGGGGAGGCAATCCCCGGCGTCAATGTGATTATTCAGGGGCAGCAGCGGGGCACGGTGACCGACGCCAACGGACAGTACTCGATTGAAGCGGGCCCCGGTCAACTGCTCATTTTCTCGTCGATCGGCTACGAGGGGGGGCAGGCTCGGGTTGAAGAGGTTGGCGGTTCAACGAAGCTGAACGTTACCCTGCGCGAATCGTCGGCCCAACTGGGTGAGGTAATTGTGGTTGGTTACGGCACGCAGGAGCGTAAAAACCTGATCGGCTCGGTCACCAAAATAGACCCATCCGAAACAAAATCAATCCCGGTAGGCAGTTTCGATCAACAGTTGCAGGGAAAGGTGCCGGGCGTACAGATTTCGTCGGCGACGGGCGTACCGGGCGAACGAACAAACATCCGGGTACGGGGAGCTACCTCCATTAATGGCAGCAACGACCCACTCTACGTTGTCGACGGGGTGTTTATCAACGGCAATAGCCTGCAAACTATCGGCACAGGAGGCAAAGCAACCTCGCCCATTGCCGACCTGAACCCCGCTGATATTGAAAGCATCGAGATTCTGAAAGACGCCGAGGCTACGGCACTCTACGGCTCGCGCGGGGCCAACGGGGTTATCCTGGTCACAACCAAGCGGGGTAATTTCGGTCAGAAGCCCACCATTAGCGTCAATGCATCGGTTGGGGCTGCGCGGGCGGCCAAATTGTGGGACCTGACAACCGGCCCCCAACATGCTGAACTCGTGAATGAATGGTGGATCAACACGGGAAAAGATACCCCATCGCTGAACCGCACGTTTTCTAATCGGCCGTTCAGGCCGGTTGCGGAGGGTGGGCGCGGCCTACCCGAAGAGCAGAAAACCTACGACCGCCTGAGCGAACTGTTTCGGACGGCCCGATTGCAGAATTACGACATTGCCCTGTCGGGCGGAACCCAAACCACCAAATACTACATCGGTGCGGGTTTCAATAGTCAGGAAGCCATCATCCGGCCCATCACGTTCGATCGGGCTAATTTCAAAGTCAATCTCGATCAACAGGTTAGCGATAAGGTGCAGATTGGGGTGAGCAATACCTTTTCGCGCACGTATCGGAATCAGGCACGGGCTGGCGATGGCCCGGCGGGTGGATTGCTGCAAGCGGCTCTGCATACGCCAACGTACCTGTCGCCGGTCAATGAACAGGGCGTGTTGGTGGGCCGGGCCGGTTTTGATAACCTGACGCTGCTGCTCCAAAATTACGATGTCAACACCACCAGCCTACGCTACATCGGTAACCTCTACGCCGACGCCGAGCTGTTGCCCGGGCTAAAATTTCGGAGCAGCTGGGGCATCGATTACAACAATTACAACGAGTCGGAGTACTGGAATTCGCTCCTGATTTCGGGCAGCCCGAATGGGTTGGCGACCTCCAGCGTGAGTCAGTTTACGACCTGGCTAAACGAGCAAACACTCTCGTACCGCGTTCGGATTGGTGCCAGACACAACGTTGGTTTGCTGGTGGGCAACACCTTACAGAGCGATGTTCTCACCCGCACCTACGCCGAAGGACGGGGTTTTGCCAACAATGATTTCACCCAGATTTCGTCGGCAGCGACCACGGCTGCATCGCAAAGCTGGAGTAAGAACACGCTGGCGTCATTTTTCGGCCGGGCTAACTACAATTTCGGGGGTAAGTACCTGTTCGATGTTAGCCTGCGCGCCGACGGCAGCAGCCGGTTCGGGACCGACCGAAAATGGGGGTATTTTCCCGCCATTGGGGCAGCCTGGCGTATCAAACAGGAGCCCTTTTTGCAAAACGTCTCCCTCATCAGCGACCTTAAACTCCGGGGCAGTTGGGGCGTAACCGGCAATCAGAACGGCATTGGCAATTTTGCCGCTCAGGGGTTGTGGACCGGCGGCACGGGGTATCAGGGTAATCCGGGTATTTCACCCCAGCAACTGGGCAACCCCGATTTGCAGTGGGAGCGCACCGGGCAAAGCAGCCTCGGCCTCGACCTGGGCCTTCTGAACGAGCGTGTACGTTTTGAGCTGAACCTGTACCGTAAGTTGACCACTAATGGCCTGATTCAACTGGCCCTGCCCGCTACAACCGGCTTCAGCCAGTATTGGAGCAATGCCGCTGAAATCAGCAACCGGGGCTTCGAACTATCACTCTCAACGGTCAATGTACAGCGCGGCAACCTGACCTGGAGCACCAGTTTCAACATTGCCCGTAATGTAAACCGCATTGAGCGCTTACCCAACCCCCTTCGGTACGGTAGTCGCGATCTTATCCTGCAACAGGAGGGCTCTCCGCTGTACTCGTTCTGGGTGTACAAGCAGTTGTACGTGGACCCGCAAACCGGCAATGCCGTGTACGACGACGTAAATAAAGACGGGCAAATCACCGTGGCCGACCGGCAATTGCTTGGGAGTATCTGGCCTAAATTCTTCGGTGGGCTCACTAATAACCTGACCTACAAAGGGTTCGATGTAAACCTGTTCTTTGCGTTTCAGTACGGCAACCAGATTTATAACCACAACCGATTCTTCGGTGAAGGGGGCGGGGCCCGCGATGCCGCCCGGATCATTTTTGCCTCTAATCTGGTCCGCTGGCAGAAACCCGGCGACGTGACCGATGTGCCCCGAACCGACGGAATCAACGTAAACAACTACCGCGACGGCGGGAGCCGTTGGCTCGAAGATGGCTCGTTTTTGCGGCTACGGTCGCTGACGGTGGGCTACACCTTACCGAAAGAGCTGACCACAAAGGTTGGCCTGCAAAATCTGCGTATCTACGCCGTGGGAACCAATCTTTGGCTCCTCACCCGCTACACGGGTCTCGACCCTGAATCATCGGCGAGCAGCGACCCCAACGCGCAAGGTATTGATTTGGGCACTCCTCCACAGCCTATTGGTATTCAGGGTGGCATAAGCCTTACATTCTAACATTTCCGACCTCATGAAACGAATCAAATACATCGCTCTGCTGGGCGTTGGGTTGGCGGTTAGTGCCTGCCAAACCTTTTTAGACGTCAAACCGCTCGAATCCATCTCCGATGCGGTAACCATCAAGGACCAAACCTCGGCACTGACGGCCCTGCGGGGTGTGTACAGCGCCCTGGCCGATGCGGGCTACTATGGTACGAGTTTTCCGAGTATCGGCTACCTGTCGGGCGACAACATCGCCTGGACGGGTTCGCAGTCACAAGTGCAGGAGTTTATCAACAAGCGGGTAAGCGCCGAAAACGCAACCCTCAGCTCGGCCTGGATTGCCATTTACCGGACCATCAACCGGGCTAACAATGTGCTGGATAAAGTGCCCGCCGTGACCGATCCGGCCCTGACTCCAGCCCTTCGAAATGCCTATCTGGGGCAGGCCTATGCTATTAGGGCGCTGGCTTATTTCGATTTGGCCCGGACCTGGGGCGGGGTGCCTATTATCACGAAGCCAACCCTTGGCCCTACGGATAATGCTGGCATCCGGCGGGCTACGTTGGCGGAAACCTACGCGCAGGTGCTCAGGGATCTGGAGGCCGCCGAGCCGCTGTTGCCGCTCACCACCGACCGGTACAACGTGACCCGCAAAACGGTATTTGCCCTCAAAGCACGCTATTTTCTGTACAACAAAGACTGGGCAAAAGCCGAGGATTTCGCGGGCCGTTTAGTCGGTGATTCGACCAATTACCGGCTCCTGCGTCCGTTTGGCGCCTTTTTCCAGAACGACGCCCGGGGCACGCATGAGTCGGTTTGGGAGATTTTCTACAATGGTACTACCGAAGTGAACACCCACCGGAATCAGTGGCAACCCCAAACGGCTGGTGGCACCCGGCAGTGGGCACCCAACGACGCGCTGGTGGCCTTGCTGAACAACCCGGCTATCGGCGGCAACCGATCTGTGCTGGTAGCCCGCGACAATCAGAACCGCGCGTACGGTACGCTGTACTACCGCAACCCGGCCTCCGACCCGTCGTACATTTTCCGAATTGCCGAAGCGTATCTGATCCGGGCCGAGGCCCGTGCCCAGCAAAATAAGCTTGCCGACGCTCTGACTGACTTCAACGCCGTTCGCGAACGGGCGGGGCTTGCCCCGCTCCCCACCTCGGCCGTGGCTACGTCCGAAGCGTTGTTGCTGGCGATAGAAAATGAACGTCGTGTTGAGTTTGCGCTGGAGCCGCATCGCTGGTTCGACATTGTCCGGACGGGCCGCGCCCCCGCCGTGTTCAACCTGACCGACCCGAACCGGTATCTCATGCCCCTGCCCATTCAGCAACTGCTTTCTGATAAGGCACTCGAACAAAACCCTGGCTACTAAACCCTTGTCGTCATGAAGATCTCATTTATCCAGACCACCGCACTCCGGTTTGTGGTGCTGTATGTAGCCATCCAACTGTTGCCGATCGACGTCCGATTTTTTACGAACCTCTTCGATTGGTCGGGCGATACGGCCGCCTATGCCTTTACGCGTTGGCTCTTTAACCTGTCGCGGTATTCGCCCTCGTTTTTCGGTTCAGCCGATACGTTTGCTAATTGGGGAGTAGTGGTGCTACTGGCCGGAATTGGCACTTTTGTCTGGGGACAACGCCCGACGAATTCCGAAACAGATGGGCGCGTGTATGCCTGGGTGCGGGTGGCCGTTCGGTACCGACTTGCCTGGGCTGTGATTGCCTACGGTTTCCTCAAACTGTTTCCGATTCAGGCCCCGCTACCGTCACTCAGTAGCCTCAATACAGCCTACGGCGATCATTCGGCCTGGAAACTATTTTCGCTCTCGCTCGGGGTTGTGCCGGGGTATCAGGCATTTCTGGGTGGGGTCGAGGTGCTGGGCGGTTTGTTGTTGCTTCATCGCAAAACTACCGCCATCGGCACCCTGATTCTGCTGCCATTTTTGGGGAATGTATTTTTCTCGAACCTCGCCTATGAGGGTGGGGAGTACGTGTACAGCGGGCTGTTGGTCACGTTTGGTCTGTTTCTGTTTGGGCACGATGCCGTACGGCTGTTCCGCCTTGTGTCGCTCGAACGCCCAGCCCGACCCAATCGGGATTTTCTCGATTTATCGACTATTCCAAGAGCGGCTCGCTATGGGCTGAAAGGGGCATTTTTGGCTTTGGTTGTGGGTTTGTACGGGTTCACAACGGCGCTTACACCCCGTAACATTCGGTACCCACAAACGCCCGGCCTGCGGGCCGATGGTGTGGTAGGGCTGTACCGGGTAGAGACGTTTAAGCAGGATGGACAGGTTATTCCTTACGCAAAAACGCACCCGAGCCGCTGGCAGGATGTGGTTTTTGAGCCCTGGAATACGCTCAGCATCCGTTCGAATCGCCCGGTAACGATCCACCATGTTTCGACGGAGGAGCTACCCGCTGGGGCTGCCCAAAGTGATTACGAACTGGCGGGCTCGCAGGGGCGGCATTACTACCGGTACACAACCGATGCTGCCCGACGCGAGCTGACCCTACAAAACGCTAACCCCCATCACGCTACCGACCAGCTCCGGTTACGACTGACCCGATCGGCTAACAATCGGCTTACACTCCAGGGCACCGATTCGGAAGGGCACCGGGTGGAGGCTACTCTGGTGAAAGTGGACAAAAAATACCTGCAGCACGAAGCCGCTAAGGCTGGTCGGCGCGGCTCACTCACTCTTTAACTGACAGACTCATGGCAACCTATCCAATCACGCCTGAACAAATCGAACTCGGTTTAAGAAAACCGACTTCGGCGGCTGCTACGCCCCTAAATCCGCCGGTTTCTGCATCTGTGCCCGGCCATTCCTGGACCGAAGGCCAGAAAATCCTGTTCAGAATTGCGTTCGTGTTTTTCATCGCCATGTCGTTACCCAATGATCTGGCCTGGTACAAAAATGCCCTCGCCCTCGACTGGCTACACCCGCACTACCGCGATTTCTACGATCTGGCCCGGTTCGGGTCGGGCCTGGGGCTGTTCGGGAATCGTATCTTCGGGAGCACGCTTGACGGCTACGCCATTTGGGTAATCACGCTGCTGTTTGCCATTGGGGTAGGGGCCGTCTGGACGGTCGTAGTTCGGCTGCGTAAGGTGGAACCGGCTCATTATGAGCGCCTTTACTATTGGCTGCGGGTGGTGGTGCGGTACCGCGCGGGTATCGGCATTATCGGGTTTGGGTTCACCAAACTGCTGCCCACCCAGTTACCATACCCATCTTTGGGCGTGTTGAATACCGATTTTGGCGACCTGACGCTGCAAAAAATTTACTGGTTGTCGATTGGCATTGTGCCCTGGTACGAGGTGTTTACGGGTGTGGTCGAAGTGGCCGCCGGGGCATTCCTGTTTTTTCGGGCTACTACGTTCTGGGGGGCGGTGTTGTTGTTTGGAGCCCTGGCCGACATTGTGTACGTCAACTTTGCCTACGACGGGGGCGTGCATGTGTACAGTTCGTATTTCGTGCTGCTATCCGGCTTTCTGCTGGTCTATTACGTCGCCGATCTCTACAAATTACTCATTCTGGAACAGCCCGTCGTGCCAACGTACTTTGCCCCAAACTTTAAGGGCTGGCAGCAATATGTACGCATCGGGCTGAAAGCGGCTACCCTCGGCATTTTTCTGGTCTGGCTGTTCTGGCTCCAATGGACCAACTGGAAGTACGACCCATACAAACAGCCCGCGCAGAAAGGGATTAAAGAGCTGCGGGGCAACTACGCCGTAACCGAGTTCCGAATCCACGGCGGTCCCGAAACCGGCCAACTCCTGCCTGAGTCGCCCACAGACACCCTCCGCTGGCAACAGGCGACCTTTGAAAATTGGACCACGCTGACGTTTAAAACGGCCAAACCCGTCCAATTGGATTTGTCGAATGGTGGGGGAGCCCCCATGCGCGACATCAACCGGACGTTTGAACTAACAGGCGTAGCCGGTGGGCAGCGGGTGTTCTATTACGAAGCCGATACGGTGAATGGCGTGCTGTATTTGCAGGATAAAAATCGGGGTGCCCGGGCGAGCCAATCCGAAAATGTCACCCGCGAATATCTGGTGAACAACCGGGATCTGGGTGGGCAGGGTGCCCGGCCGGCGGGCCCCGGCGAGCCTCGCCCAAAACGCGACCCAGTTCAGGCGGCTAAAGACTCGCTCGAAGCCGTTTCATTCATCCCCAAAGCAGCTCAGACGGTCATCGGCCCGGAAGACCCCAAAATTCACCCGCTGGCACGTTCTACCCGGCGCACTAAAGGCATCCGGGCGGAGAGCAAACCCGGAAAACGCAACCGAATGGTGCTGGCCTATACGGTACAAAAGGGTGGTCAACGGGTCATTCTGCGCGGTATCAATGAACACAAAGATTCCATCTACGTGGTGCTCGATCGCTATGAACGCCCGTACGCACTCAGTCGAAGCACACTCGAAGCTGGTACGTATGAATAAGCGGATTGGCCTCTTGTTCGCGCTCATGGTCGGACTGGGCGGGTGGGTTGGTCAACACCCCTCGCCCAAATCTGGCTACTCCTTTGCGCAATCTGACTCTATTCCGGGTCGGTTTGGTTTCGGCCGGTTTGCATCCGCCCAACACCTGGCCCGACTCGACAGCGATGTACGCCCTGATGGGGTGGGCTTGCCGTCGGGTTGGGGTACGGCAGAGCAGGGCGCGATCCTTTTTCGGGCCAAATGTGCCGCCTGTCACGGGTCGGGCGGTACGGGGGGGCCAAACGGTGCCCTCGTTGCTACGGCTGGCGCTGACGCCCAGGCATCATCTGGCAAACGGCCCGAGCGCGTCATTGGCAATTATTGGCCCTATGCCACAACCGTATTTGACTATATCCGGCGGGCCATGCCCTTCAACGCACCCGGTTCGCTCACCGACAGGGAGGTCTATGCCCTGACCGCTTACCTGCTGTCGGCCAATAATCTAATGGACGCCAAGACGGTGCTCAACGCTAAAACGCTGCCGGCCGTCCGTATGCCCGCCCAGCAGCTGTTTGTCCCCGACGACCGACGGGGTGGCCCCGAAATTCGATAAACGATGAAGAAAAACGAACCAGATACAACCCAACATGTGAGCCGTCGGAGCCTGCTGGGCGGTGCGGCAACAGCGGCTGTGGCTTTGGTGCAAAACGCATTTGCGAAAGGCTGGCCTGCAACGTCGGTTCAGATTGGCATTTTGGAAGCCGAACGGGCCGTACTCGATGATCCGACCCGCGTACCGGGTTTACCGCCGGGTGAGGTCGGAACACGGTCGGCGTTTGAGAAGCTGGTCAAAAAGCCCTCCGATATTTCATCTCGTTCGCCCTTGCAGGATTTTCACGGTATCATCACTCCGTCGGACCTGCACTTTGAGCGACACCATAACGGGGTACCCACGGTCGACCCGGCCCGGTACGAGCTAACCATTCACGGGCTGGTTCACCGACCCACGGTGTTTTCACTGGCCGACCTGAAGCGGTTTCCGAGCGTGTCGCGGATTGCGTTTCTGGAGTGTTCGGGTAATTTTCGGACGGGTAAGGAAACCATGAGCCCGCAGGACATTGCCGGATTGACGAGCCAAAGTGAATGGACAGGCGTTAAATTGTCGACCCTCTTTCGGGAGGTGGGGGTGAAGCCCTCGGCCACCTGGTTTCTGGCCGAGGGGGGCGATGCGGCCCGGATGACCCGCAGTATTCCGGTGCAGAAAGGGCTCGACGACGCCATCATCGCGTATGCCCAGAACGGCGAAGCGCTCCGGCCCGAACAAGGCTATCCGGTGCGTTTGTTTTTACCCGGCTGGGAGGGAAATATGAGCGTTAAATGGCTCCGTCGCCTTGAGCTGGGCGACGCCCCCTGGCACACCCGCGAGGAAACGTCCAAATACACCGAGCCAGTACGCGCCCCCGGTGGAGGGCCGGGTAAGATCCGGCAGTTCAGTTTCGTGATGGACGCCCGGAGCCTGATTACCTACCCGGCCTACCCGGTACAGGTGGAACGAGGTTGGATCGAGATTCGGGGCCTTGCCTGGAGCGGGCGGGGCAAGGTGGTTCGGGTGGAGGTCAGTACCGACGCGGGGCGCTCGTGGAAAGTGACCGAATTGCAGCAACCTGTGCTCGACAAAGCTCACGTCCGGTTTCGGCATTTCTGGCGCTGGGACGGGGCCGAAACCGAAATCTGTAGCCGGGTAACCGATGAAACGGGCTACACACAACCGACACTGAAGCAATTGATGGATGCCCGCGGCCCCGATACGGGCGGTTATCACCTGAACCCGATTACACCTTGGGTATTAAAAACGGATGGCCGGGTGCTTCATAAACCTCAAAACTGGCGGTAGTTTGTCCGGTACAAATCCATAATGGGTACAGAAAAAAAATACGATGCGGTCATTGTGGGCGCGGGTCCCAATGGCCTGAGTGCCGCCATTGTGCTGGCGCGGGCGGGCCTGTCGGTGAAGGTACTGGAGGCACAGCCCACGCCCGGCGGAGGGGTTCGGTCGGGCGAGCTGACGCTGCCGGGCTTTGTGCATGACCTTGGCTCGGCCATTCACCCGCTGGCGGTAGCTTCTCCGTTTCTGAGTCGTTTGCCGCTGGCCGAGTTCGGGCTCGAATGGATAACTCCCCCCGTTGCGGCCGCTCACCCACTGCCCGATGGTCGGGCGGCCCTCCTGGCGGGGTCGGTAGCCGATACGGCCGAACGGCTCGACGCTGACGGCCACCTATACCGAAAGCTATTCGAGCCAATTGTCGAACAGCTGCCCGGCTTACTGCCCGATATTCTTGGTCCACTGCGTTGGCCGGGCCACCCGCTCCAGCTGGCTCAATTTGGATTGAATGCGGTGCAACCGGCCACATTGCTGGCCCGTCGGTTCCGTACGCCCGAGGCACGGGCGCTGTGGGCGGGTATGGCGGCCCATTCCATTCAGCCGTTAAGCAACCTGACTACCTCGGCCATTGCCCTGGTGCTGATGGGGGCAGGGCACCGGGTTGGCTGGCCTTTGCCCAAAGGCGGAGCCCAGCAGATTACCGATGCGCTGGTTCGCTATTTGCAGTCGCTGGGGGGCGAGGTCGAAGTGAATCGGCCCGTCCGCTCGCTCCATGACCTACCGCCCGCGCGGGCCATCCTGCTCGATCTGACCCCAAAAAGTGTGCTGCAGCTTGCTGGCGATCGGTTCCCGTGGTTGTACCGGAAACAACTGGAAACCTACCGGTATGGCCCCGGTATTTTTAAAGTTGACTGGGCGCTGGATGGCCCCATTCCGTGGACTAATCCCGATTGCGGCCGGGCGGGGACCGTTCACCTGGGTGGAACGTTGGAAGAAATAAACCTGGCCGAAAAAGTCACCTATAACGGCTATCACCCAGACAAGCCCTACGTGCTGCTGGCTCAACAAAGCCTGTTTGATAACACGCGAGCCCCGGCCGGTCGGCACGTGGGCTGGGCGTACTGCCACGTTCCCAATGGCTCGACAGTCGACATGACCGAGCGCATCGAGCAGCAGGTAGAGCGAGCTGCGCCCGGTTTCCGCGACCGGATTCTGGCTCGGCATACCCAGAATACAAAGCAGATTGAAGACTGGAACCCGAACTATGTCGGGGGCGATATCAACGGGGGCATTATTGATGTCGGGCAATTGTACACCCGACCCACGCTGAGCTTCACACCTTACCGGACCGGCGCTCCCGGCTTGTTTATCTGCTCCTCGGCAACTCCGCCCGGTGGTGGTGTACACGGTATGTGCGGGTATCTGGCGGCCCGTGTTGCCCTGCGCGATTGTTTCGGAAAAGATGTGCCCACCGATTTTTCTCGTTCCCCTCCTTCAACCCTGCCTATCTGAATGGGCAGTAGGCCTTGTACAATGCGTTACGAGGGTTTTAGTTGATCTATAGTTCGTTTCGTATTTATTGAAAGCTACTCGACTCCGTGCTCAAAAGAGCTTACACCACCCGAAGCCTTGTTCAATAATCTGCTCTTTATGTTCTTCCAGAGATTGTACGTATGCCTCGGCTACAGGCGACAGTTTTTTGTCTTTGTGCCAAATGAGCATCCAGGATGTTTGCAAGGGTAACCCTTCAATGGGAATAATCTGCAAATCGTTGTTGAGGAGTTCATTCCGGATACCAATTAAGGGCATAATGGAGTAGCCAAGACCGGCCAGGAGGGCTTGTTTTACCGCTTCGT
Organism: Rudanella lutea DSM 19387; assembly: GCF_000383955.1. NCBI lineage: Bacteria > Pseudomonadati > Bacteroidota > Cytophagia > Cytophagales > Cytophagaceae > Rudanella > Rudanella lutea. The sequence continues at coordinate 6,297,848 of NZ_KB913013.1, read as the reverse complement.
TGGAGGTGAGTTCCAGACGCTTGCGAACTACGAGTTGATGATCGGCGATAAACGCTTCCATCATGGAGCGAGTCCCCGAACCCGCTTCCCGATAGATGAGCGGAAGCTTTTCCAGTAGTTGGGGTGTAGTGTCGGGGGGGACGGGCTGGTCAGGTCGACGCCCCACAAGAAAAAGCTTATTAGGCATCAGCTCCAGATAGTTTACCCCTAATTGATGGGGTATAATTGACATCAGCGCGAAATCGACTTCGTTGTTTGCCAGACTACTGATCACCTTCTGCCGGTTTGTCACATCCATTACCAATTCAATGCCCTCATGCTTGCGTAGAAAATCCGACAAAAAATAAGGCATCACATACTTTCCCGTAGATACCACCGATACTTTCAGCTTGCCATGCAGTAAACCCTTATAAGCTAATATCCGGTTGTTAATGGCATGGGTTTCGTTCAGAATTTTCTCGGCTGCCCGGGCAATTTCCCAGCCAAAATCAGTTAAGTAAATCCGCCGGCTGATGACCTCTGTGAGGGGAATTTCAAATTGATCCTGAAAGTTTTTTAACTGGATTGAGATGGCTGGCTGGGTCAAATGCAGCACCTCAGCGGCTTTTGTAATGCTTTGTGTTTGTGATATGGTCAGAAAGACATGTAGCTGGTGTAAAGTATAATTCATAAGTGAAGTTTATGTTTAACATCAAATATATAAATTATTATTTATAAACTATTCCAATCACCTTTGCCCTCGATTCACATACACACATTCAACACAATGACACGAATTACCGTAGCCAAAGGGGATGGAATTGGCCCTGAGATTATGGATGCTACGCTGTCTATTTTACAGGCGGCTGGTGCTCAATTGGAAATTGACGAAATCCAGGTTGGCGAGCAGGTGTACCTGGCTGGAAATATGTCGGGCATTTCGGCCGAATCATGGGACATCATTCGACGCAATAAAGTGTTTTTGAAAGCGCCCATAACTACACCGCAGGGGGGAGGCTACAAAAGCCTGAACGTAACTATCCGTAAAATGCTGGGGCTGTACGCCAATGTTAGGCCATGTACGAGCCTGCACCCGTTTGTCAAAACCAAGCATCCGAACATGGATGTGGTTATTGTGCGCGAAAATGAGGAGGACCTGTATGCCGGAATTGAGCATCAGCAAACCGATGAGGTGGTGCAATGCCTCAAGCTGATTAGCCGGCCGGGGTGTGAGAAAATTGTACAGTATGCCTTTGCGTATGCCCGTCAGTATGGCCGTAAAAAAGTAACCTGCTTTACAAAAGATAACATCATGAAACAGACCGATGGTTTGTTTCATCGGGTATTCGATGAGGTAGCCCCCGCGTTTCCTGATCTGGAAACCGAGCACTGGATTATTGACATTGGAGCCGCCAAATTAGCTGACACCCCTGAGGCTTTCGATGTTGTTGTGATGCCTAACCTGTACGGCGATGTCCTGTCCGATGTGGCGGCTCAAATTGCGGGTTCTGTTGGTTTGGCCGGTTCGGCCAATATTGGCGAAGAATGTGCCATGTTTGAAGCTATACACGGATCGGCTCCCCGCCGGGCCGGTCAGAATCTGGCAAACCCATCGGGATTATTGCAGGGGGCTATCATGATGCTCAACCACATTGGACAGGCCGAAGTAGCCGAACGCGTGCAGAATGCCTGGTTGAAAACCATCGAAGATGGCGTGCATACCTACGATATCTACAAAGAAGGTGTTAGCCAGCAAAAAGTGGGTACGAAAGAGTTTGCTCAGGCTATCATTGACCGGCTTGGTCAGCAACCGAGTATTCTGAAGCCGGTATCGTACGCAAACTCGCAAGCTATCGAATTGCCGGTGTATGAACGCAAACCGGCTGTTGCTAAAGAGTTACTGGGTGTTGATGTGTTTGTTCATTGGGCAGGTACTGACCCCGAAGAGTTAGCGCAGCAGGTGGGCGCCTTATCCACCCCTGAGTTGCCCCTAAGCATGATTACGAACCGCGGTATAAAGGTTTGGCCGAATGGCTTCAAAGAGACATTCTGCACCGATCATTGGCGTTGCCGTTTTCTGCCTCAAACGGGCAAGACAATCAGCAAACAGGATATTATCCAGATTCTGTCGAAAGCGATTGAGCAAAATATCGATACGATCAAAACCGAAAACCTTTACGCGTTTGCGGGAAAGCAGGCCTTCTCAATGGGGCAAGGACAGTAAAAAATCCTTCATAGGGGTGATTAACTCAGATTAAGCTGATAAGGCCGCCTGCTACACAAGCAGGCGGCCTTATCATTGCTTCATACCGAACCGAGAAGTTAACAGATCCATGTTCTCTCCCATCAACAGGCAACGACTCCTAAGATGAGTCTGTATCGGGCGCACGGGCGTTAAGCAGAGGGGGTAAAAATCCGCTCGTTCTACTAACTGAAAGTAGGGATGGTAGGCTTGTGCGCTTTTTTGGGCGTTACAACACAGGCAGACCCCTTACGATCTTAAACCCCTTTGTGCATGAAGCCCATCGCCAAATTTTCCGTCATAGCGCTCCTCTTGCTATGCCTTTTTAGTCTGACAACAGCCTTTGCCAAACCGGCTCCTCGCTTGCGGGCACTCATTATCGACGGCCAGAATAACCACGTTCAGTGGCCCAAGATCACTTTCATGATGAAGCGGTATCTGGAGGAAACCGGCAAGTTTTCGGTTGATGTGCAACGTACGTATTATACCTGGGAGGGCGAAGAGTTTATCCGAAATTATCCCCTCGACGGTATGCGGCCCACACGGGCGTTGCCCAAGGCGCGCATGGATTCGAGCTTTCATCCGAATTTTTCGGCTTACGATGTGGTGATCTGTAACTTCGGCTGGAACGCTGCCCCCTGGTCCGACGCTACGCAGGCCGACTTTGAGCAGTACATGAAGAAAGGCGGTGGGCTGGTGGTGATTCACGCGGCCAATAATTCGTTTCCGCTGTGGCCGGCCTACAACCAAATGATTGGGCTGGGTGGTTGGGGCGACCGTACCGAGAAAGACGGCCCCTATGTGTATTATGATCAGACCGATAAACTGGTGCGCGACATGCAGCCGGGCAAGGCGGGGTCTCACGGAGCTCAGGCTGAGTTTGTGGTTAAAGTTCGGGATACGAAGCACCCCATCACAAAAGGGATGCCGACGAACTGGCTACACAGCCGCGACGAGTTGTATGATCGGTTGCGGGGGCCTGCCGAGAAAATGGATGTATTGGCCACCGCTTTCTCGCCCAAAAGTAACCGGGGTACCGACCGGCACGAGCCCATGTTGATGACGGTCCGGTATGGCAAGGGGCGAATTTTTCACACCCCGCTGGGCCACGCTGATTATTCAGTTGAGTGTGTTGGCTTTATCACCTGTCTACAGCGCGGGACACAATGGGCCGCAACCGGCAAAGTTGATATACCCATTCCTGCCGACTTCCCAACCGAGCAACGGGCCAGTCAACGCAAATTCGACAAGTAAGACTTCTCCAGAAACTGGACACCCCGTCTGGTGGCGTCGATGGTTTAGCTACAAATCCATCAGCGCGCCGGGCGGGGTAATTTTTTTGGCGTCTTCCAAACGGTCATCACTCGCCTTGCCGGTAAATAAAGACATTCAAGCGGCACTTACTCTCTTGTATATATTGCTCGCTTTAGATAATCTTTAGTTTTTAGGTAACTCACTTGTAACTAATCGTTTATGAAGCGAATCGCTACTGGGTTTTTTCTGATCGTCACGGTGCTACAGGTGTGGGCTCAGCCTGCGCAAAAGCCATTGCCGATCATCGATATGCATTTGCATGCCATCCCGTACAATGATCAGGGACCTCCGCCAACAACCATCGGCGCACCGTACCGGGACTGGTCGGCGCTCGACCCCAAACAGGGTGGAGGGATGGGCTATATGAATCAGCTGCTTAAGTCGTCGACGATGTGTGAAAACTGTCTGACCTCCGCTCCGTCCGACGATGCATTACGAAATCAGACCCTAAGCCTGATGAAGAAATACAACATCATTGGGGTAACAAGTGGCCCAATGAGTTATGTGCAACGATGGCAGAAAGAGGCCCCCGATCGAATCATTCCGGGGGTATTGTTTACCCTGGGTGATCCACAACTGACGCTGGATTCTATGCGTCATTATTTCAAAACGGGCGCTGTGAAGGTCTTCGGCGAATTGTGTCTTCAGTATCAGGGTATAGCCCTTTCTGATTCGGTGGTCGAGCCGTATCTGGCGCTTGCCGAGGAATACGACATCCCCGTGAGTATTCATATCGGCACGGGCCCGCCGGGAGTGGCTTATTTTGGGGCATCGGCCTATCGGGCAAGGCTGCACAGTGCGTTTACTGCCGAGGAGGCCATGATTCGCCATCCCAAGTTACGGGTGGCCATTGCCCATGCTGGTTGGCCTCTGTTAGATGACTTGTTGGCCACGCTCTATACGCATCCGCAGGCCTATGTTGACCTGGGGGTAATCTGCTACATTTTGCCCCGGAAGGAGTTTTACGCCTACCTTAAACGAATTATGGATGCTGGGTTCGGTAAGCGAGTCATGTTCGGGTCAGATCAGATGGTTTGGCCTCAGGCAATTGAGGTTGGCATCAAAGCAATCGAGGAGGCCACATTTCTCAGTCCGGCCCAAAAACGCGATATTTTTTACAATAATGCGGCCCGGTTCCTGCGGCTGAAGGCTTCTTCAAAGTAAATCGTCTTTCGGTTGGAGCCTTTCCCCCGGCTTTACGCCTGAAAAGCATAGCGTTTAACGTCTGCCCGTGTCCGATACCTCTTCTGTGTATCGGACACGGGCGTTTTTGTCTGGTGAATTGTTGATTTAGATTTCAGGATTGCCCTAAAAATCGGGCCTACTAATTCGGTAAATCGGGCGAAATGAAACCTCCCGTCGTAAGCTGCATTGTTACCGAGTTCGGCTCAACTCGTCTATACTTTAGGAGACGTTCGTATAATTTCGTGTAACCTATGCAACTTGAATGTGGTCTGTGCCGCGTGCGGTCCTGGCAGTTTGGCGATGAAGAGAACCTTCATACCCATGCCAACAACCGCGCCATCTGGCTAAATCTGCGCGACAGTTTCCCGTTTCCCTACACGCAAGCCGATGCCCAACGATGGATTCAGTATGTGGTAGACCCGGCCGTAGAGCTCAATTTCGCGCTCGAGGTGGAGGGTGAAGCCGTGGGTAACATCGGCCTGCGATTCGGTGAAGACATTGACCGCTACTCGGCCGAAATCTGGTATTGGCTGGGTGAGGCATTCTGGGGAAAAGGAATCATTTCGGCCGCTCTACGCGCCTTCACGGATTATGCGTTTATGCAGTACCCGTTGACCCGCCTGTATGCGATGCCGTATGCACACAATCTGGGATCTATCAAAGTGCTGGAAAAGGCCGGATTTCAGCGGGAAGGTCTACTACGGAATAGTGCCGTGAAAGACGGCATTGTACTGGATAAAGTGCTCTACGCTTACGTATCGAGCGATTGGCTGAATGCCCCCGCCAACGCTCACGAATCATAGATTTTGTGCCAAACGGTACCAACGTCTATCCCCTCACCCATACTATGAATTCTCTCCCCAATAGAGACCAGGCTGTTGCCGGGCCAACCCTTGTCGATCTGCTGGTTGAACAGGCACAGCGTACCCCCGATCAGGTTGCTGTCGGGTTTGGGCAGCAGCAGCTCACCTACCGCCAACTCGACGAGCAGTCGAACCAACTGGCTCACCACCTGATGAGTCTTGGCGTACACGAAGAAACGCTCGTTCCGGTGTGCATGTACCGTTCGTTGTCGATGATTGTGAGTTTGTTAGGTATTCTGAAGGCGGGTGGAGCGTATGTCCCCATTGATCCAGACTACCCGGCTGAACGAATTCGGTACATTCTCTCGGACGTAAACGGACCGGTCGTGCTTGTTGATGAAGCGGCCAAAACCAAACTCCATGAACTGAATTCGGAAGCAACGTTGCTGAGCGTCGATGGTAAGTGGGACCGAATTGCGCTGGCACCAAACGGGCTACCGATCACCGCGCTAACCCCAGGCCATGCGGCTTACGTTATTTACACATCCGGCTCAACGGGGCAACCCAAAGGGGTGATTATTGAGCATCGGAACGTGGTTCGCTTATTTTTTACTGATTCACCCCTGTTCCACTTTGGCCCCGACGATGTCTGGACCCTATTCCACTCGTTTTGCTTCGATTTCTCGGTCTGGGAAATGTACGGGGCTTTACTTTTTGGAGGGAAGCTGGTCGTTGTTCCCGCATCCATCACTAAAGATGCCCAGCAATTTGGCGATTTACTGCACCGGGAAGGCGTGACGGTTCTCAACCAAACCCCCTCTGCTTTTTATGCCTTACAAGAGCAGGTGGTCGGTGGTATACATTCGTTGGCTCTGCGATACGTCATTTATGGGGGCGAAGCCCTGCATCCGACCCGATTGAAGCCCTGGTTTGAGGCATACCCCGACTGTGCGCTGATCAATATGTACGGTATCACGGAAACCACCGTACACGTGACCTATCTGGCACTTACCTCGGAGCACATACTGGATGGGGTAAGCGAGCACGCTGGGTCGCCGATCGGGGTGCCAATTCCTACCCTCACAACCTTTATTCTGGATCCCGACGGGCGCGAGGTGGGCGTCGGGGAGGTTGGCGAGCTGCATGTGGGCGGGGCCGGCTTGGCCCGCGGCTACCTGAACCGCCCGGATCTGACAGCTACGCGCTTTATCGCAAACCCGTTTGGTACCGAGCCCGGCGACCGACTGTACCGTAGTGGTGATCTGGCTCTTCGGTTACCCGATGGGAATATGGTCTATCAGGGCCGGATAGATGAGCAGGTGAAAATCAGGGGTTTTCGGATCGAGCTGGGGGAAATTGAAACCGTGTTGCTTCAGTATCCGGGGATACAGCAGGCAGTTGTGCTGGCGCGTGAAGACACCCATGGCGACAAACGGCTGGTTGGCTATGTGGTGATGCCGGTTGGCTTCGACCGGGTTGCCATAAAGACGTTTTTACAAACACGCCTACCCGACTACATGGTTCCTGCCCTGCTTTTGTCTGTCGAGTCCATTCCGCTTACCCGAAATGGTAAAGTGGATCGGCGAGCCCTTCCGAACCCCGATGCCTCCGATTTGTTGAGCAGCGCGTACGTGGCTCCTCAGAATCAGATTCAGCAGAATCTCATTGCGGTTTGGAAAGAAGTGCTCCAGGTGAGCCGGGTTGGGATTCGCGACAACTTTTTTGAGTTGGGTGGCAACTCCCTGCTGGCGATCAGGACCGTGACGGCGCTGAATCTGGCCTATCAGTATGACCTCCCCGTTACCAGGCTGTATGGCTACCCGACGGTAGAGGCCCTGGCCAATTTTCTGAACGGATCGGCTAAGTCTCCATTGCGCTCGCGGGACCGTAGGTCGCGCCTTACCGACGATACGGATATTGCGGTAATCGGAATGGCCGGGCGATTCCCCGGAGCCGCTTCGCCCGAGGCACTTTGGCAGGTGGTGGTCAATGGGCAGGAAACGATTCGTTTTTTTGCCGATGGGGAACTGGACCCCTCATTGGGGGCCTCCCTTACGGCAGACCCGGCCTATGTAAAAGCTCGTGGGATTCTGGAACACGCCGACCACTTCGACGCCGAATTTTTCAACCTGAACGGAAAGCTCGCGGAGGTGATGGACCCTCAGCAGCGCGTTTTTCTGGAGATTGTGTGGGAGGTGCTGGAAAAAACAGGCCACCTGCCTACCAGCTTTGACGGTGAAATTGGGTTGTGGGCGGGTTGCGGCAATAACACTTACTACCTGAACAACATCCTGACGAACCCCGATGTGCTCAATCAGATCGGGGCGTTTCAGGCCATGACGGTCAATGAGAAAGATTTCATCGCATCGCGAACGGCCTATCAGCTGAACCTGAATGGCCCGGCTGTTAGTGTCTACTCGGCCTGTTCATCGTCGTTATTAGCCATTACCCAGGCCGTTGACAGCTTGCGCCTGGGTCAGTGCGACCTGGCCCTTGCGGGTGGGGCCAGCGTAACGGCTCCGATCAATAGTGGACATTTGTACGAAGAAGGAGCCATGCTTAGTCGGGATGGTCATTGCCGACCGTTCGATGCCGAAGCCAGTGGTACGGTTTTCAGTGATGGCGCTGGGGTTGTTTTGCTGAAACGGCTGGCCGATGCCCAGCAGGATGGCGACACAATTTATGCCGTGATCAAAGGGGTTGGGGTAAATAATGATGGCGGGGGAAAAGGGAGTTTTACAGCACCGAGTGCTCAGGGGCAGGCCGTAGCGATCCGAAAGGCGCTCGATGATGCCAATGTTGACCCGGCTACAATCAGTTATGTCGAAGCCCACGGCACGGCAACGCCCCTCGGTGACCCAATCGAACTGGAAGGACTGAACCTTGCTTTTGGCCAAACGGATCGGAAGCAATATTGCGCCATCGGCTCCATCAAGAGTAACCTGGGCCACCTGACAGCCGCAGCAGGCGTTGCTGGTTTTATCAAAACGGCACTGGCCTTGCATCATCGGCAGCTTCCTCCTTCCATCGGTTATCAGCAGCCCAATCCGATTATCGATTTTGCCAGCAGCCCATTTTACGTGAATGACCGCTTACAGCCATGGCCTGACAATGTACCGGGCCTTGACGAGGCCAAGTCTGCGCATCCGCGCCGGGCGGGAGTTAGTTCGTTTGGGGTCGGAGGCACCAATGTGCACACTATTCTGGAAGAATACGCGCAAACAGTTGAACGAGATTGTTCGGTCCAGCCCACCCGTCGTACTCAGCTCGTTTGCTGGTCGGCCAAATCGGAAGCGAGTCTGAATGCCTATGCTGACCAACTGGCGACCGCCCTTTCTCAACCCGAAGCCCCCAGTTTGTCTGACGTTGCGTACACCCTTCAAACCACCCGGCCTTCGTTTGACCTCCGACGGTTTATGGTAGCCGATTCGACCGAAGAACTTGTCCATCAGCTTCGTAACCAGACACCAGAGCCCGCATCGACTGTTGCCGAAAGCCCCGGCGAACTGGTGTTTATGTTTCCCGGTCAGGGGGCTCAGTATCTGAATATGGGGAACGAGTTGTACCAAACAGAGCCTGAGTACCGGGATGCCGTTGACGCCTGCGCTGCGCATTTGCTTGGTCTATTGGATGTCGATATTCGAACCGTGCTTTTTGGGCCGGATAATGAAGAGGCTCAATCGCGACTCAAAAATACACGCTACACCCAGCCAGCTCTGTTTACAACAGAATACGCGCTAGCCCAACTCTGGATGAGCTGGGGTATCGCACCCTCGTTGTTTTGTGGGCACAGTATCGGGGAGTTTGTGGCGGCTCATTTGGCCGGTGTTTTCTCCCTCCCCGATACACTGACACTCATTGCTGCCCGTGGGCGATTGATTAGTGAACTGCCCGCGGGGCGTATGCTTTCGGTGCGGATGGATGCGGAAAAATTGCAGTTTATGCTTCCACCCGGTCTGTCGATTGCCGCCATCAACAGCCCGCAGCAGTGCGTGGTAGCTGGCCCCAACGAAGGGATTGAGCGGTTGGCTACTCTACTGGACAGACGGCAAATACCAAATCGGATGCTCGAAACGAGTCATGCGTTTCACTCGGCCATGATGGACCCGGCCGTGGCTTCTTTTGCGTCCATTGTGGGGCAAATTAGGCTTCAACATCCGCGCAAACCGATTGTTTCGACGGTGACTGGTACATGGCTGACCGATGCAGAGGCCACCGACCCCATGTACTGGGCTAACCATATGCGGTTGCCTGTGCAGTTTGCCCGCGCCTTACGAACACTCACCGAGGTACCTAACGCCCTATTGCTGGATGTAGGGCCGGGTACGGTTTCCACGGCTTTGGCCCGCCAACAGGGTTTTGAAAATCCGCTCCGGGTAGTCGCCAGCTTAGACACACAAGCCGGTAAGCAGTCGGAATCGCGGGCAATTTTAAAGGCATTGGGCACTTTGTGGACGTTGGGTGTCTCCCCCAGCTGGTCAGGCCTTTACGCGGCTGCATCCCCGCAAAAAGTCTTGTTGCCTACGTATGCTTTCGACCGGAAGCGCTGCTGGGTTGATCCAGTATCGCCCTCAGCATTAGTGCATTCAGGGACCATGTGTGCAGAAATGCCTTCGCAGGCAGATTTAACCCATTCAACGATAAGCATGTCAACTCCGAGTTCAAGAGTAGAAACACTGTTAGCCACTGTCAGGACGATCCTGACCGAAACGGCTGGCGTTGATAGTCGAAATGTAGGGCTGAGCAGCAGCTTTCTGGACCTTGGCCTCGATTCGTTGGCGCTTACGCAACTCTCGTTTCAGCTTCGCAAGAAATTCGATTTGCCCATCTCGTTCCGGCAGCTTTCGGCTGAGTACAATACGCTGGAAAAGTTACTCGCCTATCTCGATAGTAAGTTGCCCGCCGATGCGTATCGGCCCGTTGCCGCCCCGTCATCGGCAGTGGTTATGCCCGAGCGTCCGGTTGGGCCCGTGAATCAGGCTGTTGCTGCGCCTGTTCAGAACCAAGCGGATAGGCAACCGGTTATCCCGCAAGCTGTGGTGAGTAGCCTGCCCGATGCTCCTTCTGTGGTGAATCTGTTTGCGCAGCAGATTCAGATTTTGAATCAGCAACTGGCTATTTTACAGGGCGTTAATGTGGTTAATAGTGCGCCTGCACCTGCCCCGGTTCCCCAGCCTGCGGCTCAGGTTTCTCCAATTCAGGAGCCCGCAACAGTGGCCAGGCCATTTGGAGCTGGTGCCCGGATCGAGCGCCACATAACAGCCCTGAGTCCTTCGCAAAAACAGTTCTTACACGAACATGTAGAGCGCTACAACCAAAAAACAGCCAGTAGTAAAGCGCATACGCAGCAGTATCGCCCGTGGATGGCCGACCCCCGGGCGGTTACGGGTTTTAAGCCGTTGACCAAAGAAATTGTGTACCCGATTGTGGTTGATCAGTCGCTCGGTAGCCGGCTGTGGGACATTGACGGGAATGAATACATCGATGTCCTCAATGGTTTCGGCTCGATCCTGTTTGGGCACCGGCCTGATTTTCTGAATAAAGTTCTTCACGAACAACTGGACAAAGGGTACGAGATTGGACCGCAGCATCGGCTGGCTGGTGAGGTTTGCCAGATGATTTGTTCGTTCACCGGCTTTGAGCGGGCTGCTCTTTGTAACACTGGGTCTGAAGCGGTATTGGCTGCCATGCGCATGGCCCGCACCGTGACCGGCCGTTCGCTGGTGGTGGTGTTCACGGGTTCCTACCACGGCATCTTCGATGAAGTAATTGCTCGCGCGGGCGGTTCGCAGCAATCGTACCCGGCTGCTTTGGGAATTCCTTTGGAGGCTGTCCAAAATTTGCTCATTCTGGATTACGGTACCGACGAAAGTCTGGCCATCATTCGCAAACGAGCCAACGAACTGGCGGCCGTGCTGGTAGAGCCCGTACAAAGTCGACGCGCTGAATTTCAGCCGGTTGAGTTTTTGAAGAAGGTCAGAGAAGTAACAACGGAGTCGGGTACGGCCTTGATTTTCGATGAAGTTATCACCGGATTTCGCATGCACCCCGCTGGCGCTCAGGGGTTGTTTGGTATTCAGGCAGACCTGGCTTCGTATGGTAAAGTAGTGGGTGGCGGTTTGCCCATTGGTGTAGTTGCGGGTAAGGCAACTTTTATGGATGCACTGGATGGTGGTTTCTGGAATTACGGCGACGCGTCATATCCTGAGGCTGACATCACGTTTTATGCAGGAACCTTTGTGCGGCACCCGTTGGCCCTGGCGGCTGCCAAAGCCTCGCTAACGTATATGCAGAAGCAAGGCCCTGCGTTGCAACAGCGATTGACCGACAAAGCCCGCACCCTGGCTGATGCGATGAATCAGTTTGTAACTGACAATAAGCTGCCTATTCTGGTGTCGCAGTTTGGCTCCCTTTGGAGAATCAAGTTTTTGGAGGAGATCCCCTACAGTGAGTTGTTGTTTACGCTCATGCGCGAGCGAGGTATTCATATCTGGGATGGTTTTCCGTGCTTCATGACCGAAGCACACACGCCCGATGACATTGACCGAATCGTTGAGGCATTTATCGAGAGTATTCAGGATTTGGCTGATGCGGAGTTTATGCCCAAACTAGCTGTTCGAAAGAAAAATAAAAAAAGCACACCTCCGATTATTGGCGCCCGTTTGGGCCGAGACGAAGAGGGTAACCCAGCCTGGTTTGTCCCCGACCCCGAACGACCGACCAAATTTTTGCAAATAATCTCCAACTAAGCACTATACTGTAAGCAAATGTAGAATGTACCGTGTGTAATGAATGATGAAGCCTAATCGCTAATCAGCAGGATACGTTCTCCATTCAAATACGTGCTTTTCTCGCCCCGGTCTCATTTCACTACTGAAATTTGGCCGGGGCGGCTTGTTTGTGTGCACGACAGAGTAGACAACTGGTCTAAATCTTTCACCGTCTCATAAATTATGATTTGCGTGAATTGGTGAAAACCGGAAAATGTATGATCTTTGAATTGCTAAACCAATGATGATGAAGGGACTTCGTAAACTGGATGGGCGTACACAACAGGGGTTGGGGGCGATGCAATCGCGACTGACAGTGAGTCAGCTGATCCGGTACTTCGCGACCGACCTACCGAAGTCAAGTAATTACCCCCGGCATGCTCGCGCGTTTGTCGATGACTGTCTCCAGAAAAACAGGCCGATCGACGGAGTGAGCTTTGCGCAGTACACCGCCTATTTGCCACCCAATCGGGTTTCGCCGATTCGGAAGTTTATGTTGTTCTTCCAGCAGATTGGTCAACCTACCGTTGTGCCCGACCCGAGCGGCCCGACGCTGCCGCCCGCTATGAATGAGCTGGTACTTCGGTTTATTCGGGACGCTAAAAACCTACGGGGTGATCGTTCCAAAGAAACCTACACGAAGGCCCTGAATGCCTTTTTCGCTTACGTCGATGGGCAGTTGCACCTGGGGCAGACGGCTTCGTTGAGCGGGCAAACCGTAGCCGATTTTGTTCACCATCTGAAAGCGGAAGATTACTCGCCGTTTACGGTAAATCTGTACCTGTCGGCGGTTAAGCAATTGGCCGTTTGGTGCATCCGTAAACGGGAAAACTTAGGGCTTAATGGGCAGCAAATCAACGAATTGCGCGATATTAGCGATATTCGTGGGTTGGCGATTGAACGTACCTTTTACAAAGATAGCCTTGAAGCTAACGAACGGCGCGACTTGCTTGCCGTACCCGAGTCGGCGCGCGATTTAGCCATTATGGCTTTGCTGAGTCTGGAAGGGTTGCGAACTGTGGAAGTGACCCGCCTGCGACTCGGTGACCTGGATTTTGACCGGGGGCAACTGCGGGTGTTGGGCAAAGGGAAACATACGCGCAAACCGATCAAGTTTTTTGCCGAATGCCGTCAGGCGGTTGAAGCGTTTTTACGGGAAACAGAGCGCTGGCCCATTGTACCCGCCCGGCAAAACGAGTCTCTGTTCGACGAGCTAAAAACACACCAGATCCGTTACGTTGTCGACAAGTATTTGCGGCAGCAGGGACTGAAACGTAAAGGAATGTCGGCACACAGTTTACGCCACACCGCTGGGCAGCTTCTGCTCGAATCGGGTGTTAGTCTGGAGCACGTGCAACAGCATCTTCGGCACGAAACGATGGAAACAACGCAGTTTTACACCAAAAAACAGACACAAAAAACATACCTCGACCAAATGCCCGACTGATTCGGGATATCAAATTTGGTGGAGGTACGCTTCTGGCCTACCGATTTTGATGAGCCCGTGGCTGTATTTACACCTTTCACTGATCCAAATCGGCCAATTTTACAACACGCTCCTGCAATGAAGCAGTGAGTAACTCTCGATTAATCCAGGCCCCCGTTTTTGCACCGCTGGCAACCGCCTGACTCACTTGCCGATAAAGCGTTGTCGCGTCGCCCGCAGCAAACACGCCGGGTACGTTTGTCTCACCTACTTCACTAACTTTAATTAACCCAGTTTCGTGTAATTCACAACCTAACTGTTCGGGCAGGTCGGTATGTTGCCGGAAGGGGACGCGCGAAAACAGAGCTGTGAGTGGCACTCGGCTGCCATTATCGAATACGATGCCGGTAAGCATACTTGCTTGATGATCAAGTAAGGCGATTGGCGTTTCAACAATCGGAATGCCGAGTTGGGTCAGTGTATCCTTCTGCGTTTCGGTGAGCGTCGACGGGCCGTTGGTAAACAGCGTCAGGTGGCTAGCCCAGTGCTGAATGAGGGTAGCCATCTCGTAACCCACTTCACCGTTAGCTAAAACACCCAGCGGCTGCCCGTGTACCTCATACCCGTGGCAATACGGACAATGTAGTACCGAGCGGCCCCAGCATTCGGCAAAGCCCGGCAGGTCGGGCATGATATCGAATAAGCCGGTTGCCAGCAGCAGCTTTTTGACGATAACTTGCTGACTTGCAGAACCATCAGTAGGCTGTGACGTTACCAGAATGCCTTCAGTTGTCAACTGGGCGTTGACGACCGTTCCAGCGCGGAGCTCCACGTTAGGGTAATGGCTCAGTTGCTCGCGGGCAATGGCGAGGAGTTGAGCCGGTGATTCGCCATCGCGGGTCAGAAAACCGTGCGATGCGGGTGTTTGGCGGTTACAGGGTTGACCGGCGTCGATGACCAGCACCTCCCGGAGCGAACGGCCCAGAACGAGCGCGGCACTCAGGCCCGCGCAACTTCCGCCAATGATGATTACGTCGTAAATCTTGTTGATTGTCATGATGTGAATGTGTCTATTCCCAAACCGGGAAAGGGTCTTTGAAGACGCCGTTGTTTTCCATGTGCTTCAGTTCCAGCTCGGTACACAAACATTCCGCCAGTTCTGCGCGTATTTGTGGCTCGTTCAGATCCTGACCGATGATGACCAGTTCGTTTTGCCGGTCCCCGAAGCGTTTGTGCCAGCGACTTTCAATCTGGTCGCGGTTATCCAGAAACGAACCGTACCGAATACGCTCTTGAAACGGCATGGAGGCCCACCAGACCCCGGCTCGTTCGGCCCGGAGACTACCGCCAGCCTGGCTGAAATTGAGGGCTTCGTTGGGTCTTGAAGCCAGCCAGAACAGCCCTTTGCTGCGAATGATGCCGGCCGGAAAATGCTCACTCAGGTACTGCCAGAAACGTGCCGGGTGAAACGGCCGATGGTCGCGGAACACAAACGACCCGATGCCGTATTCTTCGGTCTCGGGCGTGTGGCCGATGCCGTTTTTGTGATTTTGTAGCTCCTGAATCCAGCCCGCCGACTGCGATGCCTCGTCAAAGTTGAATAGCTTAGTGTTCAGAATCTGAGCCGGATCGACTGTTGAAAACTGCGATTCAATCAGCCGCGCTTTGGGGTTCAGCTTATGCAGAATCGCCTTTAATTCGCCTATCTGTTGGCGACTGAGCAGATCAGTCTTGTTGAGGATGATGACGTTGGCAAACTCAATCTGATCGGTAAGCAGGTTCACAATTGTGCGCGTATCGGTGGGGTCATCATTCAGGTGTCTCCCGTACACGTTGTCGATTGAACCAAAGTCTTTGGGAAAGTTGAACGCATCGACCACAGTAACAAGGGTATCGAGCCGGGCAAACCGCGAAAGGTCAATTCCGTTTTCTTCATCTACAAAGGAAAAGGTTTGAGCTACAGGTAGCGGCTCCGATATACCCGTTGACTCAATAAGCAGATAGTCGAACCTGTTTTCGCGGGCCAGTTTTTCCACTTCCAGCATCAGATCTTCCCGAAGGGTACAGCATATGCAGCCATTGCTCATTTCGACCAGTTTTTCCTCTGTACGTGAGAGCGTACTTTGCTGGTTAATGAGTTGGGCATCTACATTGACCTCACTCATATCGTTGACGATAACCGCCACTTTGAGGCCCTGTTTATTATGTAGTATGTGGTTAAGAAGGGTGGTTTTGCCGGCTCCCAGAAAGCCGCTCAATACGGTGACAGGTAGTTTTTTCATGACCAAAGGGTACTCGTGCGAGTAGATTGCACCAGCAATCACACAAGGTTCTTTGGCAAAGGTATTTCTTTTTGCAACAACGTTGCAAAAAGAAATAAATAAAACTTGCCCTACGCGTTTTAGCCTTACAAGATGGGTGTTTGGTGAAGTAGGTCAGATGGGCTGGCATCCGGGTCCCTGGAGAAACATTGTCCGAGCATCGTTTCCAGCTCGGCGGTCTTCAAGCCGCGGCCGATGAATACAAGCCGGCTCAAACGGTCATCTTCGGTTTGCCACGGCGCTCCATCTACCAGCGTCAGTGTCTGACCAACTGACTGAACAATCCATCGCTCGGCCCGCGACCGGTCGTAAATCACTCCTTTGATCCGGTATAGGTCTTTGCCATGAAAGAGCAGCAGGGTAGTCAGGCGATGGTACAACCGGGTCAGGTCGAGCGATTTAGTAAATCGGAAGCTAACCGAAACCAGATTGCTATGCCGATGATGATGCGCTTTGGGAGAGGCCTCGGTCGAGTGGGCCTGCGGCTCTGGTATTGACTGAGCACCGGGCAAATTGGGGCGGGTGGGCGTTAGGCGAGCTATACCGGTCGTCTCAGCCACATCTCGAACCACCGCCAGCAGTGCTTTAATCGGATAGTCATCTTTATGACCCACCAGTACCTCGGCCAATGGGTTTATCTCGTGTAGGGTCGTACGGAGCCGGGCGAGGTAGTCGGGGCTTACCCGGTCGGTTTTGTTAATCAGAATAACGTCGGCAAACGAAATCTGGCCAATGGCCTCTTCTGTATCTCGGAGCTGATCTTCAATCAGTTCGGCGTCGACAAGGCAGATAACCCGTTTGATCGTGAACGCCTGTTGCACCGCTGGCACCATCATAAACGGAACGGCAATGTTGGCCGGGTCGGCAATGCCGGTAGTTTCGATAATCAGCTCGTCGAAGCTGTCCTGCCGTTGGCTCAGGGCGTCGAGCACGTCGAGCAGATTATTGCTGAGTGTACAGCACAGGCACCCGTTACTGAGTTCGGTAATATCGACATCCGGTCGAACGATCAGCTCGCCGTCGATGCCCTCTTCACCGAACTCGTTCTCAACCAGCGCAAAGCGTCGGCCGACTTGTTCGTTCAGCAGGGCGTTCAGGAGGGTGGTCTTCCCTGAGCCCAGAAACCCGGTCAGGATGGTTACGTCTTTTGGCATTGCGGTTTGGTTGGCAGGCAATTAGTTATAAATTTTAAATGGATTGGGCCAGAGTAGTAAGCAGAATGTTTCTATCTGTCATTTCATGCAATTCGCGATTTGCGAATTGCAAATTAGCAACTTTATATCTAATCGAACCCAAACAGACCAACTACACAAAAGCCGTCAGATAGCGCCTATTGGGGCTATCTGACGGCGTATATTTACTTAGATCGCACGCTGGTGCTTAATTCCAGCCACCACCGAGGGCGCGGTACGCATTGACCATTGCGTTTAGTTGTTGCATGCGGGTCTCTACGAGGTCAAACCGCGATTCGAGGGCGTCGCGCTGCGTCAGCAACACCTCCATGTAATCGGCCCGTGCTGATTTGAACAGCGTGTTCGAGATGTTCGTAGACTGCAGCAACGCGTCGACCTGCCGGGCCTTAAAATCATAACTCTTTTGCAGGTTATTCATATTGGCCAACTGATTAGCTACTTCGATGTACCCGTTCAGAATTGCTCGTTCGTAATTGTAAACAGCCTGGATCTGCCGGGCATTGGCGCTGGCGTACATAGCCTTAATCGCGTTTCGGTTAACCAACGGTCGGCTCAAACCACCCACCAGCGAGTAAAGCAGTGATTCGGGTGAGAGCAGCAGGGCCGGATTGTACGAGTTAAAACCCACCGCAGCGGAAAGGTCTAACGATGGCAGAAAATTAGCCCGCGCTACCTCAACATCCAAGCGGGCTGCTTCGAGTTCGCGCTCAGCCCGGCGAATATCCGGTCGGTTCTGCAATAACTGCGACGGTAGGCCCGCCCGCACGGGCTGAGGAACCAGCACGTTAAAATCCTGGGTACTCCGTTGTACCGGTTGCGGAAACCGCCCAACCAGAAAATTGATTCGGTTCTCTGTTTCGGTTATTCGCTGCTGAATGTTGTACTGGAGGCTCTGCGTGCCCAGTACCTGGGCCTCAAACCGGCGGACAGCCAACTCGGTTACCCGCGCCGATTCCTTCTGCGTCCGCACAATGTTCAACGCGTTCGTCTGAATCTCTACGTTTTTTCGGACAATATCAAGCTGATTGTCAAGGCCTAATAGCTCGTAGTACGAATTGGCGATCTCGGCTACAATGTTTGTAACGGCAAAGTTTTTCCCTTCAATCGACGACAGGTACCGGGTAGCAGCCGCCCGCTTTGCATTGTGCAATTTGTTCCAGATGTCGATCTCCCACGAGACATTGGCAGCCAGCCGAAAGTCGGGTAGTGGGTTTGGAAACCGATGGCCGGGTCGGATTTCGTTGTTTTCTTCCACAGCCCCCGGCCGGGTGTAACGCCCAACCTTGTCGACACCCGCATCGGCCCGCAGACCCACAAAAGGCAGGTACTCTCCGGTACGCGCCCGGATGTCGTTTTGGGCAATCTGAATTTCCTGCATCGTGATGTTCAGCTCCTGATTGTTGTGCAGAGCGGTGTCGATGAGGGCTGTCAGGTAGGGATCGGTAAAGAACTCCCGCCAGCTCTGTTTGCCTGTATTTACGGAATCCTGACCCGTTCCAAAACTAATTGGTACAGACCGGTTTTCTGTCCGCCCAACCAGCATGGGCGTTTTGCAGGAAGTGGCGGCCAGCGTTAGAAACGCTACGCCCAGACCACCTATACTAAGTCGTTTAAACATGGTTTTCGCGTTCTTCAATGGCAGGGAATGTATCAATCTGATGGACAAGGTTCTCGCTAAGGGGTTCATCTTCTTCATCCCGAATAAGCTTGCGCCCGTCGGCGAGGTGAGCGAAAATGTAGTACAGGCCGGGGATGATAACGACCCCCAGAATGGTGCCGAACAACATACCGCCCATGGCCGAAGCGCCGATGGTACGGTTGCCAATGGCGCCCGCGCCGGTTGCAATCAGGAGCGGAATAAGTCCGGCTACAAACGCGAAGGAGGTCATCAGAATAGGTCGGAAACGGACCTTCGCTCCCTCGATGGCCGCGTTTAGAATGGAGGCCCCCTCCTGTCGTTTCTGCACCGCAAATTCCACAATTAAGACGGCGTTTTTACCCAGAAGCCCCACCAGCATGATCAGACCAATTTGGGCGTAAATGTTGTTTTCGAGCCCCATCAGTTTAAGCATGAAAAACGAGCCGAACACCCCAACGGGCAATGAAAACACAACCGCGAGCGGAATAATAAAGCTCTCATACTGTGCCGCCAGCACCATGTACACGAAAGCCAGCACGATCAGGAACACGTACAAAGACTCATTGCCCCGGATAGATTCGTCGTACGAAAGCCCCTCGAAGGCAATGTCGTAGCCTTTGGGTAACGTTTGGGCTGCCACTTCCCGAATAGCCTCAATGGCTTCAGCGGTGGTGTACCCTTTGGCCGGCAGCCCCTGAATAGCCGAAGAGTTGTACAGGTTAAACCGGGTAATCTCGTTTGGGCCCTGCCCTTTTTTCAAATGCATGAAGGCCGAGTATGGCACCATCTCTCCCGCGTCGTTTTTCACAAAAAGCTTGAGCAGGTCGGTTGGGAGTCGGCGGAAACTGGGGTCCGACTGTACATAAACCTTAAAGAACTGGTTGAACTTGATAAAGCCTTGTTCGTACGTACTGCCAATCATGATGTTGAGGTTGTCCATGGCTTTGCCAATCGAAACCCCCTTTTGCATAGCCAGTTTATTGTCGATAACCAGCTCGTACTGCGGGTAGTTGGCCGCGAAGAATGTAAACAGACCGGTCAGCTCTTTGCGCTTGCCCAGATTTTCCATAAACTCCTTGTTCACCCGGTCAAACTCGCTGTAATCGGTATCGGTGTTCTTGTCGAGTAAACGCATGGAGAAACCGCCCGACGTACCAAAACCCGGAATGGCTGGTGGTTCGAAGAACTCGATAATGGCCCCCATACCGCGGGACTTTTCTTCCAGTTCTTCCATAATCTCTTTCACGTTATGGTCGCGCTCCGACCAGGGCTTGAGGTTGATCAGACAGGTGCCCGCGTTGGAGCCCCGACCTTCCGTCATGATTTCGTAGCCCGCCAGTGAGGAGATTGATTCGATTCCTTCCACGCCCCGACAGATTTTTTGTAAGGCCTGCGATACCTGATTCGTTTTCTCCAGCGTAGAACCCGGAGGGGTCTGGATAATGGCGTAAATGGTGCTCTGATCCTCATTCGGAATGAAACCGGCTGGCAGAATCTTGTTCTCGTACGCGATGCCTAAACAGAACAGAGCCAGTACTCCAAACGTGACCACCCGCCGGTTGACAATCAATTTAAGCAGGCCTACATAACGACCAGTCAGCTTGTCGAAACTCCGGTTGAACCGATCAAGTGCCCGGTTCAGCAACGTTTTCCGACGAGCATGGCCATGGTGGTTTTTGAGCAACATGGCGCACAAAACAGGCGTCAGCGTCAGCGCAACGAGGGCCGAAATCACGATGGACGAGGCCATCGTAATGGAGAACTGCCGGTAGAAGGTACCCACGGGGCCGGTCATGAACGAGATCGGGAGGAATACCGACACCATGACGGCTGTGATGGCAATAATGGCTCCACTTATTTCACCCAGCACTTTCCGGACGGCCCCAAACGGCGATAAGTGGGTCTCTTCTTCCATCTTGGCGTGTACGGCCTCGACCACCACAATGGCATCGTCGACAACAATACCGATAGCCAATACGAGGGCAAACAGGGTGATAAGGTTAATGGAAAGTCCGAAGAACTGAATCACAAAAAAGGCCCCAACCAACGATACCGGAACCGCCAGAATCGGAATTAACGTTGACCGCCAGTCGCCGAGGAACACAAAAACTACAAGTGCAACCAGCAAAAAGGCGTCGCGCAACGTGTGAATAACCTGCTCAATAGAAGCGTCGAGAAACTGTGAGACGTCGTAGCTGATCTTGTAGTCGACACCCGGCGGAAACGACCCTTTCATGGTTTCGAGCTTCGCCTTTACTTCATCGATAACCTCGCTCGCATTACTGCCGTAGTTTTGCCGCAACACGATAGCGGCCGATGCCTGCCCATCGAGGTTGGAGTAGATGTCGAAAAATTCGCTACCTAATTCAACGCGGGCAATGTCGCGCAGGTGAATGCTCTCGCCCTCGGCATTGGCCCGGATAATGATATCTTCGTATTCTTTCGGCTCACTATAGCGGCCTTTGTACGTCAGCACGTATTCGAGCGACTGAGCCGCGATACCCGAACTTTGCCCAATACGACCCGGCCGACCGATGATACTTTGCTCGCCCAGGGCTTTCATGACTTCTTCTGTCGAAATGTTGTAAGCCCGCATCCGGTCGGGGTTGAGCCACACCCGCATGGCGTACCGGCGGCTACCCAGAATCTGCGCGCGGGCAACGCCCTTGGTCCGCTGGATTTCGGGGATCATCTTGACGGTTGCGTAGTTGAACAGGAATTTTTCGTCGATGCGTTTGTCTTTCGAGTACAAGTTCACGTACATCAACATACTCGGCTGCACCGGCGTGATAATCACCCCTTCGCGTTGTACCAGTTCGGGGAGCAGCGGCATGACCTGATCGACCCGCGTTTTGACCCGGACAACGGCGTCGTTGGGGTCAGTGCCCGGTTCAAAAATAATGCGGAGGGTAGCCTCGCCCGCGCTTGTGGCGTCGGTGGCAATGTAGCGCATATCCTGCACGCCATTGATGGCCTGTTCGAGGGTGATGAGCGTCGATTTGACGAGTACATCGGCGCTGGCACCGGGGTAGGCAATAAAAATATTGACCGTGGTGGGGGCAATATCAGGGAATTGCGAGATCGGGAGCTTTTTGATCGCCAGTACGCCGACAAAGACGATCATGACCGATATGACAATCGCGAATACGGGTCTGCGTATGAATGTTGAAAACATAAAAAAGAAACGTTTACAGGGTACGGTTTACCAACTTCAGGTTCTGGCCCATTCGAGCTTTGGGGCAGCAAAACCGAAGGCAGTAAACGGCAAACCAGGTGGCCTATTCGGCGTAGAGGCTTAAGTTGGAGAGGACGGCTTCGGGCCGTTGGTATTTCACGTGTACTTTATCGTTTTCCTTTACCTGGCGCAGGCCTTCCAGAATGATGGTGTCGTCTTTTTTCAGACCACTCTGCACAACGAAAATGTGGGGCATTTCGGCGGCAATTGAGATTTCCCGCGACCGCACCACACCGGCTTTGTCTACTACGTACACGTACTTTTTCTCCAGCACCTCAAACGTTGCTTTTTGCGGGATGATGAGCGCGTTGCGGAGCGGGACTTTCATGCGAACAAGACCCGTTTCGCCATGACGAAGCAACCCTTGCGGGTTCGGAAAACTGGCCCGGAACGCGATGTTGCCGGTTTCGTTATTAAAATCGGCTTCGATGGTTTGTACCACCCCCGGATGCGGAAACACCTCGTTGTTGGCCATCACCAGATTCACGTTTACCCCGTTATCCTTCTGATGGGTTTTGTAGTCGAGGTACTCGGCCTCGGGTACGTTGAAATACACCCACATTTTGCTGTTGTCCGAGAGGGTTGTCAGTAAATCACCTTCATCAACGAGGCTACCCAACCGTACCTGAAAGTGGTCCATGATCCCACTAAACGGGGCTCTGATCTGGGTAAACTGTAAGTGGGTTTTGGCCAGCGCAACTTCGGCGTTGGCTTTGTCGAATTTAGCTTTGGCCAGTGCCAGCTCATTTTTCGAGACAATATTGCTGTCGGCCAGCCGCTTGGTGTTCTGTAACTCGATACCGACATAGTTGGCCTCGGCCTGCGATTTTTGCAGCTCGGCATTGTACACTACGGGCATGATCTGAAACATCAGTTGCCCATTTTTTACGTGCTGACCTTCGTCCACAAAAATCTTCTGCAGGTACCCTTTTTCCAGAGCCCGGACCTCGATATGCTGGATAGCCCGGACCTGACAAACGTATTCTTTGATGGCTGTTGTGTCTTTCAGCAGGGGGCTGGTTACCGGATAGCTGACCGCTTCCTCTTTGTGCTCTTCCGCTTTGGTCGAACAGCCCACGTTACCCAGCAAGGCACTGAGGCAGCTAAGCAGGAGAATTTTTCTGGTATGAACCGTAATGAACATGGTTGTATTAATGGGATTATGTTTGGGAGATTGAGATTACTTTGCTGAGGGATTCTGAACGGGATTCCGGCCGTTTGGTGGAGGGCTCTCGGTGATGTCCGTGGTCGAATCCATCCGGTTCGTCAACGGTGTATCGACCGTACGGAGCCTGACCTGCCCATCGGTGTCGTCGCCGGCGTGAGCGGTTGTGTTGCGCATTTCGTATTCGTAAATGCTGCGTGTATGGCTTTGCTTGATCAATAAGAAACCGTTGAACGCCAGTGAAAGGGCCAGCGCCAGTCCAAAGCCATACAGTAAAATCGATTCTGACCGCCGAGCGGGAATATTCCGACGTTGCATTGCCTGTGTCTCTGATTACAGACACAAAACAAGCGGCTCACATTAGAGCGGTATGAGAAGGAAATTAGAAGATATTAGAAGCGCTCCAGGGCGTTGGGCAGGGTGATCGTAACGGAGGTGCCCTGTCCTTCTTTCGACGTAAAATGAAGCGTACCCTGATGGAGGTCAATAATTTTCTGGGTAACCGCCAGACCAATGCCGTAACCCGGTACGCCATCAACATTTTTACCCCGGTACAAGGGATCGAGAATATGAGCAATGTCGGCGTCGGTGATGCCCCGCCCCTTGTCCATTACGGTTACGATACAATGCTCTTCCCAGGCGCGTAATTGTATCGAAACGGGCTCACTCGAGTATTTGCAGGCATTATCGAGCACATTCAGCAAAGCAGTGGTGAGCAGGGTTGCGCTGCCGCGAATGGTAAACGAGTCGTCATCGCCCGATACGAATTGAAGCGGCAGGCTCCGACCCGGATATTTTGCCTGCACTTGCGCGATGGCCGTCAGCAGGCAATCATCAACCTGAATCAGGCTCAGCGTGACCGATCTGTCGGTGACTTTGGCTAAGCTGAGTAAGCTGTTGGTCAGCGCAATCACTTTTTTCAGCTCATCAACGGCCACCTCCATACTGTCACGCCAATCGGCCGGATTCTGGTCGTACCGGAGCGACGTTTCGAGGGTGCCGAGCGTATTGGTCAGGGGGGTACGCAGCTCATGCGATGCGTGGGCGACAAAGCTGCGTTGGGAAATAAAGGCGTCTTCGAGCCGAAACAGCATTTGGTTGAAGGTCATAGCCAGTTGGGCGATTTCGTCCCGCCGGTTTCCTTCGTTGACCCGCTTGTGCAGATCGACGGCCGTGATTTGTTCCACTTCATCGACAATCTGCGAGATGGGCCTCAGCACGCGTCCCGAGAAATACCAACCCGCCAGAACGATCAAGGTGAAGCCCAGCAGGTTCGCCAAAAGGAGAATCTGCTGAAGGGTCTCCAGTTTTACCAGGCCGATTCGGTCGTAACCCGATGCAAAAATGTAAAACAACTGCCCACGATCCCGGTACGTAATCACGATTGACTCAAGGTGCCCACTCCGAAACTCAAAGAGTGAGATGGTGTCGAGTTTAGGGATCTTTTCTTTGTAATAGTCTGATTCTTTCAGGGTTCGGTTTGTGAATACGAGATTGTGTCGACTGTCGAAAATACTGATCTGCTCTTCAACGATGGACAGCAGATCCGTGCGGATCATGTTTTTGAAGAAGTCATCGTGCAAATGCCGCCGTGAAATCAGCACCCGACCAGCCACCCGGGCCGTCGACTCCAGCCGACTGTAAAACTCTTCCTGCCGATACAGCGAATAAAAGTACCAGACCAGCAGCGACAGGGTCACCTGGATAGCGGTGGCCAGAAGGGTAAACGTGACGGTCAGGCGGTTTCGGATAAGCATGAAGCGGAGTTGGAAATGGGGTTAATCTTCACGCAGTACATACCCCATGCCCACGATGGTGTGCAGGAGTTTAGGCGAAAAATCTTTGTCGATTTTTTTGCGCAGGTAACTGATATACACGTCGATAACGTTGGTAGCGCTGTCGAAATTGAGGCTCCAAACCCGTTCGCTGATATCAACGCGGGAAATAATTTTGCCCTTGTTCAGCATCAGGTACTCCATCAGGGCGTACTCGCGGGTCGTCAGGTCAATGCGTTTGCCTGCCCGCGTGACGGTCTTGGCGTCCAGATTCAGTTCCAGATCGGCCAACCGGAGTATTTGCCCGCGTTTGGTGCCGCTCCGGCGGGTGAGTGCGCGCACCCGGAGCAATAGCTCGGCAAATTCAAAGGGTTTGGCAAGGTAATCGTCGGCGCCAGCGCCAAAGCCGTCCGATTTATCCGCCAGGCTGTCCAGCGCCGTGAGCATCAGCACGGGTACAGCCTCATTTTCAGCGCGGATATGCCGACACAACTCAAAGCCATTCATTTGCGGCAGGTTGACATCCAAAATGATCACATCGTACACATCTCGGCGAAAGAGCGAAAGACCCATGCGCCCATCGTATGCCACTTCAACCTCGTACCCCTCGGCCGACATTCCTTTGCGGATAAAAGAAGCCAAACGTTCTTCGTCTTCCACCAACAGTATTTTCATAAAACGTTTGTGCGTCTAAATGCTAAGTATGGGCCTCGGTCGCCCGAATTGATTACCTGCGGCTAAGTTAATACGGCGGCTGCTGAATAGTATAAATCCACCGCTGGGTAGTTTACCTTGACGATACCCAATTGGACCTACCGAAGCGACCATAAACCCCTGACGCATGAAATTCAATCTGCCAGGCCTGGCTCTCTACCTGCAGGCTGTACTTGTTCTGATTGGCCTCGGCAACCTACCCGCAGCGGCTCAGGCACCAACCCGGCCACGTATTGTTGTCACGGCCGACCCTGAGCTGGATGACAACAACTCGCTTATCCGGTTTCTGCTGTACAGCAGCGATTTGAACATTGAGGGGCTGATTTATGCGAGTAGCGGCTACCACTGGAAAGGCGACGGTAAGGGAACCCGGTGGTTTGTGCCTGGCCGGGAATACACGCGGTTTGGCTTGAACCTGTGCCCCTGCGAATCATGGCGTTGGGCTAAAGACGAGCGCTTCATTCACGATATTGTCGACGCCTACGCGAAGGTGTATCCTAACCTCAAAATCCATAATGCGCGCTACCCGGCTCCGGCCGAGTTAAAAGCTAAAATTCGGTACGGGAACATAGAGTTCGACGGTGACTATTCTAAAGATACGCCGGGTTCCGACCTGATTAAATCATTGATACTCGACGATAAACCGGGGCCGCTGTACATCACGGCCTGGGGCGGGCAAAGCACCATTGCGCGAGCGCTCAAATCCATACAGGAGCAGTATGAATACACGGCACAGTGGGAGGCTATCAAAGCGAAAATCGGGCGTAAAGTGGTGCTGCTGCCCTCTGGTGATCAGGACGATACTTACGCTACTTACATCGCTCCCAATTGGCCAAACATTGAATACCGTCAGTTTAAGGGAGGGCCTAACTATGGGTATGGCGCTCAACTGGGGGCCCGCGCGGAGGATGCTCCGTACCTGACTGCGAATTGGATGAGCGAAAACGTAACGGCCCGCGGCCCGCTGGGGGCGCTCTACCGGGTTTGGGGCGACGGAAAGCAGATGGTTAAAGATGATAAGCTCGATTATTTTGGGTTGACAGGTTACACCAACGACCAACTCAAAAAAATGGGTTATGCCGTCTGGATGCCCGTGCAGCAGAAAGGGTCATGGCTGGGTGAGGGCGACAACCACACGTTTATGAATATGCTCGGAAACGGTCTCCGAGCCTACGAACTGGGCTCGTATGGTGGCTGGGGCGGTCAGGGAATAGATCGGGACGAGAGCAAGAAAAACTCGATGTTTGGTCTGTCTACATCCCTCGACACCAGTGCCAGCGCCATGGCCAATGCCCTGAGTACGGCTAACGCCCGAATCGCTAAAAACGCCAATACGTTCCCCAACTTTTATCCATATGCCCAGCGCGATTTTGCCGCCCGAATGAAGTGGTCGGTAACGCCCCGGTATGCTGATGCGAATCATGAACCCGTAGTTCGGGTGGAGGGGCCGTTGACGGTTATGGCGTCGGCCGGGCAAACCATTCGGCTCAACGGGCGGGTGTCTGACCCCGATGGGCAGTCGGTTGCTGTTCGGTGGTGGCAGTTTCGGGTGGGTAGCTACCCCGGCGAAGTCGTAATTTCCAACCCCGACCAACCCCGTACCGAGATACTGATTCCGAAAGATGCCAAAGGGGGGCAAACCATTCATCTAATTCTGGAAGCAACGGACACCGGCAGCCCGGCACTTACCCGGTACGAGCGAGTTGTTGTAAAAATCCGCGAGAACTAACGTACCTCATTTCTGCCTACCTTTGTCCCATGAAATCGGTGACCGCTTTGTGTTTGGGTATCCTGCTCCTGGTAGGCAGTCTGTTTCCGCAGACTGACGTGGAGGAGGTATTCAAGCTGCCCGGACTGGTCACCCATTACCAATGGCACAAACAGATTGCCAAGGGCGACATTGACATCTGGCAGTTTCTGGAGATGCACTACGGGCTGTCGTCCAAACATGCCAAAACGGATCACGAAGGGGTGAAAATTCCGCTGTACAATCACCTGTCGGCTGGTTTTGTTTTTGTGCTTTCTGCCCCTCAGTTTGTCCCGGCCCGATTAGAGACGTTTCTCAACTGGCCCTCGATTCACTTTACGTACGAGAATTTATACTCCTTTCTGCGGGTAGCTCCGCTTCTCCAGCCACCCCGGCTCGGATAACGCTCCTTTTTATGCCTTTGTGCGCCCGGTTTGTCGTCCCGACAGGCCGGGTTAAGGCTATTTTTCAACGCGTTATCCATTTTCATGCTACATAAAATCATTCAGTTCAGTATCCGCCAAAAGCTGATGGTGGGGCTGGGCGTAGTGGCGCTGATTGCCTGGGGTTTGTATGCCCTGCAACAGCTGCCTATTGATGCCATACCCGATATTACCAACAATCAGGTGCAGGTGATTACGCAGGTGCCTTCGCTGGCGGCTCAGGAAACCGAGCAGTTTATCACCTTCCCGCTCGAAACAACCCTCCGCAATGTGCCCGGTGTTACCGAAATCCGGTCGATCTCGCGCTTTGGCTTGTCGGTCATCACGGTGGTTTTTGATGAGGCTACCCCGACGTTTCTGGCCCGGCAGCTGGTGACTGAGCAGCTTAAAGCGGCCGAGGGAAACCTGACCATGGGTACCCCTCAGCTGGCACCCATTACCACTGGTTTAGGCGAAATTTACCAGTACGTGATTCATCCCAAGGCCGGCTTTGAACAACGGTACTCTGCTACCGACCTCCGAACAGTGCAGGACTGGATTGTGAAACGGCAACTGGCAGGTGTGCCTGGTGTGGTCGACATCAGTAGTTTGGGTGGTTACCTGAAAGAATACGAGGTACGCATTGACCCCGAGCGACTGCACGGAATGAACACGACCCTTGCCGAAGTGATGGACGCTTTGGCCGAAAATAACGCCAACACCGGTGGCAGCTATATCGAAAAAGGCCCCGAAGCCTTCTTCATCCGGGGTGAGGGGATGGTTAAAACCGCCGAAGAGATCGGGCAGGTGGTGGTCAAGAACGTGGGCGTAACCCCAATTCTTATTCGCGATGTTGCAGAGGTGGGCGAGGGGCATGCCGTTCGGTACGGAGCAATGACCCGCAACGGTAAGGGTGAGGTAGTTGGTGGTATTGTGCTGATGCTCAAGGGGGCTTCGTCCGAAAAAACTATCGCGGGGGTAAAAGAACGAATCGCCCAGATTCAAAAAAGTTTACCCGAGGGGTTGGTGATCGAACCGTTTCTGGATCGGAAAGTGCTCATTGACAAGGCCATTCATACCGTCACCAAAAACCTTATAGAAGGCGGCCTCATCGTTATGACCGTACTGCTTTTGCTGTTGGGCAATTGGCGGGCGGGTTTGGTGGTTGCATCGGTAATCCCGCTTTGTATGCTGTTTGCCCTGGGCATGATGCACGTATTTGGGGTGTCGGCAAACCTCATGAGTCTGGGGGCTATCGACTTCGGGTTGCTTGTCGATGGAGCCGTAATCATCGTGGAGAGCATGATTTTTACGATTGTGCACAACCGGGCCACGCAGTCGCAATCGATGGATGATGTGGCGTTGGATTCGGCCAGCCGACTAATGCGGTCGGCTCTGTTTGGTCAGCTGATCATTTTGATCGTCTATGTACCGATTCTGTCGCTCACAGGTATCGAAGGAAAAATGTTCAGGCCCATGGCGCTCACGGTGGGGTTTGCCATTCTGGGAGCTATGCTGCTGTGCGTCAGCTACGTGCCGATGATGGCCGCTACATTGCTGCGGAAAGATATTCAGGAGGAGGGCACCTTGGCCGACCGGATCATGAAATGGCTTTATCGGCTGTATGACCCCATACTCGAAGGGGCCCTGCGCTGGCGAAAAAGTGTGTTGGTTGCCTCGGCGGGGTTGCTGGTTGGAGCCATAGGGTTGTTTATGTCTATGGGGGGCGAGTTTATCCCTAACCTTGATGAAGGCGATATCGCCATCAGCCTGACGCTAAAACCGGGATCGTCGTTACGGCAGACTATCGAAACCACCCAACGAATGGAAACGATTCTGAAAAACGGTTTCCCGGAGGTTAACGATGTGATTTCGAAGATCGGCACCGCCGAAATCCCGACCGACCCCATGCCGATTGAAGCCGCCGACGTGATGGTGCTGCTCAAAGACCCAGTTGAGTGGACATCGGCGGGCACCAAAGAGGAGTTGATTATCCAAATGGAGCGTGCCCTCAGTGTCATCCCTGGCCTGACTGTAGAATTTACCCAGCCCATTCAGCTCCGGTTCAATGAATTGATGACGGGTGTAAAGTCGGATATTGCCGTTAAAATTTACGGTGAAGACCTGACTACACTATTTGCTAAAGCCAACCTGGCGACCGCTAAACTAAAATCGATCCCGGGCGTGGCCGACCTGAAAGTGGAGCAAATTAGTGGCCTGCCTCAGATGCTTGTTTCGTACAACCGGGCTCGTTTGGCTCAGTACGGTGTGTCGGTAGCCAGTTTGAACCGTATTCTGAAAGCCGCGTTTGCGGGTGAGGCCGCCGGGGTTGTGTTTGAAGGAGAAAAACGGTTCGATCTGGTTGTTCGGCTGGATAGCACCTACCGGCAGGACATCGAAAACATTCGACAGCTCTACGTTGATCTGCCGAGTGGGCAACAGGTTCCCTTGGCTGAGTTGGCCACGATCCGGTATCAGGATGCACCCATGCAGATATCGCGCGACAATGCCCGGCGTCGGATCACAATCGGAATCAACGTGCGGGGCCGTGACGTAGAGAGTCTGGTAGGTGAAATGAAAACCGTGCTCGAACAGCAGGTTCCATTACCGGCCGGGTACAGCTACACCTTTGGCGGGCAATTCGAAAATCTGGTCAAAGCCAAAGAAAGGCTGGGCGTTGCCGTGCCGTTGGCCCTCGTGCTGATTGGCTTACTACTCTATTTTACGTTTGGTTCGGCCCAGCAGGCTTTACTTATTTTTTCGGCCATTCCGCTCTCGGCCATTGGCGGGGTGGTGGCGCTTTGGTTGCGCGGAATGCCGTTCAGTATTTCGGCCGGGGTTGGGTTTATTGCCCTGTTTGGCATTGCCGTGCTAAACGGGATCGTGTTGATCAGCTACTTCAATGAGCTCCAGAAAGAAGGCGTGGCCGACGCCCTCACACGGGTCCGGCAGGGTACGAGGGTGCGTTTTCGGCCCGTGGTCATGACGGCGGCTGTAGCTTCGATGGGCTTTTTACCGATGGCCCTCTCAACCTCAGCGGGTGCCGAAGTGCAAAAACCGCTGGCCACGGTCGTGATTGGCGGATTGGTATCGGCCACGCTGCTTACACTGGTGGTGTTGCCGGTGTTGTATAGTATGTCTGTTCCCAAAACAAAGTAGTAATCCATGAAATCATCACTCATTTATAAGGTAATCATCATTGGTCTGATGGGTATGCTGTTGGCATGTTCGGGCAAAGAAGCAGACGCGCCGACCGAGACCCCTGAGACAAACCAAATCCGGTCAGTAACCATTACGGAAGCGCAGTTTCGGGAAACGGGTATCAAACTGGGGCCACCAGATACCCTCACCCTGGGCGATATGATTCAGGCAACGGGCAAAGTGGAGGCTCCGCCCGATCATTGGGCCACGGTGCACGCGCCTATGGGCGGATACGTGCGGGCCACTCGCTTGGTGGAGGGAGATTTTGTGCGTAAGGGGCAGGTGTTAGCCGTGCTTGAGCACCCCGATTATGTGAAGTTGCAACAGGAATATTTGCAGGCACTCACCCGCAGTCGGTTTGAGCAACAGGAATTGGATCGCCAAACCGAGTTGGCCCGCGAAGAGGTAGGGGCTCGGCGTAAGTTGCAGGAATCGACGGCGGCCTACGAAACTACCCGCGCCCTGCTCACTTCGCTTGAGGCCCAACTGGCTCAGCTGCACTTGCCGTTGGTATCGCTTCGGCGGGGAACAATCAGCCGCACAATCACGCTGCTGGCTCCTATCAGTGGGTATGTCGACAAGGTAAATCTGCGGCTGGGGCAGTACGTAGGCCCTACGGACGGGCTGGTCGAGATTGTGAACAAAGATCACCTTTATCTTGAACTGAGGGTGTTTGAAAGTGACATTCGGAAGGTGCGGGAGGGGCAACGTGTGATGTTTTCGGTGACTCAGCAGCAAACGGGTCCGTTGGAGGCTGTGGTATATCGGGTGGGCCAATCGTTTGATGACGAGACCCGAACGGTGCTTGTTCACGCCAACCTGAAAGTTAAAGATTACGGCCGGTTGTTTGCCGGTTCGTATGTACGGGCTACCATTCAGGCCAATCCGCGGCAGGTGCTGGCCCTACCCGAAGATGCCATCGTGCAGGAAGGCAATCGGGCGTATGTGTATGTGCGGCAACGGGGCAAAGCGTCAGGAGAATTTATTTTTACCCTCGTGCCGATCCAGGCCGGTGTTACTCAGAATCACCGAACCGAGGTGATTCTTTCCAAAGAGACCGACCCGGCGGCCATTGTTCGGCAGGGCGCTTACTTTATTAGTGCCGAACGGGCCAAAATGGCGGGTTAAGAAGTGTTTGAATGAGAATAGGCACGCGAATGACACGGATTGAATTGACTTTTGCAGATTGGCCAAGGTAATCGGTGTTCACTCGCCCGATTCGCGTCATCCGCGTGCTATTGTACTTCATGGGTGTTATTTAATGCCGTTATTTGTGTCGGTCAGTCGCAGGGAGCCCATTCATGAACCTGAATCCCAGTCGGAGTTTAATGCGCTCTACAACCGAAAACCGTTCGTCAACTGCATTCTATTTCCGTCAAACACGATAACCTACGCCCAATAACCCACAGCTAAATTTTTCAAAAGCATGAATACCGAGTCACCAACTGAACCCCTTGAACTGTACCGATACCTGCGAACGCTGGTCGAAGCGGCCCAATCTGACAGTGACCCAACGCCCAAATTCGCGCTTGTTGAGGCCTATTGGCATATTGGCCGAATAGTTGTCGAGATTGAGCAGCAGGGTCAGCACCGGGCCGATTATGGAATTCATTTGATCGAGGCTCTCTCCGATCAACTATCACAGGCGTTTGGTAAGGGATATGGGATGTCGAATATGTGGCGGTTCAAGCAGTTTTTTTTGGCGTTTCCAATTCTCGCCACAAACGGGCGAGAATTTACAAACCTTCGGCAACATCTTCGAACAGAACTGACCTGGTCTCACTACCGCGTACTCATGAGCCTCGAAAACATCCAGGAACGTGATTTTTACATTAATCAGGCCGCCGACGAACGATGGACTGTCCGGTTTATGCAGCGCATGGTCCGATCCCGCTACTACTACCATGTGGGGCTGGAAGACAATGAACTAATTCCCGACAGAGCAAACCGGCGGGAAGCCCCTAACGGGCTTGTAACCGGCTCCTCCCCTACCCCGTCCGTTGTGGGGGGCACAAAGCGAAGCCGACTGGCAGCCGTCAAAAAAATCTTGCTGGAACGGTACGTAGGTTTTGCCTTCGTAGGGCAACGCCAGTATGTGAGTGTTCGGGGAAAAGACTTTTGGGTAGAGCTCGTCTTTTTTCATATCATACTGGGCCGGTTTGTGCTGGTGCAGCTAAGTGGGCACAATCCGGCGGCACTTGCCGAGTTTCGACTCATTTTGGATAGTTACGCCCAAAAACAGCCCCCCACCATCCCTACCCTACCGGTCGGTCTGTTAGTTGATGAGGCAGCGCGGGTGAAATACGTAACCACAAGCGGGGAGATACGGCTCAGCTCGGATGAGGAAGCTGTGTTGCCACTATCGCTTTCAAACTGAGCACAAAAAAACTATCATGGTATATAACCCAGAAATAATGCCCATCTGATTCCTTACACAAGCAGTTGGGCCGTTAGCAACTCACAAAGTCAATGACAGAGTCGACCAGCTTACGATTCAGATGCTGTTGGGCTATTATTTACGTAATCACACATCATTTATCAGCGGATGGTTGATTACCAGTTTAAAATTTTCTCGCTGCGCTCCATCTGCACATCCCCAAAACAGACTGACTAAGTGTCTGGCCCAAATCTGAAAGGCCGAACCCATCCGGACCGTGCTGAAGCAGGTACCCGGGCAGTAGAGATACACGTTTAGGCTCTCTGCCTATAAAAACATCTTCCCGCTTATGAAACCTATCGCTTTACCCATTAGTGTCTTTACCATTCTGGCGTTTGCGCTGTCATGGTCGACCAACCGTTTGTTACCTGAGCTAAACGTTTCAAGCCTCAATCTGAAAGAAATTATCACGGGCTTTGGCCCGGCCATGTCGGGTCTCATTTGCTACAAACTGTTTGGTACCCCTAACACCTACAAGCTCTCGCTTGCCGGTAGCCGCCCCGCCTTGAGTTTAGGAATCGTTGCCTTGAGTCTGGCACTACCCATCCTGTGTTTAGAAAAACCCGACCCTGTTCTCTGGGCAGGTTTCGTAGTGACGCAGTTTGTGTACACGCTTGGCGAAGAACTGGGTTGGCGGCATTACCTTCAAAACGCTATTGCCCCATTGAACGGCTGGCAACAGGCTGTATTCATTGGATTTTGTTGGTTCTTCTGGCATTACGCCATCCTTGATGACCCCACTACAATGCTAACTGGGCAGTCAGCACCAGCCTTTATTGGTATTCCCCTCATGATTGGATTATTGGCCCTACTGTCGAAACTCCTGGGCGATATTGCCATCCGAACACAGGCCGTTTTTCTACCTGTTTCGTTACACTATATTGGTAAAGTAGGTAACAGCTATATGCTGCTCGTGGTGTTTGGTGTCGTAATGGCCACTCATATTTATTTCCAGAAACTAGCCCGGTTTAACGGACCCGGTTCTGCTGAAAGTAAGGCCTGATACAATTCGGCACCCACACCTCATTTGGTACATAAACTCTACAAGGCAAGAAAAATAACGCCCGGCCAGAAAGGCAGCCGGGCGTTATTTTTTATTGTTCGCTATATTTTTATTGTTTATCAATAAATTTTTATTGTCCTTTACACCATCAATCAGACATTAATAGCCAATGACAACCACAAACCAAACCGTATTGAAAACCATGAACGTGTTGTTCTGGGTCATTTTTATCGGGCTTTGTATCAAAACGGGAGCGCTGATCGTCTCGTTTGCCGTCAGCTTGTTGGTAAACCCCATAGCGGCAAAAGACCTGTACATGGGCCTCGACCTGTCCGACGTGCAACGCTACAGCCAAAACTACTACATTCATTTGGCCACGCTCACCATTGCCCTGAGTGGACTCAAAGCATTGATCGCCTATCTGGTAGTTAAAATCTTTTTGAAATTCGACCTTACCAAACCGTTCAACCCCGAAATAACCCGGCTCATTGGCACCATAAGCCACGTAGCGGTGGGCGCAGGCATTGTGGCCCTCATCGGAAGCAGCCTGAGCAAGTGGCTCACCAAGCACGGTGCCATAGCCGTACTCGATTGGGGCGCCAACGAAATTCTGTTTTTCGCCGGGGTGATCTACATTATCGCCATCGTGTTCCAAAAAGGCACCGAACTACAAATTGAGAACGATCTAACCGTGTAGCCCATGTCGATTATAGTCAATCTGGACGTCATGATGGCGAAACGAAAAATGTCGCTCAACGAGCTTTCTACCAAGGTCGACCTGACGCTTTCGAACCTATCCATTCTCAAAACAGGTAAAGCAAAAGCCATTCGATTTAGCACCCTCGAAGCCATTTGCAAAGCGCTCGACTGCCAGCCGGGCGATATTCTGGAGTTTCGGGAGGAGGAATAAGCGGTGTGTAAACGGTAATCCGAATTGAACGAGCAGGTCTGGTTCAGGTTACCGTTTACATATTTTTTTATATCTAACCACGGCGACAACCAATTAAATGACTTACATTGGTGGTTTTACTTACCACCATCTTCATGCAAAAAATAGTCTCCTTTACACTGATTATTTCAGCCTTGACCCACGCCACCCAGGCTCAACAACCCAAACCTCCCACCCTCAACTTTTCCACCGATTCAGTAGCCTTGTTCACGCTCGATCAGGACGCCCTGCAGCCGGGCAACGAGTTGCTTCGACAGCAGGGGTATGTTTCTCAAATTGAACCCACCAGACAGGGTAGCCTTCGATTTGGCATATGGCGACAACACAACACGTACCTGACCGCCGACAAAACCACCAACATCCGCACCGGCCTGAACACGTTACCGGCTCTCATGCAGGTAAGTTACACACCCACGGCCGAGGGGCCCGGCGGGTTTGGTCCAGTTCAGGACACACCCATTAGTCTGGCCAGTGGCCTTGCCCAACCCCTTTCATTTCGGGCTAACCAAATCAGCAGTTTACGGGGCGGGGTTCAAACGGACAAGGTCCTGGCCGATCAGACCTCTGCTACAGACCTCAACACCCTGCTGGCCGACAAAGAGGGAGCCGCCCGAGACATGGGTTACCGGGGCGACCGTTACATTAGCAGCCAATTCGCTGTTATTGGTAATGAGCTGGTTATTACCTATCAACCATTTCAGTTTGTACCGTTTTCGGCCCGCTACATACCCGATGGCGAGCCCACGATGCGGAAATCTCCGCTCAACCCGGAAGCTCGTAACGGCATTTTGAACACCTGCTACCCTCAACTCGGGCGGCTGAGCTACTACCACGCCAAAAACGGGGCCATCCTCACCATCGACACAACGGGCAAGGTGCTGGGTCAGGTACGCCTGACGGAAGACCTCCGTTTGACACCGGGGATGGTCCTGTACAAACGCGCCGAGGTGATTGGGCAACCGGAAGGTGAGCTGATTCGCCCATCCGGGCTCTCGCCCGTTGTAGCTACCGACTGGATTTTTGGGCCCGATGCTGCCCAGAAAGAAAACCCAACCCTTCGCGTGGTTCGTACCAACACCGATGGAGCCGTTGTGTTCGACCATTCGTTTACGATCACCTTCCCTGAGTATGGCCTAACCCAACTGGAAATGCTTTCTGATGAAGGCGGAGCGCTCGTGCATGTCACGCTGGGTAAAGGCCTTCTGAAATACCAGGTTGGTTACGCTTACATCACACCCAAAGGGGTTGCCTGGCAGCACATCTGGGACAAAAAAGACCCTGCCTCCATTATTCCCATCAGTGGAGGCAGCGGCCCGTTCCGCATCTTCCAGAATGCCACGCGGCTTGTGAGTTTACCCGACAGCCGGCTGATGGTCCTTTGCCAGTACGACAATGGCTACGGGGTGCAGGTTCTGGCCCCAACCGGCCTGTTTGAGCGGTATTACAGCATCAAGACCCGCGCAACTGAAGAGGGTACGCTGTTGAAGGCAGCTGACCTACACGTAGTGCCATTTGCTGATGGTAAGGTACTTCTGGTGGGGGGCGAAATCCGCAACGCCCGCGCATCCGTATTCGACCGCTTTACGACGGTTGATATGGAATTACAGCAAGGGCTTGCCCCCATGCCTAAAGCGGCACCGGGGCAAAAAAACCTGTTTTTCAACGTAACTACCGGCCCCGTTATGTTTCCCTCGACAGGTACCGCCCAAACCGCAACGCCTGTTCAGGGGGCTCGGATGGCACTGAGTCTACTCAAGGGCAAATCGGTGGAGGAGGCCGTCGCTACCAGTGGCGCGGGTGCGGGGAGCATTGGGCCCGATGGCCGTGTAGCCAAGTTTCGCCTATCGACCGAAACAAGCCAATACAACATAGCTCCCGTTTTATACCTGCTGGTACCTTCGGAGGGGACAGGGGCGGTTCGAGATATGGCGCGTTACGGCTACAGCTTGCCGGGCCAGCCCTTGTTTCTGGTGAACCCCAAACGTAATGAGGTGCTAATCCCTCTGCGAACGTTGCCCAGGACCACTCAAAAAGGCGCGCGCGCAAACAGCTACCCTCAGGCAGTTTTCCTTAAAATGGTGAAATGCACCTGGTAATGGGTTGCGAGACATCGGGCTGTTAGTAACATAAAAGGGGGCGATTGCCCCCTTTTTTTACTTAAAACGTCCGGCGCGGAATAGTCGGATCAACCGTGGCCGCATCCAGATCCACAAGTCCCCAACCAACTTCGGGGTGCCGATTCTGAAAGCCGTGGGTCGAGTGATTGATCAGGTGGGTCAGCACACGCGCAGCCGGTTCGTTGGGGTACCGCGACCATACCGACAGAAACATGGCGGCCATGGTGGCCGTTGCCGCCGACGAACCTGCAAACGAAGTTGGCTCGGTTTCGTTCAGGCGAGGAAGGGCCATCACCCGGCGAATGTTGCCGTTGAATTTCTGCATCAGCACCGCAAAGTCGACCTGCGGGCCGTACATACACTCGTTACAGGTGGATGGCACGGTGTAGTTGGCAATGGCCAATGGGTTATTCTGATTGTCGTACCGGATTTTCACACCTGTCACAGCGTACACCTCGCTCATAGTAGCCGGGAATACGACCAGACTTTTGGGCATCCAGTCTTCGGGGGTAGTGCCAGCCGCGCAGAACATAATTTTGCCGTAGCCAGCTGCCAGCATAATGGCATCGGCCATCACGCTATTGTAAATACTGTACAGAATCGTTCCGCTCCAGAACGGGACGCCCCCCATCGACATGCTGTACACTTTCACATCGGGCCGGGTAGCCAGTTGGGTAAACCCATCGGCGGCCCCGCGCCATTCGCGGGTGGTGTTTAGGAACACATCGAAACTCGCCCGTACACTAACCAGATTAGCCTCGTAGGCCACCCCGATGGGCGAAAGGCCGGTACGGGGAGCGGTCCCTATTGACGCGACGCAGGTGCCATGACCGCACCAGTCGTCGGGCGATTCGCTCACGCCCAGAAGGTTCTGCAAGCGGGTGTTCGGAAACGTCACCATCTTTTGAACCGTACGGTTGGTCGACATACCCGACGAGAATCCGCTGTTCATGCGGGCCTGTTCGGGCGATAACCCCGTGTCGAAATAGGCGATGGTCATACCCCGGCCGGTGGCGCTTCGGCTCCAGGCCGCAGGTAGCCCGTGCTGCACCAGATTCCAGGAGATTTTGCTGCTATTGGGCGTCGTAGAAGTGTAATCGATAATGTTGACCACCGGCGGTTCGGCATGTTCGTTGTCGCCACAGCCAAACGCATAAAAGGGTGCCCGTGCCGATTGCGCCTGCTTTTTACCGCCCTTTTCCGATTTGGGCTCATAATCAGCTGGCTCCATAAACCGGATCAGGCCCGTTTCACGCAGCTTCTGAACCGTGCTGAACTGCGTAATCTTCAGGTCGAAGTTGGGCATTCCGTGGCCGGGAAACACCACCACGTCTTCCGGCGTTTTCAAGTCTTTGTCAAATGCCTTTTCTTCAGCAAACACAATCGACAGAATCCGCTGCCGGGCTTCGAGCCAGTCTTTGGTTTTGAGGTTCAGCTTTGTCAGGTTTTTGGGGTCGAACGATGGGATGGCATACCCCACCGACAGCACATTGTTTGAATGCACCAACGCGCTCCAGATCATCCGATCAGAGGCCGTCGACCACCGAAACAAATGCTCTTTGTCCTTGTCGGCCTGTTGTTCGATAAAGGCATCGATTTCAGGCTTCGGAATTAGTTTATCGTCATTCGCATGGAGTGAAATATGCTCGATAGGGGCGTCTTTGGGCTCAACCACGATAGCGCGCTCGGGCGAACAGGCATACAGGGCTAGCACAGCCCCGATCGTAAGTAATCGTTTCGACATAAAAGCGTGTAGTACAGGTTTTTGTGGACCAATACTACGCTGCAAAGGCCGATTGCACGGTGGGCGTTTTACGAAAGCCTCCGCTGGGAAAATCAAGGGTCGTTTTGGTTTGAGCAACGGGTATCGGTCATACCCAAACGTACCCTTGCACAAGCGCGCGTACTACCGGGCTAACTCTTTCCTCCGTTTGGTTTGCGAAGCAACTTCTACCACACGGCTCCCCACTCGTTTGGGGGTTTTGTTACGACGGTTCCACCAGATCATGAAACCCGTAACGGGCAGACTGGCGGCAATCAGGCTCGCCAAAAAAGCAATGATTTTACCCGGCAAGCCCAAAATTGCCCCAACGTGAACATCGTAGTTGAGCCGGGCAATTTTATCGGCTACGGTCAGCGTCTCGTCAAATCGGCTGTACAGGTGTTTTACCGGAATTTCCTGCAAGGTGTATTGGTCGAAGTACCGATGATCTCCTTTCCAAAAGGTAGCCGCATCCGGGTTGGTCGTTACCGCAATCGACGCCGTCGGGGTTTCTGGGTAATGCACCTCAACGGTCTGGGCATTAGGGGCCTGGGCCGTAGTTTGGTGCCAGAGCCGATCGACGGCTGGGGCATTGGCCGCCACCGGTACCTTGGGAATAATCGACGTTGGTTCGTAGTAGTCCACCTGTGTTTCGCCCCCCGACGTCACCCAATACACCGACTTCGCAAACCATTGGAATCCCCAAACCAGCCCCGTGAGCGCCAGTAACAGCAACACCACGGACGCGTAGAAACCGAGCACGTTGTGCAGGTCGTAGTTTCGACGTTTTGGGGAGGCTTGCCATTTAACCGAAAACCGCTGCTTTTGGGCGGCTTTGTTTCTGGGCCACCACAACACCAGCCCCGAAATGAGCAACACCACAAACACGAGCGTCGACGATGCGACGATGGGCTGCCCGATGGTCGGGGGTAACCACAAATAATAATGCCCCTGCAAGACCTGGTAGAAAAAATCGTAGCTCATATCCTGCACGTGCAGCACTTGGCCCGAATACGGATTCACATAAGCCAGATAGTAGTAGGTCGGTTCGTAATGATAGTACGACAACACAGCCGCGCGCCCACCCGTGCGGTAGGTTACACTGTGCAGGTTTTTACCGGGCAAAAGGGCATGGGCGATGGCCTGCATGCGCGAAGGCGGCAACACAGGCCGCGCTTCGGCAGGTACGTACCGATATGATTGGGTCAGGTCTTCAATTTCGGTCTTGAACGCGTACAAACAGCCCGTCACGGCCACAATGAACACCACAAGGCCAGAAGCCAAACCAAGCCAAAGATGGATTTTACCGACTACTTTCTTTACTCGCATAGCACGTTGAGACACTGGTAAGGTTGAGGAAACGGTTATGGGTAGCAGGGCTCGCCGGTTGGGCGAAAAGCCCCGCTACCGGCCTACCGTGGTTACAGTTTGTAAGTCACGCTGGCCACAAAGCTGCGGAGCTTCTGCGGATTCATGGTGGTGTAGCCAATCCAGTACCGTTGATTGGTGAAGTTGTCGGTTTTGACAGCCACCCGGAATTTCCTGGCATCGTAAAAAGCCGAAGCATTCAGGACGGTGTAGGCGGGCAGAACAAACACACCCTGACTCACGCTGTTCTGAATTTTGTTGTCGCTGGCGTAATTGCCACCGACCCCAAATCCAAGTCCCTTTACCAGATAATTGGGCAACCGATAACTCACCCACAGATTGGCCAGATACGGCGATGAAGCTGTACTCGGACGCCGACCGTCGACATCTTCTGACGCCCGCACAATGCGCGAGTCGTTATAGCTGAACCCCGCCACTACATTCAGGCCATTGACCGGATTAGCCACCACATCGAGTTCAAATCCCTTGCTGGTCTGCATACCGTCCTGGGTCTGGGCAAAGCGGGCAGCGGCCAGGGGGTTCGGGTCGGTACGCAGCAGGTTTTTCACTTGAATATCGTAGTAGCTGACGGTGGTAGTCAGGCGGCCACCGAACGAGTTGAGTTTAACACCGGCTTCAAACTGATTGGCCTGCTCCAGTTTAGCAAATCGCTGTACCAGACTATCGGCATCCGCAGGGTCGTAAGCATTGTACACGCCCCGGTTGTTGAAGCTATTCTGGTAGTTGGCAAACACGGAAACCCGGTCTTTAATCGGCTGGTAAACAACCCCAAACTTGGGTGAAAACGCCGTTTGCCGGTATCCCTCCACAGCTGCTCCCTGTGTGCCCCCTTTGTTGTTAAAATGATCGACCCGGAGGGCGGCCAGTACACTCAGTTTATCGGTCAGGTTGAGCACGTCCGACACAAAGGCGCTGTACGTGTCGCGAACCCCCGTGACCGGGTACGTAAAATCGGGGGCTTTGCCCGCATACAACGCCCTCAGGTTAGTACCGTTGAAGTTGCTGTAGTCAAAATCAGTGGCAACCGGCACCGTATCAAACGTACTCCCGAAGAAAAGCTGATTGGAGTTGATGTGCAGATAATCAAGACCAAACACTACCCGGTTGCGCAGATCGCCGAGCCGGAAATCGCCATTAAGCAGTTGCTGTACCTCAAACACATCGTTGGTGCTGTTGCGCGTCGACTGATCGGCCCGAACCAGATTGATGTTGCCCGACGTAGCCCCCGGAAGCAGGTAGAAATAAGGCCCGATCCCGTTGGAATAACTGTGGCTTGAGCTGAGGTTGGTCGATGAGGTAAACGAAGGCGAAATGCGGTAGTTTATCTGCCCAAACAGGTTGGTGCTTCGCGAATTCTGAATCAGGCCGGGCCCCATGTACGAGTTACGGTAATCAATCTTCAGCTCGTCGGCACGGGTTGCCCCCAACGAGGCACCCGGTACATAAAAGAAGATAAGCTGCTTACCCACGTTGGTCGAGCGGAAAATCTCGGCGTCCACCGTAATCGAGAGCTTGTCCGATGGCTTGAATGTAAGGCTGGGTGCCAACGCCAGGTTCCGATTGAAGCCGACAGTCTGAAAAGTACCCTGATGATTGAATGCTGTATTGAGCCGGAACAGCACCGTTTTTTTTGCGGAAAGCGGGGTATTTACATCCAGGCTTACCCGCTGAAAATCGAAATTACCTGCCGAAACCGACACCTCCCCCCCGAAGGTTTGGTAGGGTTTCTTGGTTACCCGGTTAATGAGCCCACCGTACGAAGTCAGGGTACTGCCAAATAAGGTGGCCGAGGGGCCTTTAATAGTCTCCAGTTTTTCGAGGTTTACTGCGTCGATGTCACTTGTCACATTACCGGCAAGCCCATTCCGAAGCTGACTCTGAACAATAAATCCACGGGTGTTGTAGTACCCCCCGCCGTCGCCCGCGCGGCCGGTAGCTTCCCACATTTTCTGAACTCCCGGTGCGTTGCGCATGGCATCATCAACGGTAAACACCAGTTGCTCCGTCAACAACTCCTTACCGATACTGTTGTACACCTGCGGGTTTTCGATATTCGACAAGGGCATTTTGGATACGTAATCGCTGGTGGGGCGAGCAAACCGGTTGGTCAGGCTACCACTCACAATTACCTCCTGAAGCTGCGCGGTTGTCTCAATCAGCGTAAAGTTGAGCGTTACCGTTTCGCCTGGCCCTACCGTCACTTCTTTCTCAGCCGTTTTCAGGCCGACTGCCGAGACTTGAAGCGTGTATGTCCCCGCCTTAACCCGATTAAGAACGTACGCACCCTTCTCATTTGAAACAGCTCCCTGCCCCTTTCCTTTCAGCACAACTGTAACGCCCGCTGCCGGGTTGCTGTCTGACGTGGTCACGATACCCTGAATAAGTCCCTGTTGTTGAGCCTGAGCGACTACTGGTATTGCCAGCGCCAATAGTATATAAAACTTTACCAATGATTGCATTTTTAATCTACCTGCTTTGGTTTCTGATTGCAAAGCAAGGGAGAAATCACGGGATTCAAAAATTATTTGTAATTATTCTAAATAAATTTGATTGAGTGCTTTCAATTGGGTCTGTATCTATCCTGTAGTAATTTTACCGTCACGTCACACAAACTGACGCAGGAGGACGACCTCCCCCATAATGGGTATCAGACCGGGACGGCCCGACTTTTTACCACGCACCGTCATGTCCTGGATGTATCTGGTTTTAGCGGGCCTACTCGAAGTGGTTTGGGCCTATTCCATGAAGCAGTCAGCGGGTTTCACTCGACTCATTCCCTCCCTTGTAACGCTTGTTGCTATGATGGCCAGCTTCGGATTGCTGGCATTGGCTATGCGGTCGTTGCCGCTGGGTACGGCCTACACCATCTGGACGGGTATTGGGGCCGTCGGGGCTTTTCTGGTCGGAATTATCTGGCTACAGGAGCCCGCTACTCCCTTGCGGCTCCTGGCCG
The DNA here is from genome assembly GCF_000383955.1 of Rudanella lutea DSM 19387. Taxonomy (NCBI): domain Bacteria; kingdom Pseudomonadati; phylum Bacteroidota; class Cytophagia; order Cytophagales; family Cytophagaceae; genus Rudanella; species Rudanella lutea. The sequence goes on along the minus strand of NZ_KB913013.1, from coordinate 6,254,107 downwards.
CCTTGCTGATTATAGCTGGGTTGGTGCTGCTGGAGCTCTCGTCGAAATAAAGAGAGGTCTGTTAAGAGCTAAATCTTGTAATTCTCCGTTAAAATTCATGAAATAAGAAGGAAAGCGCTCTGTGTGTGCTATTTTTGGTTCAGGCAATTGCACGACGGCCCAAACGCTGCCCAGTCATTGCTGCGTCTTATTCGCTTACCAATAATTCAAACTGACTTTTATGAAAAAGCCCCTGTTGACCCTTGCCTGTGCCATTGCGATTCTAAGTCTTACGTATGCATACACGGTGGCCGCTACTACGTCCGCTTCCTTGCAAACCCGTACCGTAGCTATGGCCGACTCGGTTGATCTGAATCAATACGCCGGTAAATTCAAGTTTGAAGGACTGCCGTTTGAGTACCTGACCATCGCCGTAAAAGAAGGCAAATTAACCGTTAGCACCGGCGAAGAAACCGGCGAACTGACACCCATCAAAGACACCCCCGACGCGTACGATGCCGCCGGACGGGCCAAACTGCAGTTTGTCCGCGACGAAAACAAGAAGGTGAAAGGTATCTCCCTCGATGCGCAGGGCATGATCTTCGAAGGTAAGAAAGAGTAGAGTTAGCTAAACACCACAGGCACCGGCCACCCGGCCAACCCCCTCCTGAAAACAGGAGGGGCTTTACGCGTAATGGCTCCGGCTCTACGCTACAGCAGCTTGACAGCATCGTCGTCTTTGTACTGCTCAATCTGGGCGCGGAGCCTGGCTTTCAGGTCGGCTGTGATGGCTTCGTAGCCTTTTTGTCCGTACAGATTGCGCACTTCGCGGGGGTCGGTTTTGAGATCGTACAGCTCCCAGAAATTGGTGGGACCGTAAAAGCGAACAAGTTTATACCGCTCAGTACGCAACCCGAAATGGGGCGATACATGGTGCGGTTCCGGGTACTCGTAATAGTGGTAATAGGCCTCTTTGCGCCAGGGGGTCTTCTCCCCTTTTAACAAGGGCAAAAACGATTGCCCCTGTATGTCGGACGGAATGGCGGCCCCGGCCAGATTGAGAACCGTAGGCGCCCAATCGATATTGGATACCAGCTGATTCAGTTTTGTGCCGGGTTTGATGACGCCCGGATACCGTATCACAAACGGGGTCTTGAGCGATTCTTCGTAAATAAACCGCTTGTCGAACCAGCCGTGTTCGCCCAGATAAAAGCCCTGATCTGATGCGTAAATCACCACCGTATTCTGGGCCAAACCCGTTTGGTCGAGGTAGTTGAGCAGCTCGCCAATGTTGCGGTCGAGCGAGTTGGCCGTAGCCAGATAATCGCGCAGATACCGTTGGTACTTCCACTCCACCAACGCCTTACCCGTCAGTTGCTTCTCGTCAAACTCACGGCTTACCTTCCCTTCGTAATAATCCGCAAACGCTTTGCGCTGCTCCGGCGAAAGCCGGCTGTAGGTAGTGTAGCCACCTTTCTGGTCATAGTTGGCGTGTACTTTGAGGTCTTCTTTCAGGCGCATGGTTTTGTCAATGGTCATGTCCTGATCGCGTGCGGCAGCACGGCCGTCGTAGTTGTCGTAAAAAGTCGAAGGGAGCGGGAACGTCACCTTGTCGTAAGCACCCAGATCGGGCAAATCGGGGAGCCACTCGCGGTGCGTTGCCTTGTGGCCTACAACCAGAAAAAACGGCTTGGCCGGGTCGCGCCCTTTGAGCCAATCGAGTGAGAGCTGCGTAGTTACGTTGGTCACGTAGCCGGGGTAGCGCACGGTTTCGTTGCGGCCGTTGATAAAATCGGGGTTGTAATACTGGCCCTGACCCGGCAACACATTGAGGTAGTCGAACCCGTGGGGCATACTGCCGAGGTGCATTTTGCCAATCCAGGCCGTTTGGTAACCATTTTTCTGAAGCATCTCCGGGAATACCGGCTGGTTCACCTCAAACTTCCGCTCATTTACCTTGTAGCCGTTCAGGTGGCTGTACTTGCCCGTAAGCAGCGTGGCCCGGCTGGGTCCACAGATTGAGTTGGTGACCAGGTTGTTGTTCAGAATAGCGCCTTCGCGGGCAATCCGGTCGATGTTGGGCGTGCGGGTTAGCTTACTCCCGTAGGCACTAATGGCCTGATAGGCATGGTCGTCGGAAAAGATAAAAATGATGTTCGGTTGGCTCGCCGGGGGCGAGGGAGCCTTCAGGGGCGTGTAGGCAGGCAGAGCCAGCAATAAGGCCGTGAGCGCTGTTAGTGAGACGGTTAATAGGTTTCGTTTCATGCAGAAAGGGGGTTGTGTTGGGCGCGTTGCGGCAACGGTCCACAAGGTCAAAGGTAAAAAAACGGGCAGGCCTACCCGAACCCAATCGGATAAGCCCGCTCAATATGGGGACAACGAAAGCTGTTTTATTTGACCCGGTCGGACACCCGCACCACCCGAAGTTCAGACGCTGACCCCTTCAACACGGTATAGCTCAGCAAAAGCCCCGAATCGGTTGTCAGTAACGTAGGCTGGGTGGCAATTTGGCCCGGCGGGGTGAGGTACTGCACCGGGCCATCGCCCACTTTCAGGCCCACTTTTCGGTAGGCGTCTTCGCCCTCCCCCATCCACTCTTCCCAGCACACCGCCAACAGGCCCGAAGCCGTACAGGTAGCCTGCGGGTAACGCATAGCCAGTTGCGCGGGGTTGAACGCCAGTCCCGCGGCATCGAGCGATTTGAGCCGGATACCGCCCCCTACCTCAGCCCCGCTGAACCACGTCACCCAAATGCCCGACGGATGAGCTACTAACTGCGCCCCACTGTGCGGACAAGCCCGAATGTTCCAGCGGTCGGGATAGAACAGGGTCGGCGACGAAAACGACCTGCCACCGTCGCCCGACCGAACGTAGCCGATGTCGCGGGTACCATCGGGCAGCAGATCGCGGTAGGCGGCATAGATAGAACCTCCCGGCCCCACCACGAGGCTCGTTCGGCAGCACTGACAGGCATTGGAATCGAGCAACACTTCGGCCCCAAATTCACCGTTGGCGCCGGTTTGGCTAAACAGCACCGAACGCCCTTCGCGACCGGGGAGTTTCTCGTCGAGCCAAACCGCGCCAATCTGACCGTTCGGCAGGCGGGTCAGGTCGTGAAACGAATGCGAGCCACCCACCCGGACCGATTTGTGGAGTGGCTTCAAGGCCGACCAGGTTTGCCCGCCATCGGTCGAGGTACGGTAAAGAATATCACCGGCGCGGGGCTGGGTCTCGGTGGGCTTGCGCACTTCAAAGGTAGCCAGTACGGTACCATCGGCCCGAAACGCCACTTTGGGTCGACCTTCGCTATGCACAGCCGTGCCGGTAGGCGTGGGCACCTGCACCACAGGCCCAAACGAACGCCCGCCATCGGCGGATACCCGATAACAGAGCACAGGGCCGTTTTTTTCGGTCGACACCCAGGCCACAACCGGGCGGTTCTGGTGGTCGGTGGTGAACCGGGGCAAGGTAGCCTGCGCAACCGGTTCCGACACGGGCGTCAGAGTTTGGGCAATAGACCCGATTGTCAAGATGCCCAGCAGGAAAACGAGTATTTTCATTTTGTCTTAGCGGTGAAATTGTACTGAACCCCCATCACAAACGTGCGGGGTGCGGCCGGTGTAAACGTAGTTCGGTCGGTGGGGTTGTTGCCCCGGCTTGCATTGGTAGCATAGAGCGCGTTGGTCAGGTTGAGCACGTTGGAAAATACCTCAACGCCCCGAAACGTGTACCCTACCCGACCATTGAAGAGGTCGTAGCCTGGATACCGAACCGTATTGATCTGATTCTGATACCAGCCCGACACGTGTTGCCACTCCACCGAAGCCCGGAAATTGGCTAGAAATGGCGGATAAAAACTTAGTTCGGTATTCCAGACAGAACGGGGGGCCGAGGGCATTTCTTTCCCATCGACATTCCGAACGGCATCGCCAACGCGCTCGCTCAACACGAACTGCTCAAACCGGTGTACCGCCGAGGTGCCGCCAAACCGAAACAACCACTGCCGCGACGGTTTTACGGTAACGCTTAGCTCGGCACCCCGGTGCAGAGTTTTACCCGCCGACTGGTAATCGGTGGAGTTGTCGGGCATTCTGACGTTCAGCAGTTCATCCCGGCCGCGCATCTGGTAAAGGGCGTAGTCGACATACACCTTGCCGGACCAGAACGCGGCCCAACCGCCCAGTTCCAGATTCTCAAACCGGGCCGAATGGAGATTGTAATAAAACTGGTCGCCGTTGGGTGCGGGTGCCGTTCGTTTCCGAAAAATCGAAGTCAGAGCCGGTGGAGCGAACCCCTGCGAGTAGTTGGCATACAGTCCCTTCCCGCGCCCCAGATCGTAGGTAGCTCCCAACTTGGGCGTCAGCTGACTAAACGTTTTGCGGCCCGTCGTGCGGTCGAGCCCATTAGTGTAATCGAACGCCATCCGGTCGAGACGCAACCCGGCCGACAGCCGCAGGTTGGGCAGGGGCTCCAGCTCCAGTTGGGTGTAGGCCGCCAGATTATGTATCCGGGCTTCGTAATCGGCCAGGGGGATGTCGGGCCGTTCGCGGGCAATTGTGTACCGTTCCACCGACCGCTTGTCGGGACGGAGTTGCGCGTTCAGATCAATCTGGTAGGCCCAGTACCGGTTCGGCGACTCATCGACGGTAGCGCCCGTGAGCAGTTTGCCGCTCAGCCAGCCAAGCGGTTGGGCATGCTGGGCGATGAACCCCAGGCTTTTAAAGTCATTGGAATTGACTTCGCCCCGCGCGGTAGTTTGCCCCGGTGTCCACCGAATGGCATAGGCCGGATTCTGCCCGTTGCGGTTGTTTCGGTAAAAGACCGTCACGAAACTTTGGCCCCCGCCCTTCCAGTCGTGTTCGAGAGTGAGTCGGCTCCGTACCGAAACCGTTTTGCGGTAGGTAAAGCCGGTTGTGCTCACATATTGCCGGGCAAAAAAAGCGACACTATCCACGCTGCCGCTCGTTTGGGAGAAGTAATCGTTGTACGAAAACGTACCCGTCAGGCGGGTTTTGGCCGTAAACTGGTATTCGGCCCGCCCGTAATACGACGTTTTATCGTAGTCAGAAGCCGCCATCCAGCCATTCCGTTGCCGACTAACCAGCCCGCCCACGTACAGCCCGAACTTGCCTTGCCTTGCCCCCGCACCCACCTGCACCCGGCGGTAGCCAAACTGATCGAACTGAACACCGGCCCGCGCAGTAGGTACAGCCGTTGGGCGCTGCGTGAGCACATTCACGGCCCCACCCACAGCCTCCGGGCCATACACTGACGAGACGGGTCCTTTCACGATTTCGAGCGAGCTGACCGTAAACTGATTCAGTTCGAGCAGGGCATTGTGGTTAAACACACCCATCGGGCGTATGGGAACGCCGTCTTCGAGGTACAGAAAATACGCGTTGGTGGTCATAGGTTGCCGAATAGCCATCGAGTGCTGTTCATTACCCAGATTAACCATAAGCGCTCCGGGGGCCTTGTTAATCACCTCGTACAGCGCAGTCGGCTTGGTTTCTTCCACCGTCCGGGCCGACAGCCGGGCAATCGCAATGGGCGTTTGGGTGCGAAGCGCGGCCTCGCGGCTTCCGGTTACCACTATGCCCTGCAAATCTTGCACCCGCTGTTGCAAACTCACCGTTACCTTGCCCGCGCCAGGCTTAATTACCTGGTCGGTATACCCCACCGATCGAATGGTGAGGGCGGTACAGGCTGCTGGGCAGGTCAGCCGGAAAGCCCCGTTGGCGTCGGTTGTAGTGCCAATTTGGGTGTCATTGGCCAGTACTGTAATCCCCGGCAATGGTTCTTTGGTTTGGGCGTCAAACACGACCCCTTCGGTGGCAATAGGGGCCTGAGCCCGTAGGGAAAGAGGTATCCCCAGGGCAAACAGAAATACTAAATATCGGAACATGTTGTTTCGGTTAACCGAACCGGCAAGCCGGTTGGTCCCGTAGCCGAATGGGCACGACGATTCACGCCAGTGCTTTGCAGCTTCGGGCAGTTTGAAAAAAGGTCATAGCCCTCCCGTGTAAAGGCGTTGAGCCAATACCGGTAGGGTATATACGCCGAAACAACTACGCGCAGGGGGGATGAAAAATGGCCGGGCCGGAGACAGGCCGGATGTCTGCCCGGTAGGGGGGCAACTCAGGGGTGGAGAGGGCAGTGGCCGCCGGGTCGAAGGCGTACTGCACATGCAGAGGGGCCATAAAGATGGACACCTCGGTGAGCCGGTCCCAATTAGCGGCCTGTTGCTGACGATCCGCTTCTGCCAGCTTTTTGGCCAGTACACACTGACCATTACAATTCAGTTCGGGCCGATTGCGGTTTTCGCAGAGCGTACGAACGATTTGTGGCTGATAGAGCTTGAACCAGGCCAGCACGAGCAACCGCCCGCTGTTTTGAAACAGCAGTAGGAACAGCAGCAGGTAAAGAATGGCCTTTTTCATTGGGGACATTATCCGATTTTTGGATACCCAAAGGTAAGGCCTGCCACACATCAAATCATGACAAATATCAGACCCACAGGTCTTTTATATCAGCCAGTTCATGAGCATCAGGGTTTTACGGGTCGTTTTTTTGCCAAAAAATTTAGAATCGACTGCTGCAGGCGGTCATTGGCTCAGGGTCAAAGTCGGTTTCCTTAGGCCGGGTTGCCGACTCAGATACGGGTTGACCATGCAGTACAGATTGTAAAAAAAGGCTTTCGAGCCCATCTTCGGCAAAGGGGATGTCAACCTCATGCGCCCAGTCGACTTCCCGGCAGGGTACTACCGATTTTTGGAGGAAAGGCGTCAGGTCGAAGGCGTCGCCTGTAAGGTGATATGGGTACGAACGGCCCATGTAGCAGGTATTAACCTCCAGCGTGTTCAACAGGGTATCAAACGCCCGTTGCCGGTAGCCATGAAACAGCTCAATCTGCCAATCGCCAATTTTTGATTCGAACCGGTTGACCAGAATGCTTATTCCCTCCCGGAAATCGTCGGTCAGCAAATCGGCAATAATCCGCCTGGGCGAATAGAAAAGCATTTCGGTGATGGAGGTGTCGAGCGTGGTGCCATAGAGCAGCACAACATCAACCTTTGGTGCGTCGATCTCTTCGAGGGCCAGCCGGAGGGTATGTAACGAAGAGACCCGAAAATCGGTTGGGATCAGAATTTTACGTCGCTCGATCATGGTTCTGTTTAAGTTTATCACCAAAAGTCTACTAACACCATTAGAGAAGTCTAAGAGGTTTGTTAGAATCCGATTAGAACCGACCAAAAGCGCCTTCTTTCGATTACATTTAGGTCCAAACTTGCCGTAAAAAGGTTTCTGGTTTATCGTTTTCAGTTTTTAGTTTCTTCTTGATACGCGATTAATAACGACGCAGCACACGCTCAAAAACCAAAAACGATAAACGAAAAACAGTTTTCTATCCAGTTCCCAACTAGCCAGTTCAACCGAATGAAACATATCCTGCTGGTCGAAGACGAAGTGAGCGTCGTTGAGTTTATTCGCCGGGGTCTTATCGAAGAAAACTACACCGTGTCGGTAGCTTTCAATGGATCTACCGGCCTCAAAATGGCGTTGGACTCTTCGTACGACCTCATCATTCTGGACATTATGCTGCCCGACATGAACGGGCTGGAGGTTTGCCAGAAGCTACGGAGTAATCACATGCTGACCCCCATCCTGTTCCTGACCGCACTCGGCACCGCCGAAAACGTGGTCATGGGCCTGAACGCCGGGGCCGACGACTATCTGGTGAAGCCCTTCAAGTTTATCGAGCTAAATGCCCGAATCAATGCCCTGCTGCGGAGGGCTAACCAGAAAGCCGAGCCCGAAACCACCAGCTACACAAATCAGTACGTGCTCGCCGATTTACGCGTCGACGATACAGCCAAGACCGTGACCCGCAATGAGCAACCGGTTCAGCTGACGGCCACCGAATACCGGTTGTTGCTGGCTTTGATCAAAAACAAAGGCAAGGTGCTGTCGCGCATCGACCTGCTCGAAAGTGCCTGGGATCTGAATTTCAATACCGGTACCAACGTAGTCGATGTGTACATCAATTATCTACGGCGCAAAATCGACGCGGCCGCCCCGGAGAAACTTATTCACACTGTGGTGGGCATGGGGTATGTCCTGAAAGAGCCATGAACACCCGTACCCGCATTGCCCTGATTCTGGTGGTGTACAGCCTCACCCTGCTGACCCTGTTTGGCACCGGGGTTTACCTGTTTCAGAATAACTTCGCCTACGTCGATTTTTACAAACGACTCGAAACCCGCGCGACCATCTCGGCCCGGTACAACCTGAAACTGGATTCGCTCAACCCCGAAAGTTACCGAACCATTCGCGAGAAACACCTCGAACGGCTCGACAGCGAACGGGAATACCTTATTCCGGTCAGCAAGGACGTATCGGCCAACCGGCTCGCCGACTCGCTGATGATTCCCGAAAGCCTCATTACGCAGATACTCGCCAAAGGTCGGTCGACGGCCAGAGAGGGTGCTACGTTTTATGCCGGGATTCGTGAGCAGGTGGGCCGTCAGCGGTATGTGGTAGTGGTGTCGGCCAACAATTACTACATCAATAACCACCTCAACTTTCTACGCAACATTCTGGGCATTGGCATCCTGCTGTCGTCGGTAATTGTGATCTATTTGTCGGTTTACTTTTCGCGCCATGTGTTTGAGCCTATCCGCCAAATCACCAACAAGGTGCGGCAAATCAGTACCGAAAACATCCATTTGCGGCTGGAAGAAAACGAGTACCGAAACGAAGTAGGCGAGTTAAGCTCAACGTTTAACGATTTGCTCAACCGAATCGAAACGGCGCTGGAAGTTCAGAAAAACTTTATCAGCAATGCCTCGCACGAGCTGGCCACGCCCCTGACGGCCATCATCGGCGAAGCCGACGTAACCCTCAAACGCGAGCGTACCCCCGCCGAATACCAGCAAACGCTGCAAACGATACTGACGCAGGCCGAGCGGCTCAACGACATCACCCGGTCGCTGCTGTCACTGGCGCAGCTGGGCTTTAAAAATGAAAAGCTGGTGTTCGAAATCGTGCGGATGGATGAGCTGATCTGGGAAGCCAAAACGATTATCGACAAGCTCAATCCGCAGAACAACATCCGGGTGGATCTGGGTTTTTTACCCGACGACCCACGCCGACTCAAGGTAAACGGCAACCGGCAGCTGCTGCAACTGGCACTTGTAAACCTGTTGAGTAATGCCTGCAAATACTCGTACAACAAACCTGTTTCGGTACATATTGCGGCTGGTACCGGGCAGGTGGTCATTGCCATAATTGATCAGGGCGTGGGTATTCCCGACGAGGAGATTCGGTTTATCTACGACCCATTTTTTCGGGCCTCAAACACCAAATTGTTTGAAGGTTACGGCATCGGGTTGCCCCTGGCCCGCAACATTATTGTGCTGCACCAGGGCACGCTCAACGTCACGTCAAAAGTGAACGCCGGCACCACAGTACAAATCCGATTGCCATCCATTATTTGACCGTTAGGAGAGGACAAGTGAAACTACGCTTTCAATTCCGTTTTCGTTGCCCGGCCCGAATCCGGCTCAGATGCCGGGGAGTTATGCCCAGCAAAGCCGCCAGATAATAGAGAGGTATCTGTTGCAGCAGTTGCGGTGTTTGGGTAAGTAGTTTTTCGTAGCGTTCTTCTGCGGTGAGGGCAATCAGGTCGTAACGGCTTTCTTCGATACAACAGATTTCACGTTCGAGCATAGCCGTGTAAAATTGGGCAAACCCTGGCACCTCTTTGCGGAGCCGGTCCAAATCAGTTTTGTCGATATGCCACACACGCCCATCTCGCACGCAACGGATTGATTCGGTTGCGGGCCGTTCGCCTATAAAGCTCCAGAGCGATGCCAGAAAGCCACTTTCGCCCACTACGTAGGTAGTTCGTTCCTCCCCTCGCACGAGCATGTAAAACATAAATAAGCCCGAATCCACCAGTCCAAGTTGCCGACAGGTGTCTCCTTCGCGCAGAACCAAATCGCCTTTCCTATACTGGCGCAGCTTAAACGACGCGGCTATGCGCTCGGCGTCCGATTCCGGAAAATGGGCCTGTTGAAAGTAGGTCGTGAGGGAATTAGAAGGCATATCTTAAACTAACGGTATTGATACCCGAGCTGCTCTACCTGGCTCAGCCAGCTGATAAGCTGCCCTTCGGTGGCATTACGTACAGGCCCAAAGTAACTAACCCGGACGGGGTTTACGCCACAAAATTGTAAAACACCCCGTTTTAACTGTTTCACACTGGGGTTGCCAAACGCCAGCTTGTAGTACCAAAATGGTTGGTCGAGGGTCGTGATAATTCGTGCCGAGCGGCCTGTCAATAATTTATCCCACCAAACCGAATTGGTGCGGTACTGAAACGTAAGACCCGGCAGAAACAGCCGATCGATGAACCCTTTCATTTGCGCAGGCAGCCCGCTCCACCACACAGGGTGCACCCAAACAAGGTGCTCGGCCCACCGGATAGTATCGAGGGCAGCCACCAAGTCGGGCTCCAGCTCCATGCGTTTCCGGTAGCCGTATCGCAAGTTTGGGTCAAACGCCAGTTCGCCTATGTTAATTGCCCGAACCGACGCACCGGCTCGCGTGGCCCCAACTGCATACGCATCCGCCAACCCCGCATTGAAGCTTTCGGGGTCGGGGTGCCCGTTGATAATTGCAATTCGTTTGTTCATAGAAGGCAGTTTATGGTTTGCTGTTTCTGGTGTTTGGTTGGTTCTCCACTCATTGTTTTGGTCGACAAAACTACCGGCTCACTCGCCCGCGATTCAGGACATTTGTCCAAATCCTCTACCCGTACTGTATCTTGCAGCCCGTTACAGTTCTGATGCATTTCCATGTCTTCCTCTCCGTTATTCCGCGACGACTCTCCCCTTGATGTACTTATTGTTGGCGCTGGCCTGTCGGGCATTGGCACGGCCGTATGGCTCCAGAACGAATGCCCCGGCAAACGCTACGCAATTCTGGAAGCCCGGCACTCCCTGGGCGGCACCTGGGATTTGTTTCGGTACCCCGGTATACGCTCCGATTCCGACATGTACACCCTCGGCTATGCATTCAAGCCATGGACGAATCCGCGGGCCATTGCCGACGGCCCTTCCATCCGCCAATACATTGAAGAAACCGCTCATGAGTATGGTATTATGCCCCACATTCGATTTGAGCATAAGGTAGTCGGAGCATCCTGGTCATCGCCCGACGCACTCTGGACGGTCGAGGTAGAGGACGTTGCCACGGGAGTTAAGCAGTCAATTCAGGCCCGGTTTCTGTACATGTGCAGCGGGTATTACAGCTACGAGCATCCGCACCGGCCCACGTTTGCGGGCGAAGCCGATTTCAAAGGCCCGATTATCTTACCCCAGTTCTGGCCACGCGATGTTTCGTATGCCGACAAGCGCGTAGTAGTGATCGGGAGCGGAGCCACGGCCATGACGCTTGTGCCCGCCATGGCCCAATCGGCCAAACATGTCACAATGGTGCAACGGTCGCCTTCTTACGTAGTGGCCCTGCCCGGCGAAGACACCTTAGCACAACGGATGCGACAACTCCTGCCCGAACGGCTGGCTTACCGGCTCATTCGTTGGAAAAATGTGGTGCAACGAGTAATTGTTTTCTGGATAGCCCGGCAGTGGCCAAAGCTGGCAAAAAAACAATTGGTGCAACTGGTGCGGGAAGAACTCGGCCCCGACTACGATGTGGACAGGCATTTCAGCCCGCGCTATAATCCCTGGGATCAGCGGGTTTGCCTGGTACCCGACGGCGACCTGTTTGGGGCCATTCGGGCCGGCAAAGCGTCGGTAGTCACCGATGAAATTGAGCGCTTCACGGCCGACAATCTGCACCTAAAATCGGGCGAACACGTACCAGCCGATGTAGTAGTCATGGCGACCGGCCTGACCATTCAACTCTTTGGTGGCATAGCGTTAACGGTCGATGGAAGGACCTACAAGACGAGCGAATTAATGGCTTACAAGGGAATGATGCTGAGCGATATACCCAATTTGTCCATCGCATTTGGCTATACAAATGCCTCCTGGACCCTGAAAACCGACCTGACTGCCAGCTATGTGTGTCGGCTGTTGCGGTACATGGACCGTCATGGGTACGCAACGGTCGTACCCCGGCGGCAGCCCCATGTGGAGCCCCGCCCCTTTCTGGATTTCACGTCGGGGTATGTGCAGCGGGCGGCACATTTACTGCCGCAGCAGGGTTCGCGCCGACCGTGGCAGGTATACCAGAACTACCTGAAAGACCTCTTTACCATTCGGTTTGGCCGGTTGAACGACGGGGTATTACACTTCGGAAAGAAAAGTGATTGAGCTTTCGCTCCAGGGCGTACAGGGGTAATTTTGTCTGCACTTCCATGCTGCTTTTCTCTGGTTGTAGGGGTATTAACAACTCGGTGATGTTTGACTGTATGGACGCGTGTAGCTTTACCATGCATCACGCTTAACAGACTCATAGCAACTTTTACTTAGCTTGATACAATTCGTAGCATGAATTGACTATGAACAGATAACCCTGGTCAGTTTTTTGCGTGCAAGCTGTAGACAATGCTATAAACGATAAGGCGTTTTTTCTTTCATTTATACGCAACTTATCCGACCCCTAAGACTAGTTGGCTTGAAATTTGCTTGCAATAAGTTTATGAATATTCGACAAAAGGTAACATAAATGAATACTAAGGCATTCTTTTATACGTTATCGTCGACAACTTAGGAACGAAATCATTTTTAAGCATTATTGCTCTATTCTCAGCGATAAATACACTTACGAATCCGCTATACACATATACAAACAGCCCTTTAAGTATTCATATATCGACCATATGGCACCTAAATTGCCCCGTATCACTGGGGTAATGGCACACCCATTTAAGTATTTATACAGGCCGGTCTATGAAAAAAATTTACCTCCCAACGTACCCAACCACAGGCAACTTTTTTGCGGTGTTACCCGGAAGGTGGCTAATAACCCTACTCACGCTCGGGATCTTTATTTTAGGTGGGCTTACAACCTCAGAAACCCTTGCCATATCGGCGCATAATAGGCTCAATTATAACGACTCAAAGGGCATAGCGGTTGCTAAACCGGCCCGACCATCAACAAACATCAAAGTTCTGACAGAGGACAGCCGCACAGTAGCGGCCAGCTTTTTTACCTGTCCTACCATTCTTTCATTTACGTCGCCCTCCTCGGGCACCATCACGCAGTGCGCAAACACGGCACTAACCCTGACCGTGACGAACAATGCTGTTGCCCCTGAGGTGATTCGGTTTGTGTATTTTACCAGTCCACAATCGGGAACGGCGATGTACTCCGGCGGTACCACCATAGGGACAATAGCCGCGTCGTCAATCAGCGGCACCAAATCGTCGAGCCGAATTGTAACGGTGCCCGCCAACGAAGGAACAGCTACGCAAACTTTATACGTGTACGCCATTGTCGACTCCGGGCTGGCAAACTGCTTCATCTTCGACAGCTTCGTTCTGAACGTACGACCTGCCCCCGCTACAGTTATTGGCGGAAGCACCACTGTTTGTCAGGGCAGCTCCACCACCCTAACACTCCCACCGGGCAGCGCCTACCGCTGGTCGACGGGGGCGACAACCCGCACAATTACGCCCCTCATCAACGCGGCCACCAATGTGTATTCAGCTACGCTGACTAATGCAAATGGTTGTGTGTCGGCGCCAGATACCTTTACGGTTACGGGCGAAGCCTGCACTTCCTGCGTGTCGGGTCCGGGCCGCATTGGCGGAGTTGTATATAATGATTTTAACGCCAACGGGGCTCGGTCCAACACCGACCCCGGTTTGTCGGACATTACGGTTCGTGTTTTCGCCTGCAGCCCGTCGGGGAGTAGCACGCTCGTAGCTACTACAACCACCGATCTGGCCGGTAACTACCAGGTAAGCGGCCTTACCGATGGGGTCACGTACCGGGTGGAGTTCTCGAATATCCCCACACAGTTTGGTCAGTCGATGTACGGTGCACAGAGTGGTACATCGGTGCAGTTTGTACGGTCGCCTTCCTGCAATGTCAGCCTGGGCCTGAGCGACCCTCGCTCGTATTGTCAGGACGACGCCCGGGTAGCCGTTGTGTGTTTTGCCCGAAACACCGACCTCACTTCGGAGCCGGTCATTATTGACTTTACCTACGCTGATGGGGATGATTTTACGGCGCGTCAGGCCACCGATAGCAATCGTGATTGGGCTATCCCATTGGGTACCTATCCGCTTGTTGCGAAGCGCACCATTGGCAACGTGGGTGGTGTGGGAACTACATTTGGCCTGACCTACGACAAAACCCACCGGCAACTGCTTACCGGGTCTTACATGCGGGCTTATGCCCCTATGAAAACAGGAAGCAACGGGTTTGGCGAAGGGGTCATTTATCGAATCAACTATACCACGACGACACCCGCAGCACCAACTACCTGGCTGGACCTCGAAACGGTGTTTGGCGCAGGCTATGCCGGTACATATGCTACCGATAACACGTTCCCAAGCCCCACAACATTCGGTATCACTAATAGCAACCCAGCCAAAATTGGTTATACTGGCCTTGGGTCGATGCGGATGGCCGACGATGACAGTGAGCTGTACGTGGTAAACCTCAGAACTCAGGAGGTTCTGGTCATTCCGGTCGATCAAACAACCGGAGCGGCTGTATCCACCCAAATAAAACGGTTCCCAATTCCAACCGATGCATGCCCGACCGGAACCTGGTCTGATGGACGCCCCTACCGGGCTGCTCTGGGTCTGGGTGTGCACCCCACCACAAAGCGGGTGTACGCCACGCTTACCTGTACCGGTCCTACGCTAACCAACGTACGCGGCCTGGTTTACTCGTTTGATCCCAAAGACACGACCCCTTCGTCGGCAGACTTCCGGCTCGAAACTACCATCCCGCTGAACATCACAATTCCGGCAACAAACCCCAACGACGCGTTCTGGTACGATCAGATTGTACACACCTGGGATGTGGTTACCCCCAACACCACGTTCTACGAAAATGGGTTTACCACAACGAGCCAGCATACACACCCCTGGCTTGGCGAGGTAGCCTTCGACCAGCAGCCGGACGGGAAATACGGGATGGTTGTGGCTACCCGAAACCGCTATCACGATATCATCCACTCGTCTGTTTACGTAGCGGGCGGGTTGCTGCACCGGGTTGCCAATACCGGTACCGATGCCGCACCCACGTGGCAGATGGAGGCCAATGCTGTAGCGGGTTCAATGGTATCGACCGTAAACTGGAGCGTTACTCAACCCAACTTTGCCGGGGGCAACACCAGCTCGCGGGGTCGGTTCTTTAAATATGTGGGTGCAGAAGGAGCCATGATGGCCGGTACCATTGACTACATTCCTGGCCGCTCAGAAATTGTGGCTCCTGCCATGGACAACGTCTACTTCAGCGGTACGTCGGGCGTAACGTGGCTGAACCGGGTAACCGGCGAGCGCTCTCGCGACGTTCGGATTTTGGGTGACTACACCAACGTTGGATTTGAAAACACCAACTTCACCAAGTCGAATAACTGGGGGGGCGTCACGGTATTGTGCAACCCAGCTCCAATTCAGATTGGCAACCGCGTATGGCGCGACGATAACCAAAACGGTATTCAGGACCCTTGTGAGCCACCTATTGCCGGGGCCGTTGTGCGGCTTTACAACGCCACAAAAACCACAATCATTGCCAGTGCTACCACCAACGCTGCCGGTGAATATTACTTCTCCAATACAGCCAGCACTACGGTGACGAGTACGTCGGCCGTTGTGACCACGGCCCTGCAAGCTAACACCACGTATGGACTGGTTCTGGCAAGCCTTGGCTCCAGTACGGTAGTAACGAGCCAGGGGCTGGCCCTCACCGATGTGTCGCCCCTGACGCCGGGCGAAAGTGGAACGCTCAATACAGGAACCACAACGATTAATAACGACGCCAAACTGGATGTAGTGAGTGGCACCAGCCTCCCGTGTATCAAGCTGACTACGGGTGATCCGGGCAGTACAAACCATACCTACGACTTCGGTATGGTGAAGATACCCTGTACGCTCACCGTCACAGCTCAGGCATCACCCAGCAATACGATATGCGTTGGTCAACCAGTGCGGCTTGTTGCCAACGTGACGCCGGAGGGTAGCTACACATACTCCTGGGCAGCACCCGCCGGGGTCGCGCTGACGGGGGCAACAACGGCCACTGCAACGGCCACAGCTCTGCCCGTTGGTGTTAATACGTTCACGGTGACCGTAACCAGTGCACCCAACTGCCGGTCGACAGTAACCGTTTCGGTAACCGTGAATCCCTTACCCGCTCCAACGGTAGCCAGCACAACCATCTGTGCAGGCTCATCAGCTGTACTAACGGTGCAAAACTGTGCGGGCACGGTACGTTGGTCGAATAATGCAACTACCCAATCGATAACGGTTGCGCCACAGACAACCACGCAGTACAGCGTGTCGTGTACAGTCAATGGCTGTGTGGGGACAACAACGGCAACAGTGACCGTGCTGCCTCCGCCTCTACTTAATCTCACCGCCAGTGCAACACTGGTAACTGCGGGCACAAATGTAAACCTGACGGCCAGCGGCTGCGTGGGCACGGTAACCTGGAGCAATGGCGCAACGGGTAGCCCCATCACCGTCACACCCACCCAGGCGACACAGACCTACTCAGCTACCTGTACCACCGGACCGGGTTGTTTCACGACGGCTTCCATTGTGATCAAGACGGCTCCACCAGCTAATCTGGTTGTCACTTCGGCAACGGTTTGTTTCGGTAGCTCGGCAACTCTCACAGCCAGCGGTTGTATTGGCACCGTCACGTGGAGCAACGGCACCACGGGCAACACCCTTGTTACACCGACACTGACACAAACAACAAGCTACACGGCAACGTGTACAGCAGCTACCTCAACCACCACGGCTACAGGCACCGTTACGGTTCTACCACGCCCCGTGCTCAACCTCACCGCCAGCTCGACCTTAGTCACTGCAGGAACAAATGTCACACTGACGGCTGCGGGTTGCGCAGGTACGGTTCGGTGGAGTAATGGGCAAACAACCACAAGCATTGTGGTAACCCCAACGCAAACCACTCAGACGTACTCAGCCACCTGTACCACCGGACCGGCCTGCTTTACCACGGCAAGCATCGTGATCAACACCGCTCCCCGTGCGAGTATTTCGGTAACTTCAGCGACAGTTTGTTTCGGCAACTCCGCCACGCTGACAGCCAGCGGTTGTACCGGTACAACTACGTGGAGCAACGGCACCATGGGCAACACATTGGTAACGCCAACTCTGACTCAAACGACGAGCTACACAGCTACCTGCACGGCCACCACCTCAAGTACCTTTGCGGTAGGCAACGTGACCGTGTTATCGCAGCCTGTTTTAAGCCTCTCGGCCAGCTCAACCCTGGTGACAGTAGGAACAAATGTGGTGTTGACAGCATCGGGTTGTGTTGGGACCGTACGGTGGAATACGGGGCAAACGGGTACGAGTATTATGGTGATGCCCACGCAGACTACCCAAACTTATTCGGCTACCTGTACCACCGGCCCGAACTGCTTTACTACGGCAAGTATCGTGATCAACACCGAACCACCCGCTAATTTGGTGGTTATCTCGGCAACGGTCTGCTATGGTTCGTCGGGTACCCTGACGGCCGCTGGCTGTGTCGGTACAGTGACCTGGAGTAATGGTACAACAGGTAACACCCTGGTAACGCCTACCCTAACCCAAACCAGCAGCTACACGGCGACGTGTACCACGGCAACCTCCACGTCGTCGGCTGTTGGAACGGTTACGGTTTTACCCCAGCCAGTACTTAGCCTCTCGGCCAGTTCAACGCTGGTTACAGCGGGCAACAGTGTTACGTTGACGGCCACGGTCTGTGTCGGTACAGTAACCTGGAGCAATGGTAGCACCGGTTCGAGCATAGTGGTACAGCCCACTCAGTCGAGCCAAACCTACGTGGCCACCTGCACAACGGGTCCTAACTGTTTCACAACGGCCTCAATTGTGGTGAACACGGTTCCGCCCTGTTCGGTAAGCCTGACGGTCACACCGGGTGCTTGTCTGTCGGCGACCAACACGTTCTCGGCCACCGCGACATTGACCGTTAATAACCTCCTCCAGCCCCAATCTGTTACTATTACGCTGGGGGGAACATCGCAGGTATATACCCTGTCGGCTTTGACAACGAATACCATTCGGATGACGGTTGATAACCTGGCGTCGAATGGTGCTTCGCTGACGGCCATAGCCCGGCTCTCGGCGGCCGATTGCGCTTTGGCAACAGCGGTATTCAACGCACCGACCAGTTGCGAGGGCAGTCCGAACTTAGTTCTGACTAAGCTGGTAAGTACTACGGTAGCACAAATCGGTGATGTGATTTCTTACACCATTACACTGACCAATACCGGACCGGTACCTGCTACCAGTGTGGTGGTTAACGATAGCGCTTCGGCAGGTGTAACCATTATTCCCGGCACCATCACGACATCGGCGGGTACCTTTACGCCAAACCTCACGGGCGGTACCTGGTCGGTTAGCACCCTGCCCGCTGGAGCTACAGCCACACTTATCTACAGCGTCAGCGTAAGTATTGAAGGGGTTGTTTATAATACCGCTTCGGTGCCCAATACTGATGTACGGGTTTGCACCACCATTCCGTACAAAGTTTGTAAAGGAGAGCCCTACGCCATTTTGCTGCAAGCCCCTGCTGGGTTTAACCGCTATCAGTGGTACCTAACCGCACCGGGCGCCACCACGGCTACGCTGGTATCCGATGGTACACTTAACTCCTTTACGGCTACCCTGCCCGGCGCTTATCAGGTGGTCATTGACGAGGGGCTTAACAGTGCGTGTCCGCCAACGGGTTGCTGCCCCATACTTATTGAGGAGGTAGAGGTGCCTCTGTTTACGGTGCTCACCCAGAACCCCACCTGCGTGGGCTCGGAGCCGCAGGCAAACGGGCAACTGAGCATTTCGGGTTTATCGGATACCCGTCGGTACACGTATCAATACTCAGTGGGTAGCAGCTTCGATGCGGCTTCGGCGGTGCCCGTACCTGCTACCAGCATCCCGACCAACGGGGTCATTGCTACGGGTCTGGCTACCAACAACTACACGGTCCGGCTCACCGACCGGCAGACTGGTTGTTTCCGGGATGTGACTGTGGCCCTGGTGTCTAATTGCGTTTGTCCGGAGGATGTTTGTGTACCGGTATCGATCCGCAAAATTACGTCCCGGTAAAATAGGCCCTGCACATGGATTATAGTTTGGTCCATGTGCAGGGCATAAAAACGACACTGACGCTATTGGAATTACCTGAACCGACGCTTATCGCCGGTTTCTTTATATCTACCAGACTTATTAAGATGTTAGCGTGGTGATCATTCATATCCAACAGCCAGAAATCAACTTCGGAGTTACCATGAATCCGAGCTTGTGAAGATGATATTACTCTGAATATGGGACCCTGGGTGAAAGAATTTACGGCATACTTTTTGGAGCCGTATAATTACTCACAATAATTTATATGAACTGACAAAAAATATTACGTGCGTAATTTGACTATCCATTCATAACAATTTACTGTAGCCTTCAGATACTAATAAAACCCCTAACCATCTATTTACTAAGTATTTATGCTAAATTTTAGATTGAGGCTATTAATTATACGTTATTTTTGTTACTACGATTTATACTTAATGGTCTCAAATTTGCATACCGGCAATGTTGTAGTAAATCTATAGTCGATTTAATATACTACTACCGGTCTATGAAAAAATTTTACGGTTACCTGACCAGCAAATCCTTGCTGGTCAGGCAGGCTTTTGGCTGGCTTTTGGTATGCCTGTTTGGAGCTATCCCAAGCCTTACTTCGGCACAGACCATTACAGGTACTGTTTTCCGAGATTTCGACGCCAATGGCGTGTACACACCCGCCCCGACCTCAGGCACCTATACCTATGGTGAACCGGGCGTTAGTGGTGTTATCGTCACAGCCTATGCCAGTAACGGAACATCCTTTTCCACAACAACCAATGCCTCTGGGTCATATACGCTTACAGTCGGCTCAAACAACCCGTTTCGTGTTGAATTTACGGGACTCCTGACGGGCGATTACGAAAGCCGAAGAGGTACACAGAACGCTACTTCGGTTCAGTTTGTTACGGGTGGAACAGCCGGGGTCAACTTTGGGGTCAACTACCCTCAGAACTTCTGTCAGGCCAGCCCGAACCTTGCTGTCGCCTGTTTTGTCAGTGGTGACCCACTGGCTTCCGGTAGTACCTCGGCAGCCGAAGATGCCATCGTACTGGTTCCATACGATATTCCCGATGCATCGACGACTAAACCGACCCCCCTTGCCATAGCTTCTGAGGTTGGTAGTGTCTGGGGCTCAGCGGTGCAGCGATCCACGCAAAAACTATTTTCAGCGGCTTTTCTGAAGCGGCACGTCGGTTTGGGCCGGTTGGGTCTGGGCGGTATTTACGTGACCACCCTCAGCGGACCTACCAGTACAACGTTTGTCGACATCGAGAACCTGGGTGTAAACCTCGGGCAGACCACCCTGGGAACCCGAAATTTACCGGCCACTGCAACCAACTCAAGTATTGATGCCAACGCGTTTAACCTGGTTGGCAAAGTGGGCCTGGGTAGTATGGCCTTATCCGATGATGAGAGCAAGCTTTACGTCGTTGATTTGTTTAACCGTCGGCTTATCCGGCTTGATATTGGCAATCCGGCTAAAGCAACCGTTACGGCTGCCGACATGCTCACCATCGCCCTCCCCACTACAACCTGTACCGATGGTGTTGCCCGGCCATTTGCCATTAAAGTGTACCGGGGCAAAGTGTACGTGGGCATCGTTTGTACGGGCGAAAATAACCTGGCCACCAGCCCTACCAACCTCAGAGCGTCTGTTTTCGAGATGGACGAAGCGACGTTGACGTTTAACAACACGCCGGTACTTAGCTTTCCGCTTGACTACACCAAAGGCTATATCCACTTTACACAGCAGACCCTGGGTAATGAGTGGAGCCCGTGGGTTAGTAACTTTTCGTCCCTTTTTCTGGGCGGTTCCTCAACGGCCGGTATTCGAATTGGCCGCGCCCAACCCATGCTGTCGAGCATCGATTTTACCGACCGGGGCGACATGGTATTGGGTTTAATGGACCGGGGTGGTCACCAACTGGGCTACCAACAACGCTCGACCGACGCTACCGATACCCAGCTTTACAACGGCTACATTGGGGGCGATGTGCTGATGGCCCGCCGAACCAGTGCCGGCTGGACACTCGAGAGTAATGGCTCACTGCCCGCTACGTCAACACTCCCTGCCTTTACTGGAACTGGGGTTGGTAACGCACAGGGGCCCGGCGGTGGTGAATTTTACGCACTCGACCGCTACCCCGAAACCGGTACACCTACCCACGAAGAAACGTTTCAGGGCGGTTTGGCCGTCATTCCCGGCAAAGGCGAAGTGGTGGTGACCGCCATGGACCCCCTGACGGTTTGGTCGGGCGGTTTCAACTGGTTCAACTCGACCAACGGCACCGACGAAAAACGGTATGAGATTTACCTCACCGTAGGAACTGGTGCCAACCCCATCACGTACGGAAAAGCCAACGGATTAGGTATTATTTCGGCCGTTTGCGCCCCCGCCCCTATACAGATTGGCAACCGGGTTTGGCGCGATCTGGACAATGATGGCGTTCAGGATGCGAACGAACCGGCATTGCCCGGCGTGGTTGTGACGCTCAAAGGGCCAGGCTTACCTACGGCCGGGGTGTCGGTCACGACGAATGCCAGCGGTGAATATTATTTTGCCAACACGTCGGGCACAGCAGCGACCGGCTATGCCTTTAGCCTGACGGGCCTGACGCAGGGCGGCAGCTATTCCCTGACGTTCCCACAAAGTACCAGTGCCAACACGTTGGTGCTCAGCCAAAATGCGAATACAGCGACTGGCACCAATGCCGATGCCATTGACACCGACGCCAACGGACAGGGACTTATCACGTTTACGTTGGGACAAGCCGGACAGAATAACTTCTCGTACGACGTAGCCTATGTAATCGAGCCCTGTGCATTGACAGCCACAGCCAATCCAAGCACCTGCGACCCCGTTACGAATCGTTATTCCGTAAGCGGCACCATCAGCCTTACCAATACGACGGGCGGTACCGCTACCATCACAGACGGCACGCGGTCAACAACTGTTTCGATAGCAGCCAGCGCGACTTCGGTAGCTTACTCGTTGACGGGTCTGACCTCAGGCACCGGATCGCATACCGTTACGGTAAGCCTGCCCAACTGCGACACTGCAACCATTACCTACAATGCACCAGCCAGTTGTACCGTAGCGGCTACGGTATCGGTCACCTCAGCTACGATTTGTTACGGTACCTCTACCACCCTAACGGCATCGGGTTGCCTCGGTACCGTAAGCTGGAGCAACGGAACTACTGCTACGACCCTCGTGACACCCGTTCTGACGCAGGCAACCAATTATACCGTTACGTGTACGACGCCCAGCGCCACCACGTCGGCAATAGCAACCGTGACCGTACTGCCGCAACCGGTGCTCAACCTCACCGCCAGCTCGACACTGGTCACCGTAGGCAGTAGCGTCACCGTGACTGCGCAGGATTGCGCCGGTACGGTGAGCTGGAGCAACGGCAGCACCGGGACTAGCATTGTGGTGATGCCAACCCAGCCGACTCAGACCTACTCGGCAACGTGTACCACCGGTCCGGCTTGCTTCACCACCGCCAGTATCGGGGTTAATACCGAGGCACCCGCCAACCTGATCGTCACTTCCGCCACAGTTTGCTACGGCACCTCGGCTACTCTGACGGCCGCTGGATGCGCTGGCACCATTGTCTGGAGCAACGGCACCTCGGGCAACACACTCGTAACGCCCGCGCTTACGCAGACCACCAGTTACACGGCCACTTGTACCACCGCTACCTCAACTACCTTCGCCGTGGGCACCGTTACGGTTCTGCCCCAGCCCGTGCTCAACCTGTCGGCCAGCTCGACACTGGTCACCGTAGGCAGTAGTGTGACTCTCTCGGCTCAGGATTGCGCCGGTACCGTTACGTGGAGCAACGGCAGCACCGGGACTAGCATTGTGGTGTTGCCAACCCAGCCGACTCAGACCTACTCGGCAACGTGTACCACCGGTCCGGCTTGCTTCACCACCGCCAGTATCGGGGTTAATACCGAGGCACCCGCCAACCTGATCGTCACTTCCGCCACAGTTTGCTACGGCACCTCGGCTACTCTGACGGCCGCTGGATGCGCTGGCACCATTGTCTGGAGCAACGGCACCTCGGGCAACACACTCGTAACGCCCGCGCTTACGCAGACCACCAGTTACACGGCCACTTGTACCACCGCTACCTCAACTACCTTCGCCGTGGGCACCGTTACGGTTCTGCCCCAGCCCGTGCTCAACCTGTCGGCCAGCTCGACACTGGTCACCGTAGGCAGTAGTGTGACTCTCTCGGCTCAGGATTGCGCCGGTACCGTTACGTGGAGCAACGGCAGCACCGGGGCCAGTATCGTCGTGACGCCGACCCAGCCAACGCAGACGTACTCGGCAACGTGTACCACCGGTCCGGCTTGCTTCACTTCAGCTTCAATCGTGGTTAATACCGAGGCACCCGCTAATCTGGTTGTCACCTCAGCCACGGTTTGCTTCGGCACGTCAGCAACGCTGACGGCTGCTGGGTGCGCTGGAACGATCAGCTGGAGCAACGGCACTTCGGGCAACACACTCGTAACACCCGCGCTCACGCAAACCACCAGTTACACGGCCACCTGTACTACCGCTACGTCAACTACCTTCGCGGTA
The DNA here is from genome assembly GCF_000383955.1 of Rudanella lutea DSM 19387. Lineage (NCBI taxonomy): Bacteria > Pseudomonadati > Bacteroidota > Cytophagia > Cytophagales > Cytophagaceae > Rudanella > Rudanella lutea. Next base: position 6,230,224 of record NZ_KB913013.1, on the reverse strand, counting down.
GGTACCGTGACCGTACTGCCCCAGCCCGTGCTCAACCTCACCGCCAGCTCGACACTGGTCACCGTAGGCAGTAGCGTGACCTTGACCGCCACGGGGTGCGCGGGTACAGTTGCCTGGAGCAATGGTAGCACCGGGACCAGCATAGTCGTAACCCCAACCCAACCGACTCAGACGTATTCGGCAACGTGTACCACTGGCCCAGCTTGCTTTACCTCAAGCTCAATCGGGGTCAACACCGTCCCACCCTGCTCGGTTAGTCTGGTGGTCACGCACGGTACGTGTCAGTCGGCCACCAACACCTTCTCGGCAACAGCGACCCTGACCGTCATGAACCTGATCCAGCCCGAATCGGCCACCATCTCTATCGGGGGGACAACCCAGGTATTCGCCCTGTCGGCGCTGACGACGAACTCCGTTCAGATGACCGTCGACAACCTCGCTGCCAACGGCGCTTCGCTCCTGGCGACGGCCATCCTGTCGACGCCCCAATGCGCTTCCACACAGGCCGCGTTCGACGCCCCCAACAGCTGCGCCGGTAGCCCGAATCTGGTTCTCTCTAAGGCCGTCAGCACATCAGCCGCTCAGTTTGGCGATGTCATCTCCTACACCATCACCCTGACTAATACCGGCCCCGTGACGGCCACCAGCGTCGTCGTCAACGATGCTGCGTCGCCTGGCATCTCTATCATACCCGGATCTGTCACCGTATCGGCTGGTAGCTTTACCCCCTCACTCACGGGCGGCAGCTGGGCCATTGCCTCCCTGCCCGCCAACGCCACGGCTACCCTCGTCTACAGCGTCAGCGTTGAGACCGAAGGGGTCATCTACAACACGGCCTCCATCCCCGGCAACGACAATCAGGTCTGCACCTCCATCCCCTACCGGGTTTGTAAAGGACAGCCCTTCGCCATGCGCCTGGAGGCTCCAACCGGGTTCAGTCGCTACCAGTGGTACCTCACCGCACCCGGTGCCACCACCGCTACGCTGGTCGCCGACGGTACGCTCAACTCCTTTACAGCCACCCTGCCCGGTGCCTATCAGGTGGTGATCGACGAGGGCGTGAACGGTCAGTGTCCTCAGAGCGGCTGTTGCCCCATCGTCATCGAAGAAGTAGAAGTGCCCCTGTTTACGGTGCTCACCCAGAACCCTACCTGTGTAGGTTCGGAACCGCAGGCAAACGGGCAACTGAGCATCACGGGCCTGACCGATCCGCGTCGGTACACCTATCAGTATTCGGTGGGTACGAGCTTTGATGCGGCCACGGCGGTACCGGCAACCGCTACGAGCCTACCGGTCTCTGGGGTGATTGGCACGGGCTTGCTGGCCAACAACTACACGGTGCGGCTCACCGACCGGCAGACGGGCTGTTTCCGGGATGTGACGGTGGCGCTGGTAGCAAACTGTACCTGCCCAACAGACATCTGTATTCCTGTGACGATCAAGAAAATTGTTCGTTAACATACGCTGAGGTAGCCAGTCAGGCTACCTCAGCTACACTTCATGCTACACATCATGGACACAGAAAAAATTGCGCAACTGATTCAATCGTACCTAACCCTTCGGGCACGGGTTCTATCGAGCTTACAGGATAAAAGCCTGAACAAAAAAGAATTGCTCCAGACGGTAGCCCTTTCTCCGGTCCAGTATGCAAACCGGAAAGAAAAGGTAGGTAATTGGACCATCGACGAGACAATCTCACTGGCAGAGCGGCTCGGTTTGGGAAGCAAAGCTGCTACAGACATTAAACGGCTTAGCTCTCTGTTTCAGTTTTTACCCGAGCAAATCAGCCGGGACCTCTTGCGGCAGGCAGGTCTGGACCGAAAAAAAATGGTGTTGCGGCAACGCAACTATAACCTATGGAAAGCCGATGAGCTCCACCGACTGGCCACGGTCTGTTCAATGGTTGGACCCATGCATTCCTCAAAACGAATTTAGAGAACTGCCTTGGCTTAATTCCATAATAAAGCGGCACTGTCTTACTCAACAGTGCCGCTTTTGCATGTACCACTCCTGACAGATAGTAAAGCCGAATGAACAGGCCCCTGATAAATGCGTGCCGATTACGTTACTCTTAAGCGGTTTGGGTGTTCCTACAACTCGTCCCGGTTTTTTGACAATTGATACCAAAAGTTGTGCAGACGAGTGTAGTTTGGCACACAATCAACCGGTCCGCTGCGTATGTTTACGAGCAAACCTCGGCGTATGAATCATATGATTTCAGATAGATGGCTCCGGTGGGGCGGAATTAGCCTGGTTACCCTCTTTGCCTTCCTTACCGAACCGTTGGTGAGAGAGCCATTGACCCGCACCCATCTGATTCTGTTGGTCACCAAAGTGATTGCCATCACGTTGCACTGGTACCTAAACCGGGCCATTATCATCTACTTCCGACTCCGAAGCACATTACCGATTAGCAAACCCTCGGTACGGGCTATCACGCTGTTGGCCTGTACCCTCGGTACGGCGGTACTCGCCTGGGGAATCAACCTCTGGCGGCACATCGTCAACACCGGTACACCGGCCGGCTATAATGGCAAGGCCGTTGCCTTGCAGGTACACGTCGACAAAATTATACTGACTGCCAGCCCGTTTGGTTTCGACCTGTTTCGCTCGTTTCTGATTGCTGCCTTTTTCCTCATACTCTACGAACTGTACTTTTACAATCGGGACTCGTCGGTGTATAAATCACAACTGGAGCAACTGGAGCGCGAACGCGAGCGCCTGCAAATGGTGAATCTGCAAAGTCAACTGGAAGTGCTTAAGCAACAGGTCAATCCGCATTTTCTCTTTAACGCACTCAATTCGCTGTCGGCACTGATTAGTGAGGACCCCGAGAAAGCCGAAGTGTTTGTGGACAAACTCAGTAGCGTATACCGATATGTACTGCGTAGCGGCAACGAACAAAACCTGACCACACTGGCCGCCGAACTCCAGTTTATTGACGGGTACTACCACCTCCTGCAAACCCGCTATGGAAGCGGCCTAACTCTTAGTGTGTCCATTCCAGAGTCGGCCCGAAGTCTTCAACTGCCGCCCCTAACCCTGCAGTTACTGGTCGAAAACGCGGTGAAGCATAATGTTGTATCGGCCAAACGACCGCTACACATTCAGATCCAAACCGATCAGCTGGGCTGGCTCATTGTACAGAACAATCTGCAACACAAAGCAACACGAGCCCTCTCAAACGGGGTGGGTCTCAGCAACATCGTTGCCAAATACCAGATGCTCAACCTCCCGCAGCCGGTTGTCTCAGCCTCCGACACCGCCTTTGAGATTCGGCTTCCGCTGAGCCCTTCTGCCAATTAAACGAGCCATCAGCTTCCCCGATACGTTGAATACCCGTATGGCGACAAGGTAATGGGAATATGGTAGTGGTCAGACCCTTTGATCTCGAAAACGACCTCGATAAACGGGTAAAAACTGGCGACTCCATTTTTTTTGAAGTAATCGTCTACCAGAAAAGTTAGCTTGTACGTACCCGTATTGTCGGTTTTAGCGGGCAAGAAGTCCGAGATTCGTCCGTTCCGGTCTGTCGTTTTTTCATCGACACGCACCCATTGTTTGTTTTGCGAATTAAGCCGCTCCAACCGAATGGTAACATCGCTGGCAGGTTGTCCTTTTGAAACATCCAGAATATGACTTGATAACTGATAGGCAGACGCTTGTCCGAAACTCTGTGCTGACCCAAACAGGCCTATTGACACGGCCAACATGAAAAGAAAGAGGTAATTTTTCATTGTACGGATAGATTTTGACCCATTAACAAGCCGTAGAGCTGGCTTGTTAATGGGTTTAACATTTATTAGGAGAATACAAATTTTTGTCTGTGTTATAGCTACAAGTACACTTAGTTATTCAGCTCAGATAAAACTTTTTGTGGTTTCAAAATACAAACGGTCCCACAAACACAAAGCCCGTCACTTTATTCCTCTTCTAGCATTGTTACCTGCACACCAATCATAAGCACAACAACCCCTTAACAGTTTTTTTCACTGTAAGTCAGATGTTTACATTTTTGTCCACGCTTTTGTCCACGCCCCTGAATCACCAGATTCAGGGGCGTTTGTGTAGGTTCATGGGCAGTTACAATCCACGTCTCATGTAGTCTTGCAGGCTTTTTCCAGCAACTCATTCCATCCTATGCGTTTATCCTCTACCTCTCTCTTCAGGTCTCTGGTCAATCCACATTGCAGAACCTCCTTTTCTTACAAACTGGCCTTGTCAGGTCTGTTGTTGCTGTTTACCCTCACGGTGCAGGGGCAGACGCCCTTCGTCACCCGCTGGAACCTGGCCACGTCGGGGTCGGGGCCGAACCAGTTGAGTTTTGGAGTAGCCACCAGCGGCACGGTGAGCTACACCTGGACGACCGTACCCGCCAGCACATCGGGTTCGGGTACGTTTACGGGGTCAACAGCCACCCTTACCGGCCTGCCAGCCGGGGCCACCATCGACCTGAGCATTGCCCCAGCCAACTTCCAACGCATCATCATCGACAATGGCACCGACCGAAGCCGGTTGATCGATGTACGGCAGTGGGGGACGGTAAGCTGGACATCGATGAACAGGGCTTTTTGGGGATGTGATGGGTTAGCGGTTTCGGCCAGCGATGTGCCGAATCTGGCCGGCGTTAGTGATATGAGTTATATGTTCGTGAATTGTAGGTCACTCAATGGCCCGGCCAACATCGGGTCGTGGAATACGGCCAATGTTACGGTTATGTACGGGATGTTTTTGGGAGCCAGTGCTTTCAATCGAAACATCAACTCGTGGAATACGGCCAACGTTACGGATATGGGTGCGATGTTTTATGAAGCCAGTGCTTTCAATCAGAACATCAACTCGTGGAATACGGCCAACGTGACTACAATGCGTGGGATGTTTTTTGGAGCCAGCGCTTTCAATCAAAATATCAACTCGTGGAATACGACCCAGGTTACGAATATGGGTGGGATGTTTTTTGGAGCTAGCGCTTTCAATCAAAACATCAAC